>DASWNK010000154.1:0-7224 GCA_036399275.1 Bacteroidia bacterium | reverse complement strand
GATGAAAACCTGTTCATGAGAGGAGCCGCAACTACCTTAGGCTACAAACAATTTGAAGCAACCGGTTTCTATTCGCGCAAACAAGTTGACGCAAACGTAAGCGACACACTTGATACAGGTGAAGCAGCCGAAATTTCTTCTTTACAGGAAACTGGCTATCATAGCACCTTAAGTGAAATTGCCGACAAACATGCACTTCTCCAAACCATTTACGGAGGAAATGTTTCCTACAAAGGAAAAAAATTCAATGCTGGCTTTTCAGCCATGAGCTATCAATTGGATCTTGATTACAAACGCTCCTTATCCTATTATAACCAGTTTGAATTTTCTGCTTCAAAAAATTTAAATATAGGTGTTGATTATAATTTCGTCATTCGAAATTTTAATTTCTTCGGTGAAGAAGCCATGAGTAAAAACGGAGGGAAAGCTTTTGTCAATGGAATGTTGCTGAGTCTCGATCCGCGTTTATCTTTCACCCTTGTCCATCGCTATTACCAGCGTAATTTCCAAAATCTTTTAAGCAATGGCTTTGCAGAAAGCACCACAGCTACAAATGAAAAAGGATTGTATGCCGGCTTAGTCGCAAAACCCACAAACAGCACTACTATTACTGCTTATTACGATCGCTTTGAATTTCCCTGGCTGAAATATCAGGCCGGTGCACCTTCTTATGGCAACGATTACATGGCACAATTCAACTATACGCCTTCAAAAAAAGTGGACATGTATGTAAGGATCCGGCAGCGCGATAAACAAAAGAACAGTAATGATGCAGATGCACTGATCGATTACCTTGTTCCTGTAAAACAAACCAATTACCGCATTCATATTTCCTATTCGGTTTTGCCTTCCATCAAATTTAAAAACAGAATAGAGCTCATCGATTATAAATTCAACAAGGATAAAACAGAAAAAGGATATTTGGTTTACCAGGATATTACTTATAATAAATTAGGCAAACCTCTTTCAATAACATTGCGTTATGCATTGTTTCAAACGGATAGTTATGATGCCCGCATTTATGCATATGAGAATGATGTGCCAGGCTCCTACTCCATTCCCGCCTATTACAATCGTGGATCGCGATTTTATATCATGTTGGATTATAACCTGACAAGAAGAATTGAACTATGGCTTCGTTACTCACAGACGTTCTACGACAATCAAAGAATTATCAGTGAAGGGTCGCTTACAGAAATCAATGGAAACACAAAGTCTGAAGTTAGGGCGCAAGTAAGGTTTAAATTTTAAAGACTATCATTTAGAATTTCGCTCTTACTTTTCGTTTTTTATAACTGCCCGAGAACCTGTATCCTTTCGGATAGCTTACGGAATACTTTACAAATAATGTTTTGTCGGCAGATGGGCTGAGATCCACCTTCCAGACAATCTTCCCTGTTGTTGCATCCTTTTCTCCACCTTCTGTAAATTCCACGTTCTCCGTTTTTACATTGTATTCCTCCGAAACCGGCACCTGATCAATTATCTCTACGGTAATTTTATCGGTGCTTCCATTCTTTAGTTTAATTTCATAACTAAAGTTGGCAACAATGCCTCCCGCAAATGCTTTTTTACTGGATGATTCACTTACCAGCTTATGCTTCACAAAGATGTTATCCACCACGCCCAGTGGCAATTCCAGATAGTCTTCAATCGAGCTGGGACGAATATAGGACTTGCCCAAAAAGCTGCCATTGTTATAAATGCTTGCTTCACCATCCATCAGATTGAGCGCTTCCCAGTCTCTTATGCGGGCAATTGAATATACCTGTTCTTCTTTTTTAGGAGCGCAACGGAATAAAAATTCCGGAATAAGATCATAAGCAGTAACATCCACAAACGAAGGAGTTAAACCTGATTTAAAAACATATTTCTTAGCAATATTGAAAGTAATTTCTCTGTCTGGCGTGAAGACCTCTTCCTCATCATCATTCGTTTTCTTCTTTTTCTTTAACTGAGAATTTTGCACCTCTTGCTCATCCTCGTCATAATCGTTCCCGCTATTAGTTCGATCATAGCGGGAAACATAAAATGGAGCAAGGTCCGGAGCTGCATAATATTCAAATGGATCGGCAGTGGATAAGGAAATATTCAAATCATTCCAGTCAATGCCTGTATTATTCAGAATCTTCGCCCTGTAGTTAATTTTCAGGCTTTTATTGTTGCTTGCGAAAATTTCATAAACAGGGATCCAACCAGATTCTTTAGCCAGGTAGGTCAGCTCTATATCAGTACTATATTCAGAACCGGCATTCCGAATATCTGCGATGATTACATTCACACTAATCGCATTTTCTTCAGAATTGTCGATATCGAAAACCGCTTTTAACGCTCGTATTTTATTTTTCTTCAACTGCCGCAGTTCTCTTTGTTTATTAGCGATATCCATATTCACAGCAGAATACCGTTCACGATAATAATCACTTGTCATTTTGAGCTCCGCCAGGCCTTTCCCATTCTGGATCACATTTGTATTGGTTAAAAGAATGTTTCTTTCCAGTTCCAAGGCTTCTATTTCAAATTGCACCTTCTCAATGTTTCTCTCAATAAACAGAACAGAATCCTTGTTTTTTCTTATCATTTCCATCAGCTCTTCGGGCAAAGAAAAAATATTGGTTGTATCACTCAGTTTTACCAGTTTAAGGGAAAGCAGCTCACTGCTCCCGATGTTCCTCAGGCTGATATTCCTGCTGTTTATATTCATCGCCAGGCCCGTAAAAGCAAGCTTGTTCAAACCTGTTTTTATTTTGATTTTCTGAGTATGTGTAATTTGAGCGGCGTTTAGGCACACTTTCACAGCGCTCACCGCTGCCTTAACTTCTATCGGTTTTTCAGAGGCTATCCCAGCATTAAGCATCAGTAAAAAAACCAACAAAAAAGAAATGGATGTTTTCATATTGTAGTGTTTATGTGTTTCAAATCACAAGTTATGAAAATTTACTTATCGGGTATGTTTTTTTAATGGTCTAACTGAAACGGATTTCCATTTAAAGCATATATCATGAAAACTCTTTGGTCGGTCGATAGCAGCCACAGCGAAATAACCTTTAAAGTAAAGCACATGATGATCGCCAATCTCACCGGTATCATGACGGATTATTCAGTAGATGTGGAAACCCAGGGTGACGATTTCACCACTGCAAAAATCAGCTTCATTGGAAAAACCGCGTCCATCAGCACCGGGAATGATCAACGCGATGCACATCTCCGCTCGGAGGAATTTTTTGATATTGAAAAGTATCCCGAGATCAAATTTGTTTCAACAGGTTATGAAAAAACAGATTATGCGAATTTCCGTTTGATGGGGAATCTCACCATTAGAAACATCACTAAAAAGATCAGCCTGGACGTGCAGTTTGGCGGAATAGAAAAAGATCCCTGGGGAAATACGAAAGCCGGATTTTCTGTAAACGGTGTTATCCACCGCAAAGAATTTGATTTAAATTGGAATGCAGCGCTGGAAAGTGGCGGCATTATGGTAAGCGAGGATGTGAAGATCGCTTGTGAGATCGAATTAATAAAAGCAAATTAAAGGACATTGTAATGAACGAAGAAGTACTGTTAAGAATAGATGAAACAAAAAGAGGCGCCTTTATTATTGAGGAAAATCGATTCCCGATTGCCGAAATGAAAGTCCACCTGGAAGACAATGACCTGGTGGTAGAGGATACTCAGGTAGCAGAAGAAATGCGCGGAAACAACCTGGGGAAAACATTGCTGGAAGCGATGGTAGACCATGCAAGAATGAATGAATTTAAAATAGTTCCAGTCTGCTCTTTTGTTAAGAAGCAATTTGAAAAAAATCCCGAAGAGTACAAAGATGTATGGAAAGAATATGAAGAGCGATAAATAAAAAAGCGGCATACAGAAATGTATGCCACTTTTTTTATAAGATGTATTTATTATCGTAAGATCTGTATAAATCCAGCAACAGGCTTTTCGAATTTTTCGTTTTCAAGAATGAAATAATAAACACCGTCCACTTGTCCGCCGCCATTCCAGTTGTTTTTATAATCTGAATTTTCAAAGATCTTATTTCCCCAACGGTTAAACACTGTCAGAGCTGTTCCGGGATAGAAATCAAGGTTCTTGAATTCCAGAAATTCGTTGTCTTTATCACCATTCGGAGTAAAAACGTTGGGTATCTGAATCTGAGAAACAATCTCGTAATTTAAACTAATCGTATCCCAGCATCCATTCGAATTCTGCACAGCAAGTACTACAGGATAAGTTCCATCTTGTCCGTACGTGTGAATTGGATTTTGTGCAAATGAACCCACACTTGTGCTATCACCAAAATACCAAACCCAGGTAATAATTGTTCCGGTTGCTGTTGTTGAAAGATCAGTAAAGCTCACGGGCGTTCCAGGATTAGAAACACCGGCAGGATTACTGCTGTAATTCGCAACAGGGGAAGAAAACTGTGTTACACTCACTGTGTCTGCGGTATTGCAGCCATTGCTATAGGTAACAGTCACAATCACATCGCCGGCAGTAGTCACATTTGTTGTAGAAGATGTTGAAGATGTCGACCATGAATAGATCGCTCCTGAAGGAATGGATGGAACAGCCGTTAAAGTGATATCATCGCCCGGACAAAAAGGCGCAAGGCCGGTGATTGCAACTGTTGGATTCGCATTTAAAACGGTTACCGGCGGCGATGTACCGACACAGCCAAATGAATCAGTTACTGTTACTGTATATGTTCCATTCAATACTAAAATTGAATCATTTGTGCTGGAGTTGGACCACAGGTAAGTTGAGTACAAGCCCGTTGAATCTACAGTAAGATCTGTTGTGTTTGTAAAGCACGTGAATAAATTTCCAATGATCACAGGAGTTGGGTCCGGATGCTCTACCACCTCGACCAATACCGTTTTAAAACAACCGTTCTCGCGGGCAGTACACCAGTATTGTCCGGATGAGTCGGTTGAAATTGAAAAACCGGTAGAGCCATTGTTCCAGATATACGCATCATAAGTAGTCGGGGTAACACTTAAAACAGTGCTGCCTCCCTCACAAAAATCAAGCACACCGGTTATGATGGGATTAAATGCTGCAAAACCAGTAGTATCGATAAATATATTCAGGTTCACCGTTGTTGTTTGAGCAGGAACCCCGTCATCCGTTGCAGTAAATGTGATGATGTTCATTCCGGCATTCGCAACAGAAGCAATGATCTGCACTTGTGCTGTTGCCGAGTTGCCCGAAGTATTGCTCAAAAGAGAAAAACCCGGAATACCATATGTATTAACACTAATAGTGGTTGTTTGGCCAATCTCCGGCGAAAGGAAAAGTGCACTTACAATCAATGTATCATCCGTAGCACAAAGCTTCAAGGTATCGCAACCGCCGCCGCCACTTAATAAGGGAGGGCTGATGCTGGCGATAGGAGCAATGTTATTGCCGGAGCAGGAATTGAAATAAAATGATTGGTAATCCAGCCAGCTTACACCGTCATTCGCACCATAGCCGCCATCATACGCAGCACCGGCCTGATCGAAACGACCGATCTGAATGTAATTAACACCGTCGCCTTTATTCACACCCACAGTAGAAGGAACACCACCAAACCCACCAACACCCGAAGATGCAGCGCCTGTAGTCCATTGCATATCGCCGTAACAAAAAGCGATATTGTTTCCCGGAGGCAGAATCGGATCAGTGCCATCAGTAATGATCAATTGAAAAGTATTTACCTTATCCGTCATAGAGCTGTAATATCCAACTGCTTCCCAATTGATATACATGGCAGTAGCGGTAGTCTTGTATTTTACAGTACCAGTTCCGCGAGTATCCACATCACCCCAGAATGGAGCAACCATGATATAACTTGGATCAGGGAAAGGAGAAGAAGAAAACGTTCCGTAAGAAGTTCCGAAGGAAACGTTCCCGTTATTATTGATATACAAAGTGGTGTAATTGGTACCGTATAAACAGAAGTTGAATGGGATCGCCAACAAGCCTGTGCTGCCGTCATCATTGGGAGCCATCGCCAGTGTATAAGTCGCATCGGGAGTAATGTAACAGCCGCAGCCTGAAATCGGCATTTTGTGTGTCATTCCTGAACGCTTCAGATCGTCGAATGTCGGGCTGAAATTCCCTGTGCTTGCGAATGGCAAAGCAGGTATTTGTCCTTTGGATTTTAACTGTTCATACTCCTTGCTATCAGTTGCAGGAAGCACAGGAGATTGAGAGAAACTTTTAATGGAAATGAATCCAACTAAAACAATAAAAAGTAACTGTTTTTTCATTATATACTATTCGTTTATTCGTGTCTGTATTCAAAGATATAAAACTTAGACGGATTTCCGGTGTTTGTAGTTGCATCATTGCTAATAAAATGACAATATTTTACTGCGCCCCCCTCCTATTTCTCCCTGTTTGAAGATAAAACCTATCTTTGCGCCCTATGTTTAGCGTTTTTTCACCGAAATATCTTAAGAATTATAAAGATACTTTCCTCCTGGCATACCCTGTCGTACTAAGCCAGTTAGGACACATTATGGTTGGTGTTGTGGATACCGCCATGGTTGGCCAGATCGGCACCGAACCGCAGGCAGCAGTAGCCTTGTCCAACAGCTTATACACACTTGTACTGGTATTCGGATTGGGCGTTTCCTACGGAATTACTCCACTGGTTGCAGCTGCCGACAGCTCCAAAGGTCTCTCCGAGAGCGCTGCATTATTGAGGCACAGCATTGTTATCAATACGATATTGGGGATTTTACTTTTTCTGTTATTGGTAGCACTCTCTCCGGTACTGAACATGTTCAATCAAAAACAGGAGGTTGTTGACCTGGCCATCCCTTTCCTCAATGTAATGATGCTGGGAATGATTCCACTCTGCATTTTTTCGGGATTTAAACAATTTACCGAAGGACTTTCCTTTACACGCATTGCCATGCTGATCACCATTGGCGCCAACTTATTGAACGTCCTCCTGAACTACCTTATGATATTCGGACATTGGGGCTTCCCTGAAATGGGCCTGATGGGTTCCTGCTGGGCCAGCTTTATTGCGCGCGTGGTCATGGCTTTAGCAATGTTCGCCTACGTGTATTACAACCGCCATTTTAAAATATACTGGCAAGGGTTCAGCTTTCGTAATCTTTCGAAATCGCTGACAAAAAAAATTCTGGCAATTGGCATTCCTTCGGGATTGCAATGGGTGTTTGAAGTTGGCGCATTTGCATTTGCTGTGATCATGATCGGTTGGATAGG
>DASWNK010000153.1:0-3855 GCA_036399275.1 Bacteroidia bacterium | reverse complement strand
AATTCTTTTCTGTAATTGGCAATAAATTGATCTAGAGCAAGACCTTGCTCGGGTAAAGATTTCCCTTGAACAGAAACAAGGAGATCCTTGAATCGCTTGCGGGTCAGCTTCTTTTGGCTTTCACCGCCAAATTGATCGGCATAACCGTCGGTAAAGATATAAATGCTTTCGCCGGTCTGTAAGGTAAACTGATGGTTTGTAAACGGCTTGCTGTTTTCACCATCTCCTATAGCTTGTTTGTCGGCCTTGGTTTCTACCAGTTCTCCGTTTTGCAATAACCAGATCGGGCTATTGGCACCGGCCCATTCCAGTTTTTTTGTTTTGGTGTTGTAAGCACAAAGGGAAATATCCATTCCATCTTTTATGTTCTCTTCACTTTTAGAAAAGTTCTCGGTTACGAGCGCTGCTGTTTTATCAAGGATGGCTGCCGGTTGAGTTAATCCAAATTCCCTCACCGCCCTGTTGAGCGCGTTGTGGCAAACTACCGACACCATCGCGCCCGGTACGCCATGGCCGGTGCAATCGCAGGCTGCAAATAAAACCAGATCATTCACTGTTTCCATCCAATAAAAATCACCGGCTACAATGTCTTTTGGTTTGTATAGAATGAAGAAATTTACCAAATGCTGTTTTACCAAACGCTGAGGTGGAAGTATGGCTGTCTGAATCCGTAATGCATAAGCGATACTGTCCAGGATCTCCCTGTTCTTTTCTTCAACAACGCCTTTTTGTTTTTCAATGATCTTGTTTTGTTTTTGAGTGATTTTGAAACGGTTAAACATAAATCCTCCGAATACCATCAGTAAAGCTAGTCCGCCGTATAAGGCATAGCTTTTCGTCTGTTCCTGTTGCAATTGAGCGGAGATCACTTTCTTTTCTTCACCGGCTTTAATGCTGTCGGCAACGGACTTTTTATCGAACTCGTATTGCATTGCGAGCTCTGTTATTTTCTTTTTATTATCAGAATTAAAAATGGAATCGTTGTATTGCATGAAGAGCTTGTGGTGAAGAAAAGCGGCTTTAAAATCATTTTTCGCCGAATCAATCATTGTATAATTGCCATAAGCGTTTCTGATAAGCACTTTATCACCTATTTCCAAAGCTATTGAAAGCCCCCTTTCCTGGTGCTTTGACGCTTGATTAAAATCTTTGAGCTTTATATAAACAGATGCAAGGTTATTAGAAGCGTCCCCCATAATATTTTTATCGCCGATCTCTTCCGACAGCTTTAACGATTGCTGCAGATAATCCAATGCTTTTGGATAATCGCCTAAAATAAAATACGTGGTGCCGGCATTTTCCAAAGACCTTACCATACCGTCCTTTCGGCCCAGTTTTTCAAAAAGTTCTAATGATTTAAAAAAATATTCCAAGGCTTTTGGATAATCACGCAAGCCTTCGAAACACACAGCTCCCATGTTTCCTAAATTGTTGGCCATTCCGGTTTTCTGCCCCAGTTCTTCGAATAGGTTGTATGCCTTTTGAAAATAGACCATTGCATTTTTATTGTCAGATAGCCGCTGATAAACGATGCCAATATTGCCCAAACTGGTGCCAACGCCCGACTTGTTGCCCAATTGTTCATTGAGGCTTAGCGCTTTCTGGAAATTTTCCAAGGCTTCCGGGTAATCCGACATGTAACTATGAACATTCCCGATCTGGTTGTAAGCCTTGGCTTGTCCTTTTTTATAATTGAGTTTTTGAGAAAGTTTTAAGGCTTCATCAGCATATTTTTTAGCCTCCATGTATTCGCCAACGCCACTCATGCTTCTGCAGATAGAAATAAGCGCATTTGCTTTGTTGGTGTCCTGCTCAGCTGTTTTTACATAATTTATTAAGGAGTCGAGCTTGTTATCTTTCTGCGCAAAGCCTGGACTCTCAATTAAAGTGATAAATAAGAGTAGGAGTGATATTCTTTTCATGCCTGATTTTTGTCAAATAGTATAATTGTTTGAATTCGCTCTTAAAAGAGGTTTGGTCGAAAGCATAAATATAAACAAAGTTTAATTTGTTGGAAAATTTTTCAGGGGTTACATCAATGCCCGGTAATAAAATCTCCCACAGCATTCATGTAATTTGAAAAGCCCATGGTTTGTGGAACAGTGCTATGCCCGGCTGCCGGAATACGGTGTGCTTCTTTATAGATTCCCTGGTAATTGTTGTACACCACGGCGCCATGCGTATCGATGTTTAAAAAATCATCCGCTTCACCATGCACCCAGAAAAGGGGCTGGGCAACCGATTTGATTAATTCACCATTATTGATTTGCAGGGTGGTGAAAAGACTGCCCGGCATTGCCAGTCCAGAGCCATCCTGTATCATCGTCTCTGCGGAAGCAAAAGGAGCTTCCAGTAATAATTTGTCGGGCTTCATACTGAAATTCTCCGCGCATAGTTTTGTAGCAGGAGCAGAGCCCATGCTGAATCCGTAGATCGCCAAACGATCATTGCTCAATCCTTTCGACTTCAGCCATTTCAAAGCCGCATCCACATCGGCATATACACCATCTTCGGTTGGCTTCCCCTCCGACATGCCATAGCCGCGATAGTCGATCATCAACACGCCAAATCGGTTCTTCTCTTTTGCATTCGCCAATAATTTTGCGCGTTGCCAGTAAAAATCCATGTGGTCTTTATTGCCGTGACAATACATGATCACCGTATCCGTAGCAATTTTGGCAATGTCGCCAATATAGATTGCATAAATGGTGGTCGGATTGGATTCTCCAGCAGCTTGTGAAGGCAATTGGAATAAATGCACAAGGCTATCAGAAATAGAATAGGAGTTGTCGAGGGTGAAATCCACTTCACCATCATAAGCATCGAGCTTATACGATTCTAATTTAGAATTATTGAATAGGTTATCGTCCAATGTTAAACAGCTTGAAAACAGTAGAACTAAAGGTACGAAAAATTGCGCTTTCTTTTTTGCAGCTGTAATGATTGAAAATATGTTTATAAGCATTGTTATGTATTTTATTTAGTAATTGCTTTTAACCTGCTCTCGATACAATTTCGCGAAAAACGAAATTGTATCGAGCTGACATTCTCTTGCTGAAAACTAATTGCTTCTAACGAACAGCCTCACACAGATTTGTATATCGTCCCGATAGCTATCGGGACTGTAAATTTGTAATCTAAAATTTTCTCATGAACCCCAAGTAAACCCCAAATGCACCACGGTTCTTAAAAGGTGTCTGATATTCCACTACCAGTTTCTCGTTCGATAAATTCGGCGCGATTACTTTTGCTTCGATGTTCAGATTCCATTTTTTTCCGGCGAGGCTATGTCCGATCATAGGCATGAAGATCCAATGATTTTTTTGTTTTACATCAAAGCCGCGCTTCTGTGCCATCTCAAACCAGTTATCGACTCCAGCATAAATATAGTTGTTCCGTTTTCCGTATTCCCAAAATGCATTGAGCGCCAGTTGAGGATATAGTTTTCGGGCATCTTTGCTTTTATAAATCACATTGATGATGGGAGTGATGCTTACAGCTGGGATAAAGTTGTTCTGTCTCAAAATCTGTTTGGTCGCACCCAATTCCACCTGAAAATTACCATACAATGCCGATGTAATGTTCACAGAAGCAAAGCCGGTAAGCGTACTATCGATCCCGTAACCGTAATTAGCGGTGAGAAAAGGAATGGGAATAGTGGCTTCGCCGAATTTAATAAGCGGTCCGCCCAAAGCGATGCCGGCAGCATGTTGTTTTTTTGCAAGCGGCTTCACGAACCGCGACGGCGCGCAGGATAAGATGAAGCCGGCAAATAAGAGGTAAAGAAGGTTAGCACGCATAGGTTTAATTGAGCAACAAATGTATCCATATTTTATATAAAACTCCGTACCTTTG
>DASWNK010000152.1:0-9101 GCA_036399275.1 Bacteroidia bacterium | reverse complement strand
CAAAAGAGCGCAGGCATTCAGCAGCTACGGCTTGCAGGATGTTGTTGTTGGGACTGAAACGATCAGCACTACGGATCTTGTCCGCAGACGCTGGCTCGATAATGATTTTTACGGTACAACCTTTTCATTGAACTACAACAGCAATAAAAAATTAGTAGCGACTGTTGGCGGAGCCTGGAATAAATATGACGGATTGCATTTCGGAGAGATCATTTGGTCGCAATATGCTTCCAACAGCACGCTTCACGAGAACTATTATAACGATACCGCCTACAAAACAGATTTCAATGTGTATGGAAAAGTAGTGTATTCAATCAGCAAACAATTTTCCTTTTATGCTGATCTTCAATACCGCACTGTTAACTATTCATTTCTTGGATACGACGACAGCCTGAAAAGCATACAGCAGGAAGCAAGCCTGGGCTTCATCAATCCGAAGATTGGTGTTAGCTATGAGCTAAACAACAATGCAAATGTGTATTTATCCTACAGCAAAGGCAGTAAAGAACCGAGCAGAGATGATTACACGCAATCTACTCCTACCAGCCGTCCAAAAGCCGAAAAATTAAATGACCTTGAGCTGGGCTACAGGCATCATACAAAAAAAGCGATGTGGTCGCTGAATTTATATTACATGGAATACAAAGACCAGTTGGTTTTAACGGGCGAAGTAAATGATGTAGGAGCTTATAACAGGGCCAATGTCGACAACAGTTACCGCAGCGGCATAGAAGCGCAATTCGGAGTAAAAATCCTGAAGAACCTGAGCTGGGATGTGAATGCGACATTCAGTAAAAATAAGATCCTCAATTTCTCTGAATACATTGATAATTATGATAGCACCGCACAACGTGTGAATATTTATCCGGAAACAGATATTGCGTTTTCTCCGGGCATCATTATGGGAAGCACGTTCACATACGAGCCGATAAAGAATTTAAAAATCAGCCTATTGAGCAAATATGTCGGCGAACAATATCTCGACAACACTTCAAACAAAACAAGAAAGCTTGATGCTTTTTTTGTGAATGATGTGCGAATCAATTACAACATCAAAACAAAACACATTCGTGAAATCGGTTTAATATTAGCAGTGAATAATGTTTTCGGGGAAGAGTATGAATCCAATGGCTATACCTACGGATATATATACGGTGGAAAACATACAGTAGAAAACTTTTATTATCCCCAGGCCGGGATAAATTTTATGACAGGATTAACATTGAAATTTTAAATAAATAAACAAAAAAACCTCTCTATTTATGCCATCAGAAAAGAAATGGGAACTACTCTCGGAAGAAGATCTTTCTCCCAGCAAGTGGTTCCCATTATTCAGACACAAAGTAAAACTCCCGAACGGTCATATTCTTGACGATTATTACATTTCAAAGCTAGGCGATGTTGCCATGATCCTTCCGATCACAGAAGATGGCGATTTTATTTTCGTACGGCAGTACAAACATGGCATTCAGGAAATCACACTGGAATTTCCTTCCGGCATGGTTGATCATGGCTGCACCCCGCTTTCTGCAGCTTATACAGAAATGGAGCAGCGAACAGGCGTTAAAGCCAATAACATTGTGCTTCTTGCCGAATTGAGGGCAATGCCTTCTAAAAATTCCTCTAAGCTATTTTGTTTTATTGCAAAAGATGCGAAAATTATTGAAAAACCGAAAGCCGCCGCCTTCGAAGGAATTGAATTAGTGACTTTGAGTGCGAGACAGGTGGAAGAAAAAGTCATTAGCGGCGAAATCAACTGTTCCGACACTGTTGCATTGTACACTATCTTCAAACTTAAATCAGCACATTGGTAATCAGCTGAAGAAGCGAATTTCTTCCTCCAGTTGAATATACGGATATTGTTTTTTTAATTCAAGGCATCGACCAACATACGTTGCCTTGAATTTCTTATGCGTTTCTGTTCCGGGATTAAAAGCCGTGTGGGCTTTTGCCTGGATAATTTCTTTTATTTTTTCAGACAGAGCAATTGTTGCTTCATCAAATGCTGCAGCGCTGAACTTCTCAAACACATAATCAATTGCCTGCTCATTCGGGTGTACCAGATCTTCCTTATAGAAACGATAATCGCGCAGATCATCCATCACCAGCTCGTAAGCCGGGAAATAAAACACGCGCTCACTTGTTAACTGGTGAACGGCATCGATCAAACGGGCTTTGCTAAGCGTATTTTCCACTACGCCATCACGAACATAACGAACAGGGCTCACTGTAAAAACAATCTTCAGCTTACTGTTCAGTTGTTTCAACTCCTCAATCAGCTTTTTATATTCTTCCACTATTTCCGCTGTGCTGAGCAAATGTTTTTCAAATTCTTTCTGCGGCTGCTTGTGACAATTACCAACACTTTCGCCATTTCGCTTATAAACAAAAGCAGACCCGAACGTAATAAACAACCATTCTGCATTTTGTATTGCATTGTGCGAAACAGAAATAGCTTTATTGATTTCGTTCAGGCAATATTGTTTATCCGGATCAGAAAAACAGCTGTGATGCTCCCATGAATTCCAGCATTCGTTGGCAAAAAATAATTCATTTTCTTCCAGCGGCGCATTGTTCTTACACCTTCGTAAAGCATTGGCAATGCTGGAAGGGTTATACAAAATGCCATGCGGATTGATGAGCGTATTGAATTTAAATTGCTGCATCCGCTCAGCGATATTTTCTGCAAAGCAAGATCCGATGAAAAGAGATGAATGAGAATAGTTTATTTTTTGAGGAAAGGGGGTTATGAGAAACTGAAGGTGAAAGTTCATTTGAATTAGTGAATTGAAGGATTAGTGTTTGGAGAATTAGTGAGATGGGGCTAAACTTCTCCAGTTCAAATCCATTCTCCATTTCTCCATTTTTTTGTTACTACTGCTGACATTTGCAATACGGAGAAAAGTACACTTTTGCATTCGGCAGCATTGCCTGGATAGCATTTTGTTGCGCGTCGGGAATCAGAATTACACGAAGGTCGAATATCAATAAGCTTTTCAGATCTTTCAATTCATCCGGGAAGCGCTCGATGTTATTGCTCCATAAGTCCAGATTTTTCAGCTTGGTTAGCTTACCGATCGTGGCAGGAATTGAAGAAAGCTCATTCTGATTGGCATTCAGGTAAAATAAATTGCTGAGCTCGCCAATCTGCGTCGGGAATTCCTGAACACTATTCTTGGAAATAGCGAAATACTGAAGATCTTTCAGCTGCCCGATCTCCTCCGGAATTTCTTTGATATAATTTTTGCTCAGATCGAGGTATTGAAGATTCGGAAATTTGAAAATCTCCATGGGAAATGTTTTCAGCTTGTTTTTTCTCAGCTCCAGCTTGATTACTTTTTCAGGATTCTTCAGCGCATCCTCCAGACTGGTAAAAGCAGTAAGCGTATCCAGCGTCAATGAATCGAGCAATACTTTCTGAGCATTCATTTTCTGGAAAGAGAAAAAGAATAGCAGAATTATTGCTGTTTTAATACCTGTTCTATATGAGCATATTTTTTTCAAACAGCCAATGCTTTTAGGGAGTTCTCTTTGTCTTTTGCCAATGCCGCTTTCAATTCATTCAGCCCATTGAACTTCGCTTCATCCCGTAGACGTTTAATAAAATAAATGGTTGCGTCGTCTCCGTAAATATCTTTATCGAAATCAAAGATGTTCACTTCAATGCTTCTGCCTTTGCCTTCGATGGTTGGATTATTGCCAATATTGAGCATTCCGCCATAGTTGGTCCCTTTATGCTCCACCTGAACGGCATAAACACCGTCGGCAGGAATCAGCTTATATTTATCCTCCACCACAATGTTTGCAGTCGGGTAACCAATGGTTCTGCCGAGCTGTTGTCCGCCCCTCACATTTCCGGTCAATGAATAATGATGTCCAAGATAGGCGGAGGCAGTTTCCACATCACCTTCCAACAGGGCGTTACGAATTTTTGTCGAGCTGATCTCAATATTATCGATGTCTTCGGCCGAAATTTCCTCCACTTCAAAGCCATAAAGCGGGCCAAATTCTTTTAAATGTTCAAAAGAGCCTTCGCGGTTGCGACCAAAATGATGGTTATAGCCGATCACCAGTCGTTTTGTATGAATACTGTTTACCAGGATATTCCTTACAAACTCAACGGAAGTAAGGCGGGAAAATTCTTTGGTAAAGGGATAAATGATCAGGTGATCGATTCCGTAAGCCTCCAGCAGCTTGATTTTCTCTTCCTGGGTATTCAGGAGCTTGAGCTCATTATCGTCCGGAAAAAGCACCATACGGGGATGCGGGTAAAAGGTCAGAAGAACGGTTTCACCTTGCTCTTCGGCGGCAACAACCTTGAGACGTGAAATAATTTTTTGATGCCCTAAATGAACGCCATCGAACGTGCCGGTAGTTACAACAGGATTTCTTACGTCCTTAAAATCATCAATATGGGTGTATACCTTCATCCGATCAATCGTATTTACCCTACAAAAAGCTAACAGGTTTCGATAATGGCCTTAAAATCAGGGTTAAAAACCCTTATGACCACTACAAAATCCAGGCAGGGTTATAAAGCATCAAATTTAATTATAAAAGTATTAAAAATCGTTTTTTTACCTAAATAAAATATAGTAATTTCGCACTCGAATTTTAAAATTAACATTTACACATACATATTACAATGATTACACAAACAGGTAAAATTTCACAAGTAATTGGTCCGGTGATCGACGTAAGTTTTGAAGCTGGCGCTACATTACCTAACATTCTGGATGCTTTGGAAGTAACAAAGCCGAATGGCCAGAAAATCATTTTGGAAACTCAGAAACACGTTGGGGAAGATACGGTTCGTACAATCGCGATGGACTCTTCTGACGGTTTATACCGTGGAATGGTTGTTACTTCAACAGGTGCAGGTATTACCATGCCGGTTGGAGAGCAAGTGAAAGGACGTTTGTTCAACGTTGTTGGTGAAGCCATCGACGGAATCAATGTAGTATCTAACAAAGGCGGTGCACCAATTCACCGTATGCCTCCCAGATATGAGGATCTTTCTACTTCAACAGAAGTATTATTTACAGGAATTAAAGTAATCGACCTTCTGGAGCCTTATGCAAAGGGCGGTAAGATCGGTTTGTTCGGTGGTGCCGGTGTTGGTAAAACCGTATTAATCATGGAGCTGATCAACAACATTGCAAAAGGATACGAAGGATTATCAGTATTCGCAGGTGTTGGTGAGCGTACCCGCGAAGGAAATGACTTATTACGTGAGATGATCGAATCGAACGTTATTAAATATGGTGATGCTTTCAAACATTCCATGGAACAAGGTGGATGGGATCTTTCTAAAGTAGATATGAAAGAACTTGAGAAATCACAGGCTACTTTAGTGTTCGGACAAATGAACGAGCCTCCGGGAGCACGTGCACGTGTTGCTTTATCAGGATTGACAATGGCAGAATATTTCCGTGACGGTGATGAAAAATCAGGTGGACGTGATATTCTTTTCTTTATCGATAATATCTTCCGTTTCACGCAGGCAGGTTCTGAAGTATCCGCGTTATTAGGCCGTATGCCTTCTGCCGTAGGTTACCAACCAACACTTGCAACGGAAATGGGTTTGATGCAAGAGCGCATCACTTCCACAAAACGCGGATCCATCACTTCTGTTCAGGCGGTTTACGTTCCTGCGGATGACTTGACAGATCCGGCGCCGGCAACTACATTTGCCCACTTGGATGCTACTACTGTATTGAACCGTAAAATTGCTGAGCTTGGTATTTATCCGGCTGTGGATCCTTTGGATTCTACTTCCCGTATCTTATCTGCTGCTGTTTTAGGTGATTCTCACTTCGGTACTGCTCAAAAAGTAAAACAAATCTTACAACGCTATAAGGAATTACAGGATATCATCGCCATTCTTGGTATGGACGAGTTATCGGAGGAAGATAAAATGATTGTTCACCGCGCACGTCGTGTACAACGTTTCTTATCTCAACCATTCCACGTTGCTGAGCAGTTTACAGGATTAAAAGGTGTATTCGTTTCAATTGAAGATACTATCAAAGGATTTAACATGATCCTGAACGGTGAAGTGGATGAATATCCGGAAGCAGCGTTTAACTTAGTAGGTTCTATTGAAGATGCCATTGAAAAAGGCAAGAAGATCCTGGCAGAAACGAAATAGTAATTAGTCTATAGTCCTGAGTCTTTAGTAGCGTATACTAATGACTCAAGACTCATGACACAAGACTCAAAAAATGCATTTAGAAATAATCACCCCGGATAAAAAAGTATACAGCGGCGAAGTGGAATCAGTTAAGCTTCCAGGCGCTGAAGGTTCTTTCGGTATTTTGAAAAACCACGCACCCATCATTGCTTCATTGAAAAAAGGAACGGTTAAAGTGACTGATTCAAAAAAGCATGTGGAAAATTTTGAAATCAACGGTGGTGTGGTGGAAGTACAAAACAATAAAATAATTGTGTTGGCGGAAGCGTAAGCATAGTCAATCAATAATAAGCCAAAGATCTTCCAATTCAGTTTGGAAGATCTTTTTTTATGCATTCATTCCAGAATTTTTATTTCTTCTCTCCTCGGTTCAATAAATCATTTGCGCATACATCATCCGGAAGAAAAAAATGCACCCATTTTTTAAGTATCTTTGAAACAGGGGTTGCTCAGGCACTATTAACCCACGCTGTAATGCAAAAACGAATACCACTTTTACTACTGCTTATTAGTATCGTCGCAGGCCTGCGCGCGCAAGATCCGGGAATTGAACGACTGATCAAAGGCGAGCTCAAAATGACTTTCCCCAGTATCTATTTTAAACACATGTCGACCGATTATGCGACAATGCCCTATACGGCCGATTCCTGCTTTAAATTTATTGCACTTCATATAAAAGACATAAAGAGCCTTCTCATTTGGCGCGACAGTTTAGAAACAGAGGAGCTCACAACGATGCGCATCAGGAAGCTAAAGTTGGATCTGAATAAGTATACACCATCCAAGAAAATAACCATTCACGCAATGGGAAGCGAACAAAAAATTTCAAGGCATACCATCGAAATGACCAACAACAAGGAACAGATTCACTATCTGTTATCATTAAACAGTGCATTCGATATTTCCAAAACCCGCTTTTCTAAAAAGAAATCAACAAACCATATTGAGCACCCACGCATCCTGTGCATGAATTGTTGGAAAAACGGGTTTCATATTAAGATCAGGCAACAATTGCGCAGAGCAAAGAAAAACGCGCGCTTAAAGCAGGAACAAAAACCACTCGCTCCACGATAGTTGCAATGATGCTTTTTCGGCACTTCCTATAATCTCTACCTTACTCTTCCTCATTTTCTTCGCCGAGAAGGCGCAAGGATTTTCTCTAGAGGAACCTTCGCTTGGCAAGGATCTCTTTGCTTAAAAGGAAGCTTTTGTATTAGCTTGTAATACAAAAACTCAAGTATTATTTGTCATGGAAGTGGAAAAGTGTCCGGAAAAATCCCATTTGAATGGCTGACTTTTGACAAATATTATTGAAACATAAAACACTCAACCATGAAACTCCTCCTCTCCTCATGCTTTGTCTTGCTATTTGCTTTTAGCGCCAACAAGGCCAGTACCAATGTTTTTATTTGCGATAGCAGCGCTTCAAAGGCTTATCACAGCAGCAAGACTTGCAGAGGCATTCAAAAATGCACGCATGAGATCCTGGAAGTAACACTCAAGGATGCAAAGGGGACTTATGGTAGAGTAGCTTGTAAAGTTTGTTATTAAATAGAAAGATAAATATGAAACGTAATGAAGGGATGGCTGTGTACCAGTATGGCGGCGAATACACATTAATAAGGATAGGCAGTTCAAGGGAACAACTTGAAGATATAAAAGGTGCTTTTAAAACGCAGTTGGCAGAAGCAGGATTTGGAAATAGTAAAGTTGGTATCACTAATCTTTCTGACAACTGTAGAAAAAGAAGAGGGCATATTGCTTACGAGCAGGACAGAAAACTAAGAAGAAAACATCCGGAAATTGCTTGCTATAAATGTAATTAATAATACATCCATAATCTTTAAAAACGAAAAAATGAAAAAACCAAACCTCTTATTAACTTTATTATTCGCTTTAACCATTACAGTTACAACTTCCTGCAGGAAAAAAGGTTGCACAAATAGGGATGCTGATAACTACGAAGAAAATGCAAAAAAAGATGATGGCTCTTGCATGTGCAGGTATGCCAGTGCGGTTCGTATTGATGCTATTCCTGCTACTAATGGGAGCGGAAGCTCCTGGGATTTTGGCGCACCTGATCTTTATGTGCGATTTTCAAAGTCATCCAGCCCAACCTGGGATTATGTTACGAATATAGCCTCCGATGCAGCAACGCCTGCTTCTTTAATATTGCCCTCCGGAGATATAAAATTCACTAATGAAAACTGGCAATTCCAAATTGTTGATTACGATACGCCTGATCCAGATGATATCATCTTCAGCGGAACTTTTAATCCTCTTTCTAATGGTGGCAGTGGGAATATAGTGGTAACCGGTACTGGAGTAAGCCTGACATTTATATATACGACAAAATAAAAGATGGAATATAAAGTAGTATCGATCAACCCTGTTCAGAAAGATCAGGCAAACGACAAACAAGTAGCACAGGATTTTGAAGACATGTTAAAGAAATACCATACGGAAGGCTGGGAATTTCACTGTACTCAATCGCTAAAAACATGGGTAAATCCTGCTGGCGGATGCTTTGGCTTTTTTGAAACACCTGGTTTCTATTCAGAAAAACAAATGGTAGTATTCAAGAAATGAGCTTTCTTTTCTTAAAGCTAATTGAACTCTATTGGTTATTAATTCCGGCAAGCAAGCGTAAAAGTTGCTTGTTCCGCGAATCATGCTCCCGACATGTGCATCGTATAACAAAGGAGGTAGGCTTTACGTCAGGGTTCCGATCTTTCATCTTTCGCTTTAAACACTGCCGCCCAGGATATGAAATAATTAAAATTAGTGATGAAATAATTATTCTGCAATTCTCAAATGGTATAGTTCTACAGCAAGGAGATCTTTCAGAAAAAATCATTGATATATATAATAACATGTAACTTTTTTAGACATCCCCATTCCCACCATT
>DASWNK010000151.1:0-7375 GCA_036399275.1 Bacteroidia bacterium | reverse complement strand
AGAATATTGTAATAATCTGGAATACGCTATGTGGTATGGTGATAAGGAATCTGGTAGGTTGTTTGATTCAGATTGTAATAATGTAGATTCGTTTTTTGTTACTCAAAATTACTCAAAAGCGGATGCGCAGAATTATTTTTATAAATTGAGGTTTGTTAAGTCCAAATATTCTTCTCAGCAGGAATTTTACCGGTACGACAAAGAAAACAATCTGGACCTTGCATATGAAATATATAAAAATGACACCTCATACATTAAACTCCCTAAACAATACATGGATTCGGTTGTAAAATTGATTATGAATCCGATAAATAAGACGATCGCAAATAATTGTGTATATCCTAAAGAGTCGAAAAATCATAACATTTCTGGTACCGTATACGTTCAGTTTTATATTAATAAAGTGGGCAAGGTTGAAACAACACGAATAATGAGAGCTCCTATGTATGGAGAGGCTTTGGCAATTGAAACATTAAATTTGTTCAGTTTGTTGCCTCAGTTTAAGCCATTTATATATCAAGGAAGGCCCATTAGATTAAAACTACAATTGCCTGTTAAGTTTACTCTGAAATAGATGTCAGCTACAAACTCCATACGCAAAGTAATCACAGCCTCCTCGGTCGGTACCATGATCGAATGGTACGACTTCTATATATTTGGGAGCCTGGCGCCGATCATCGCTACACAATTCTTTCCGAAGGAAAATCCAACTGCTGCTTTTCTGGCAACGCTTGCAGCTTTCGGGGTAGGTTTTGTAATCCGTCCTTTTGGCGCACTTGTATTTGGCAGATTGGGAGATATTGTTGGAAGAAAATATACTTTCCTCCTGACGCTGCTCATCATGGGCGGTTCCACTTTCGCCATTGGTTTAATTCCCAGTTACGAATCCATAGGAATACTTGCACCCATTATTGTTTTTGTTCTGCGGGCTTTGCAAGGTCTTGCCCTTGGCGGAGAATATGGCGGAGCAGCTATTTACGTGGCTGAGCATGCGCCTGAAGGGAAGAAAGGGTATTTCACAAGCTTTATTCAAACAACTGCTACCATCGGTCTGCTTATTTCACTGGCAGTGATATTGGCGTGCAAAGCATTGATGAGCGCGGATGATTTCAGTGCCTGGGGTTGGAGAATTCCTTTTTTAGTTTCTATATTACTAGTTATTATTTCATATTACATTCGTACGAAGATGGAGGAATCTCCCGTCTTTACCGAGCTGAAAGCCGCTGGAAAAACTTCCAAAAACCCTCTGAAGGAAAGTTTCGGAAGATGGCCGAACCTGAAGCTGGTGCTCATTGCTTTGTTTGGTGCCACAGCTGGGCAAGGCGTGGTTTGGTACACAGGGCAGTTCTATGCAATGAATTTCTGTATTAAAAATCTAAATATAGATGCTGCACAAATTCAATGGATGTTAATTCCTGTCTTGCTGATCGGTACACCACTCTTTATTGTATTTGCAAAATTATCGGACCGCTTTGGAAGGAAGTGGATCATGCTAACTGGAATGGCCTTGGCGGCATGTAGCTATATGTTCTTATACAAAGGAATGGCTGCGCAAGCCGATTGGAAGAAATGGGAGGAAATTCAAGCGGCTACGATATCAGATTCTAAGATTGATTTGAAAACGCAGCAGAGCATAGTTACGAACCATTATCAATATACAAATGGGGGCGCTAGAATTGAGAAAATAGAATCATCAAAAACAAGAAACACCATTCATCTTCCTCAGAAGAATATTTTCATGATCGGTCTTTTTGTTTTTATACAGCTTTTATTTGTGTGTATGGCATATGGTCCGATTGCCGCTTTTCTCGTTGAGTTGTTTCCTCCTGAGATCAGGTATACTTCTTTGTCTCTTCCTTATCATATCGGCAATGGTGTGTTTGGAGGCTTAACTCCGCTTATCGCTGAATCATTAGTAGTTAGCACCGGAAATATCTTTTCCGGTTTGTGGTATCCCATCATCGTGGCGGGAACAACTGCAGTACTGGGGGTGTTCCTGATCAAAGAAAAGAGGCGGAATTAATTCTTAATAAATTTATGCGTTAGAATTTCTTTGCTGCCTGAAGTTACTTTCAGCAGATAGATTCCATTGCTCAGAGGCGAAGTGGAAAAGCTAAAATTGTTTATCCCGGCTTTTACTTTATCCCTTAACAGTACTTTCACAAATTTTCCAGTGATATCATAGATCTCAAAGCTCAAATATTCCGGCTTTTCCAATGAAACAGAGATATTCATTAAGTCGCTGGTCGGATTCGGAAAAAGTGAAAGTGTGTTTAGATTAGTTGAAACCGTTTCGGAAACTCCTGCTAAAGAAGATAAAGAAAGTTCGGCAATCCAAGTCGTGTTTTTACGTGTAGCATTTGCCCATAAACCGTTGACCCAGACTCTTCCCGGTTGGTTGTATTTTCGCTGCGAGCCGGAATAATCACCCCAGCGTTCGTTTCCAGCTAAGATGCTTAAATAGTTGGTGCCTGATTTAATAGTAGTGAATGGAGAATAGCTGCCAATACCGTCGTACGTGAGTGCAGAAACGCCTGGAAATACAGTCAGTGCAGTATGATCAAAATTAATGATGGCTGTTTGATCGGTGGTTCCCGTTCCCGCATAAGAAATGTTGGGATATCCGATTTCCAGCAATGTGTCAGAAATAATATTGGCTGTAATATAAGGTGAAGAACTCACATCATGTATAATTCCATGATAGACTGCTGCATTTCCGGTAACAGTGTCCAGACAGTTGTGCACATACTGGATAATATCATTTTCAATGAACGCACCAAGAATGCGTGAATCGTTGGTTTCCAGCAATTGAATTCCAGGCCCTGGTTGAGAAGCTTGCGGCGGAACAAAATAAGTTAAGGGTGAAATTAATGGTGTTACAGTAATCGTTTGTCCAGGTGCACCGATTGTATCATTGATGCGGACTAAAAAGACAGTATCATTCTGAGGATCTAAATTTCTGTCGGAAAGAAAATACATTTCCGGTCCGTACAGATCCAATCCGCCTTTAGCCGGACAAAGATTCCTGACTGGTTTGCCTACGCAGGTGATGTTGTTATGCACCATCGCCTGGATTGGAAGTCCGCTGTAACCGCTGTTTTTATTTATTTGCCAGATCACCGTTTCATTGAAACCCGTTTGCCAGCTCGAATCAGGATAAAGCAAATTTCCGGTGATGAATAATTCCTGATTGGTCATTGCTATCATCGGGTAATCGGTCCAAAGACCATTGTTAAAAGGGTTGCCCGGGAGCTCATACATATTCCAGGATCCGTTTGGGTCATTGGAAGTGGAAAATGCAACGGTGATGCTACTGGTCGTATCCGTAAAGCCATTTAAGAAAACAACAGCGAATTTGTCGTCTATCGGATCGTAAATAACTTTTGGGTCATACTTCGTATTCGGATTAGCGAGTACAGAAGCGAATGCCGTTAATGACAGGGAACCAAGGCTGGCGTTAGTATTGAGATCATATTTGAATAGCGTTGCATTTTGAACGGAGATTATTTTATTTCCATTGGATATAGCAATATCATTGTCATTTGGCGTGCTGCTGTTATATACATTACCTTGGAAATTCTGTGCTAAATAGGGAGCAGGAACAACAACCGGGCTTTTTGCAGACGTTGAATTATGTTTTTTCGGATAAACCAAACGGAGGCTATCTTTGATGTGTTGGAGGCTCTTAGCTGATTTGTGAATTCCCGGCTTTGGAGCTTCAGTGTTTTGAATGGCAGGGTTCCAATCTTCTTTGATATCAGCGATATTTATGGTTGCTGCTTTTTGAATGGTAAGACTTTTTTTCGTTTGAGCAATAGTTGAAAATGAAAGCAGAATAAGAAAGCTCGTTAGCAGGGCAGGGTAGTGTTTCATTTTTCTATTGATAAGTGATTTTTGGTATATCAAATCTAATTAAATTGAACCAGATTCCCTATAAACTATTTAAATGTTTTGCGAGATAATTGCCCATGCTGAAGCAGCCTTGCAAGAGATATCCGCCCGTTGGCGCGTCCCAATCGAGCATTTCTCCAATACAGTAATTGTTTGGTAATTTTTTTAATTGAAAATGTTCGTCCAGTTCGTTTAAGTCGATTCCTCCCACGGTTGAAATGGCTTCATCGATAGGAGCTGCAGCGGTGACCGATAGCGGTAGCTGTTTGATTCTTGCGGCAAGCAGTTCCGGATCTGTAAATTCATCCTTTGTAAGTGCAGTCTTCAAAAGCTCAATTTGTGTATTATCCAGGTTTAAGCGGTCGATCAATAATTTTTTGATGGAACGGTTTCCACGGGCGCTGAATTTATCCTTGATTTGTTGCATCGTTAACGTAGGCTTTAAATCAATAAAAATGAGTGCTTCGTTTTCTTCGTTTAATTGTTTCCGGATCTGAGGGCTCAAGGCGTAGATTGCACCTCCCTCCAGTCCAAAGTCAGTGATAACAATTTCGCCTTTTTTGCTTTTGCCGCCAGAGGACAATGAAATATTTTTTAAAGATTGTCCTTTCATCGCAGAGATGAATTCCGATTTCCATTTTATTTCATAAGCGCAGTTGGATGATTGAAAGGGAACAATGGTGATACCTTTTTTTGAAAAAGGACCGACCCATGAACCATCGGAGCCGGTGACTTTCCAGCTGGCACCTCCCAAGGCAAAAACAATAATGTCAGCTTTAACAAGTATGCTTTCACTTTTAGTTTCAAAAGAAAGTTGTTCGTCCTGCCATCCTGCCCATCGATGATTGGTGTGCAGACTGACATTTGTTCTTTTTAATTCATCTAATATGGCATTCAGCACATCAATAGGTTTTATTCCGTTCACCGGAAAGATTCTTTTGCTCGTCCCGATAAATGTCTCTATACCAATCTGTGATAGCCAAACGCGAAGGTCGTTGTTGCTGAACGTAGAAATAAGTGGCTTAAAAAAATCGGAGGGTGAATAGCGCGCGACGAAATCATCCAGCTCTTCCGAATGGCTTAAATTAAAACCGCCGTCGCCTGCTACCAGAAACTTTCTTCCGGGGGCAGCATTCTGCTCGTAAATGCTGACATCGAATTTGTCTTCCTGTAACTGTGATGCAAGCATAAATGCTGCGGGACCGCCTCCAATAATGGCAATTGATTTTTTCATTGCATCAAAAGTAACTATTAATACTTAATCCAATTCTTTCTTTCTGGGAATATTATAAGGATTAAACCTTTATCTGTTTGAGTGGTCATACCGAAAAAATTACTAGATGATGAAGAAAACAATTTTAATGTTATTTGCGGTTGCGATAGCTTCTGCAAATGGTTATGCTCAAGAACCAGCAAAAGAAAAAGAAAGAAAAACTCCCGAGCAGCGCGCTGAAAACATGAGCCAGCGCCTTACGAAGGAACTTGGGCTAAATGCTGATCAAGAAGTGAAGGCGAAGGCGATCATTCTGAAGAGGGAGCAGGAGCGCGATAAAGTAGCGAAGGATATGAAAGCTGAGCAGGCTAAGATCGAAGCTGAATTTAAGGCAATTTTAACATCAGAGCAATTTCAGAAATTCCAGAACAAACAAGAAGAAATGAAGAAAAAGAGGGAAGAGCGGAGAAAACAATCTTCTTCTTCAAATGAAATTGGTCCGCCTCAACCTCCGGCGGGAAACTAAAAGAAAAGAACGCTCCGGAAGTTTATTCCGGAGCGTTCTTTTCTTACTGGAATGCTTTATTTATACTTAGGGACGTGGCTATCCATGAATTTACTGGCACCTGTATTCCATTTATCCAGAAGGTTGCTTCTGTTTTTATTCAGTGCATCATTGTTGCTGTTGTATTTATTTAAACCAGAGTTCATGTCGTTAACAGCAGCATTGTATTGGTCAATGTCTTCTTTCGTTCTTTTCGCTTGTGGCTTGGCATCAAAAGCGGTTTTTACTTTATCAAGCTTTTCTTTTTTCATATAGAAATCAACAATGCCGGGCATTTTGTTGTTGGCTTCGTCTTTGTAAAAATCAAGCATGTTTTTGCATGCTGCTTTTAAATTTGCATCGCCTTTGAATGGCTGAATTTTAGCCAGCTTCTCCAGTCCTTCCGCGGCGGTTGCAGCAAGTGCATTTTTGTTTTGTTCCATAGCATTCAGGTCGCTTCTGTTCATTGCATCCATCAGGTAAGCTTCTTGCTTATAGCTTTTAAAAAAGATCAGGTATACTTCATTGTAATATTTGATGACATCTCCAGCACTTTCCAGTTTTTTTGCCACCTTGTCTTTATTCTCGAGCAGGTTGATGTTGTTCTTCTCAGCGAAGTTCTTTTGTGCTTCCAGCATTCTTTCGCTGGCGGTATGCAGGCGTTCATCCGCTTTTTCCTGTGCTAAAAGGTATGCCTCCATCATGTCATAGGACTGCTCAGCGATCTCTTCCATATTTACAATCTTCTCATAATCCTGGGTCAATACATTGTTATTTATGGTAAGGAAAGCAACCACCGAATCGCGATATGCTTTGTCGCCTTCAAAAGCAGGCATTCTGCTGATACGGTTCTTCGCGAGCTGTGAAGTCTTTATAAGCTCTTTTCGTTTGTTATCGATCTTGCGCGCCGTTTTTCCATGGGCAACCGCACTGGTGTAATCCCAGGTGTCGGTCATAATTGCAGTTAATTCCTTGCTGATATCATTCATGTATTCCACGGCCTTGTTTTGCGACTTAGCAACATTAGCGGTTAAGAACATAGTGATGGAAGCAATGAATAGGGTACGAGAAATTTTTTTCATAGTGTTTGATTTATTTGTAGTTAATTAAGTCGTTAAGAATTAAAAAGGATTCTTCAATGTAAACGTCATTTTGAATGTTGCGTATCAAAATGTCGCTCATTTCTTTTTTGTAGCTATCGGCTTTCAAAAGGTCTTCATCAAAAGAAGTTCCGGCAACTTTGTATTTTTCCGAAGAATGATAGATCAGTTTTACAATCTGCGCTTCTGTTTCTTCCGTTTTTGTCCGGTATTTTCGAAAGGCTTCCATGGTGAGCGGGATTTTTTCTCTTTGGGTCGCCGTTTTACGGATTGAATCTGCAATAACGGTTATTCTTGCAAAAGAGCTTCCTGCTGCGAAGCGGGCTTTGCTATTGGTAGCGAGTTCCGCTTTCGGAAGTGCTGGCAATGGCGTGTAGAAAACTTTCTTGGTTATGGTATCTGATTTTAATGAATACGGATTGGCCGCTTCGCCATACATTTGACTACTATAAAAATCGGGTAGCGTTACATCAGGCTTTACGCCGTTGTATTGATGGCATATGCCGTCTATTCCATAAAATTTGCTGAGAGTGACATTTACAAAATCGCTTGCATTACGATCATAACCCTCTTTCAGATTATTCAGATCCAGTGTTGTATCAACGGGCAATGTAACCTGCCCGATTG
>DASWNK010000150.1:0-13700 GCA_036399275.1 Bacteroidia bacterium | reverse complement strand
TGAATAGTAGAAATAATTGATGTTTCATATTGTTTAAGTTGCGCATTGGAATCTACAAAGTTTGATTGGGAGCGGAAATAGACGGAATAGAAGATAAAGTGTCAGAGTGGTTTTTCATCGCTACAATTCCTTGCTTTCAAATTCTTCCATTGTATATTTCTTTTTCAGGCCAATCCAAAATGTGCCATCGGGAAACAGCGTTCCTTCCGGATCAAAATGAGTATAGCCGTCAACTTTCGTATCAATAACAATGTCTTTGCCGAATACATTCTTTATTATTTTATCAAACGGCAGGTTGTACTCAGCGCCTTTTTTGCTTGGCGGACTTGTAAAATACGTGTTTTTAATAGTGTCCTTTGGGTAGGGTGTTTCTTTAAAATAAATTTCATTCTCCTTTATCTGATACGTTCCATAAGTGATGTGGAGGGTTTGTTGTCCTTTAGTTTTGGACTCGGTCAGCTTCAGCTTTAAGCAATATTTACCATCATACAATAAGATCCTTTCAGTTGTGGGATCCTCGATGCTGATACAAATGGTGTCGGCTTTGCAATTTGTTTTAAAGATCAAAGTAAAAAACAGGAGAAAGGAGATCTTACAGATTGTTTTCATGAGTGGTTTAATAAAGCGCAACAGAATTGGTTAAAAATAATGGCATTATTCATCAATCAGCATTCCCTATAAATGCCTTAGTAAATATAGTGAATTATCCTCTTATCCGTTTACACTCGTTTATAGTCGATTATAAATGGTTAAATACCGAATAATGGTTTTGCTCTTGTCATTTTTGCCCCGTCAAATTAGTAAAACAATTATTTACGAACAAAAAATTCAGTATTAACCGGCCTTTGTAAGCAATCAGTTTCAGAGGCAAAACAAAAAAATAAACTAAAATATGAATGCATTGCGAAACAAAGTACAATTGATCGGGCACCTTGGCCAGGACCCTGAAGTAAAATCTTTGGAAGGAGGAAGAAAGCTTGTTAAGGTGAGCATCGCTACCAATGAGGTTTATAAAAATGAAAAAGGCGAGAAAGTAAAAGAAACACAATGGCATAACCTGGTAGCCTGGGGGAAAACCGCCGAGATTGTGGGACGATACCTGAAAAAGGGCAGCGAAGTGGCGATAGAAGGAAAGCTGATCACCAGCAATTATATCGATAAGGAAGGCGTTAAGCGCTACTTCACCGAAGTTGAAGTGAGTGAACTGCTGATGCTTGATAAAAAATAAAGTAGGGAGGGGGAATGAGTTTGTCTTCGTTTCGTTCCGAGCATGGATGAACTCTTTCCCTTTTTCCTACTGCCGCATTTCTTTCGGTTTTTGTTCTTTGAATCTCTTTTTGGGTGATCATGAAGACTGGCCTTGAAAGCGGTAAGCGCTACTACTTTCGGGTAGCTATTGTAAACCGCTACGGCGTTCAACCCTGGAGCAATGTTGTAAATGTAATTGTTGGTTAGTGCTGTTGAGCTTTTTCATGTAACCCCTCCTGCCCGCACAGGAGGGGTTTTTTATTGTTTTTTATAATGTATTATTACTATAGCGAATTACTGAATCGCAGTTTTTAATCCATTAGGTATTTTTACCTGTTTTGCTTTCGTCCCATGTGTAATTTAATTTATTGTTATAGATTCGCCGCTGAATTACTCCCTAAGATTCATTTTAACCGTAAGAAAATATTTTCTTCAATGGGGGATATCCTATCAATTCATCGGGGAAATGGACTTAGCTACAGAGTAGTTCATACCTCGCTCCATGGAAATAAAACTACCAATTGACAACTTAAAGTTGTTGCGCCGAACGGAATTCCGAAAGAAGCGCCTACCTTCATTTCTTAATGATTTGTTCGTTATCATCGGCCGGCAAGTTTCTGAGGAGGATGTCTTGAGCCTTGATCAGATAGACAGCCATCAGGCAAACGTAGATTCATCCGATTTCGATTTCAATTTCCTGAAATTAAGTTTTCCATTCAACGAAATAGCAGATCTTCCCATCCTGCTAATCCCCCTCAAAGAACAATTATCACAAAAGAATTATTTTGAGCTTGGTCATTATATCGATACGCTGGTTCTGAATGTTAAGACCGACTTTGTTTTTACACGCCTGGAAGAAGTTATCAATTTCGATGGTACCAGTTTCGCCATTTACGATCATAACTACAAAAACGGACTCTGTATCGAACTCTTTCAAAAAGACTGGACCAGCGATAATGAAACGAAATTCATCTGGATCTATGAATTACGAGTATTCGGCAACAATTGGATCAGAAGCATCACCACTCCTTCCGTTAGCATGCAATGAATGATATTGTAGCAGCTGTGTTGTCATTTCCCCTTATTCTGCATAGGATATAATTCCCGTTTCTTCTTATGTTTCTTTATTTATTGCCTATTTTTAGCTTTAAGAACTTAAGCAAAAAAACAGATGCTCCGAACACTATTCCCATTGCTTCTGTTGATCAATGTAATCGGATGCAGTCCGGCTGAACAACAAAATGTAAGCGATATTGCCCCTGATTCAGTTATCAGAACGGCAACGGATCCAATACAAAAGCAGAATACGCCATCTATTGTGGAAGCATTCGAAACCCCTTCTGCCTTTTTTCTGGCCGCAACAACGTATCTCGGCTCCTGTGGTTTTACCCCTGATACGGTACGTGCCTTGAAAGTGGGTTATTACAACCGGTGGACAAAAAACAGTAAGATCTTTTTAATCCGAAAGACGCCTTTTTTTAAGGAAGATTTTGAATCAAATGCCGCTTTTAAATTCACTGATCACTATAATGAAAACACGGCGGCCGATAGTTTAAAAATACTACTGGCTTCTTATAAGGAAGATTTTTATAAAGTGAAAAACATCACCGGCTTCTATTTCAGAGATAAAACATCACCTTCCTTAAATTTTGGTAACCTTACATCTGATGGCTATCTGGAAGAATGGGAGTTTAAGAATGCAAAAGATGCTGAAAAGGCTGAAGCTGGCTTAAAAGATATACAGTGGGAAGTATATATCAATTCCATCATTTTAATTAGCAGAAAAGATAAGTATCTTTATACGCTGTTCTCCAGATCAGATTGGGATGCAAAAAGATTGGAAAAGATCTATAAGGAAATAATAAAAAGAAGCACTGAACAAAATTAAATTTTAATGAATAAAATTAAGATCATCATTGCCCTTTCAATAGCAGTATTATATTGCGGTCGTTCTTTCGGACAAGCTGCATCAAGAGGATTCTCCGAGATACTGCAAACCTATTATCTCTATCAGGATAAAGATGTTGTCGACAAAACAATCAGTTATTTAAATAACCCGGAAGCAGATTACAAGCGAATGGAGCCTGTATTGACCGGATTCTTCGCTGCCTTGTTTGCAAAAGACAGTCTGGTTAAAAACGAGTTCGGTACAAAGATTGAAAAATTGGATCGACAGGAGTTTAAAGACCTGTTTACTGCTCTGGAATTATCAAATGTGGATTCTGTTTATGCAAAAACGCCCCTCTCTCCTGCCTATAACGATATGAACTGGTCGTCCTTCTTTGCAACCGGAGAAGTGAAATACCTTGATCGCATTATTAATAACATACATCTTTCGGATGACAGAATAGACAGGACTCTTTTTTTAACCGGGGCATCTGCAAAATGGTCCTTGTGTTCAAATGCGCGGCAAGACCAACTAGTAAAGGAACATCTTGCCTCATCCAAAGTGGAGAAGAAAAACATTAAAGAAATTCTAAAGAAGGAGCCTGCCGAATTTAAGGAAGAAATGAAAGAGATTGTTAAACAGCAAAGGGAAAAAGGACTTTGGAAATAATTGCCAAACAAAATTAAATTTCACATGAAAAAATTACTGATAGTATTCATCTTGTTTAGTCTTTTTGCCTGTAACAAGGGAATAAATGATCCTGAAAAACGCAATGAAAATTGGTCCTGGTGGGTGGATGCAAAAACCGGTGAAGGAGAATGGGTTCCGGTAGCCGACACCACTACCGTAAAATCGGGAACCTATACGTTGTTCTTTTCAAATGGTAAAATCAGGGAGAAAGGAACGCTATTGAATGGAATTCTGATCGATACGGTTTATACTTATGATATTGATGAGAAACTAATTAAATACGGTTTGATCAAACCGGATACAGTAAGCGATTACTTTATTCATGAGGGCGCCTATCGTGATTATTTTCCTACCGGCGAACTGAAAGAAGAAGGAGTGGTAAAGAACCACCAGAGAGGACAAACATGGACAAGGTTTTATAAAAACGGAAAAAAGGAATGGATTGAAAAATTAATTGATCGAACCGGCTGGACGGTTAGTTATTATGATAACGGGCAAGTATCCGATAGCTCTTATCATATTAAAGGATTAGGGAATGGACGTGCCGCGCATTGGTATAGGAACGGACAAATGCGTGAAGTGGGATATTGGAAGGATGGCCTGGAGCATGGAGAAACAAAGATCTATTATGAGAACGGACAATTAGAGCTGATTCAGAATTCGGTGAATGGCAAGCTGGAAGGGAAAAGGGAAGGATGGTTTGAGAGCGGTCAAAAGAAATACCTCAAATGGATGAAGGACGGATTGGCGGAAGGTGAATTAATAACCTGGTACGGCAGCGGAAAGATAAAACATAAAGGATCTTATAAGGAAGACAAAGAAGTGGGCGTTCATCTTTTATACCATGAGAACGGACAATTAAGAACAAGAGGAATGTTTGAAAACGGAAAGCAGGTTGGTGTTTTCACCTGGTTTGATGACAATGGAAAATTGGTACAGAAAGATACGTATGAAAGCGGCGTGCTGAAAAATGTGGAGAAGTTTAAACCGAGCCTTTAAATTGAAATGCAGCTGAAGGGCTTGTTTCTGTAAAGGATTATATTTATATTTCAATAAAAAACACACATGAAAAAAACACGACTCCTCTTTTTTCTTATAAGTTTATTTATACACTTGGAAAGTAAAGCTCAGGCTCCTTTTCGTGCCGTTTTACTGGAACATTTCCAGGACATACTTGTCCTTTTTGCGCTGCTGCTGATACCGTTGCGGAAGCGTTAGAAACAACTTATGGTGATAGTCTTGTGGTTGTGAACATTCATTCAGGCTATTTTGCTCAACCCGGTCCTTTTCCTTATGGCGATGATTTAACCTGTTCCACCGGAGAAGTGCTTGATACCTTTTTTCTGGTTTCACAAAATGGTATTCCTTCCGGATTGATCAGCCGGACCGAATACGATCCGATTTATGCAACTCATTTGCAAGCCGCAAACGTTTGGGCTGCAGAGATAGATACCATCCTTCAGCAAACACCATTGGTAGTGGTTGATCATATTAATAATTACAACAGTGGTACCAATACTATCAACACCATCGTTTATACCCAGGCCTTGAGCAGCCTCAACGGCGATTATTATTTATCCGTTTTCCTTACCGAAGACGGAATCATCAGCGCGATGAAAAACGAAACGGGAGTAGATACCAACCATGTCAACAATAATTTATTGCGTGCGGGCATCAATGGTAATTGGGGAACATTGATCAGCAGCGGAGCATTTACTGCCGGCTCCATCATTACCAATAACTTCAGTTTTGTGATGGATCCCAGCTGGGTTCTTTCCAATTGTAAGATCGTGTGTTTTGTTTACGACAATGCAACCAAAGAAGTATTGCAGGTGACGCAGAAAGCCCTGCTTGATAATTCTTCTTCTCCTCTTTCGCTGAACGAGCTGAAGGAAGAGAATTCTTTCGACATTTTCCCCAACCCTTTTACTACTCAAACCCGGCTTGTATTTAAAGAAGAGCAAAGGAATGCAGTTGTTAGAATAGTGAACGTGCTTGGCGCTGAAGTAAAACGGATTCGTTTTAGTGGCAAAGAGTTGCTTGTCGACAAAGGCGAAATGAACAAAGGCGTTTATTTCATTCAGGTGATTGATGGAGAAATGAATGTACTGAATAAAAAGGTGGTAGTGCAGTAAAATGACGCAGCTCTTATAGTATTGATCATGAAAAATAATTTCTTTCTGCTTATCTTATTATTTATTTTTTCCTGCAAAGAAGAAGTTGTAGAGCAGGAAATCCGCTGTTGCGAACCTTTGATCGTAAACCGGCAGATAGAAGAAGTAGCTTTAGAGGCCTATCAGGTAACTTGTGAAGAAACCAAGCTGATCCGTAACTTACGTGAATGTGGCGACACACTGGCATTAAATGAGATCTTTAAGCACAAGCAATTCCTGGAAAAATATATAATCAGAACGCTTTTCGACAGGCAATCCGATTTGCTGTTAGCGGTTGGCGAAACCAACCGCCGCACCATTGCCGACACGTTAAATTATATCAAATCGACCTGTGAAATTGTAAACTGCAGTAAATTTATTGCAAATGGCTTTGGAAAAGTGCTGGAAGCTGATTTAAATCATTATGAAAAGCAGCTGCAACATGATTCGGCCTTTCAGCATTTTGGAAATGGCCTGGAGACTGATCTAAAGAAATATTGGAAGAAAAATTATCATGAGGGAATGACATTGGGACAAACATTAATTTTAATTAGAAAAATACAAATCATTGTTTACCGAAACACGCAGAAACTGGAAAGCAATGCATTCTATAATTGTTTGTCTAACCAATAAGGAAGGTTACAAACCACTTACAGTGAGCCTGGATCATTGTGAAAGCGAATATATTTTGTTAGAACCAATCCGATAATGAATATAAAAGCAACCTTAATTTTTGTTTTGTTTCTTTCTTTTCAAACTGTCTATAGCCAGTCGGAAACAGAATACAGCGAAAGAGCAATAGCGAAATTCAAGACAGGTGATTTCCCCGGTGCGGTGGAAGACTTCGATAAGGCGATCGCAATTAATTCCAGGAGCGATTATTACTTCAATAGCCGTGGCGCCATTAAAGCGCAGATGGGAATGTTTAAGGAAGCAATCAAGGATTTCAACAAATCCCTTAAGCTGAATCCAAAGAACAGCAGCGCTTACTATAACCGCGGCACTTCAAAGCATTATTTAGGAAATTATAAAGGAGCCGTTAAGGATTACAGTCAGGCTGTTCTGTTTAATCCACAGGATGCAAAAGCATTTGCAAACCGGGGACTTTCCTTAAAGGAGTTAAGTAAGCTCGCAGAGGCATTGTTGGATTATGACAAAGCGATAGCGATCGATCCAAAGTATATCAAAGCGTATTATGATCGCGGCAACCTTAAAAGAGCAATGGGGAAATACAATGAGGCTATTGAAGATTATAAACAGACACTATTGCTTAGTCCTGAATTTGCTGATGCGTATTTTTCAATGGGCTCTGCAAAAAATGATCTGGAAGATTTTAAAGGAGCAATAGAAGACTATACCCAAGCGCTGGAGCTAAATCCCAATGATGTAAAATCCTATTATATGCGTGGCAACAGCAAAAAAGCATTGGGTGATAGAGTCGGGACCTGCGAAGACTGGAACAAAGCTTTTCAATTAGGATTCAGCTACGCATCGGTAACAATTGATGAATATTGTAAATAGAAAGCCAGCGCAGAAATAAGAACAAAATCATCAGACACCATCGTGAAAAAAACAGCATTCATTTTATCTTTTCTTATAAGCGTTCAGATTTTTGCCTGTGGCGGCGCATTTCAGCTTCGTTATTTTCCGATCGGGACAAACGACAGCAAAGTAATTCTGATCGAAACTTCGCTCAACCGATATTGGGCACCCGACACAATGGGTGCTCTTATAGAAACAAGAGATCGCTGGAGAGGAGTTGTAACATTAAAGTCCTTGGGTAAAAATGGTATTTATACAACCATAAAGATCATCGACACGATCGATATACTGGACAAGGATTATTCAAAAGAACTAAGCGTTCCATTTTCTAAAGCGCTTAGCATCGCTTCTGCATTGAAAGGATTTGCCAAAGCAGAATTGCTCTCGGTCGAGTTCTGCAATTTCAAAAGCGATTGTCAGCTCCTCGACCTGGTGCAGGATACCCTGACCAATAAATTATTTGTGATCACCAATGACCAACGGAAAATTGCGATCGAATATCCTGCAATTGTTGAAAAGGAATCGGAATCGAACGGTGGGATTTCAAACATGATTTTTAAGATCAGCAGCATCCGAAGGTTAAAGCTCCTTGATATTAACCTGATTGTAATTGATTTCCTTGCTGGTGAAGACCATAACGGTACTTCGGATCAACCAAACACTCCGCAATTTTCTCCCAACAATGCTTATCCTGAAATGGTGATTTATCACGGATTGAACTTCGATGCGATCATTTGGGATTGAGCTATCAGCGCCTGAGTAATTTTAGAATTTCCAAGCCTTTTAAATGGCTGATAGAAACGTGTATTCCATTATAATTACAGTATTGCCCCATAAAGTCTTATCTTAGCATTACGCTAAAAAAAACAACTATGAAAAAACCTCTCCTATTGGCATTGTTAGTATGCAGTATTTCCTTTTCTTTCAGTCAAACTGCTGAAGAATACAACGACATGGCAATAAAGAAAACGGAATCGAAAGATTATCAATATGCCATGGGTCTTATCAATAAGGCCATTGCTCTGGATCCTAAAAACCAATGGTATTACCTTCGTAAAGCCGAGATTCAATTCGAGTTAACAGGTCCCATGGATGCCATTGAGATTGTAAGATCTGCCATAGCGATTGATAAAAAAGAATCAGAGCCATACAATCGTGCCGGCGGTTATTACAGCTCATCCGGAATGGGCGATTCGGCAATCACAATGTATAACCGTGCCATTCGTTATGCTGAAAATGATACAATGAAATTCACGTATATCATGAACAGAGGCACTGCAAAATCAGCGATCAGAGACTTTGAAGGTGCTGTAAAAGATTTTGAAGAAGTGCTGGCATATAATCCTGTCGACATAGCCGCCTTAAATAATGTTGCTGCTTGTTATGATGAAGTAGGTTTGCCAAACAAAACAATTCTTACCTTAAAAAAACTGCTTGCTTTGGATCCGACCTTCCTTGGCTCGTACATTAATCTGGGTTTTGCGTATTCCAATATGGATAGCCTGGACCTTGCCATCAGCTACTTTAATAAAGCGGTGGAATTAGATCCCAATGAAGGTGTGATCTATAATAACAGGGGTTATGTTTATTATAGAAAGGGCGATCTGACAAATGCATTAAAGGATATCAATTACAGCATCAAGCTCTATCCTACTAATTCCTATGCTTACAGGAACCTCGGACTGGTTTACATTGCCATGAATAAAACAACCGAAGCATGTGCTGCTTTAAATTATGCGAAAGATTCTGGCTTTGAACAACGCTATGGTCCGGAAGTAGGAGAATTGATCAGGAAGCATTGCAAAAAATAATCTGCACAGAATTATAATACAATGAAAAAACTATTCGGGCTGCTTACAATTTTGTTTTTATCGGTTTCTGCTTTCGCGCAGAAGTCGGGCAACAATGCAGACTTATATCCCGAAAAATATACGTTGTCGGGTGCTGAAGCATTTCAGAAGAAGGGCGAGTATGGCAAAGCCGCTTGGTTTTATATTAATCTTTACCCTGATAATAAAGCCCTGGTAATTCAATTGGTGAAAAAGCTTGCGACGAAGCTGGACACTGTTGAAATGCCTGTGCTCATTAAACGCTCTTTTGTTCAATATGGAACATTGGATCCTACCTTGATCACCTTCGACGGCGAAGCTCCGGCAGTGGATGTGGTGAAACTAAAACAGAAAGGCGCCTGGGCCGATGAATTGATTGATCAGATAGGTGACCCGACGAAAGCATTATCTACTGCAGAAGAGTATAACCTCAGAGCTCTCAATAAAACAAAAAAAGGAAAGCTGGCCGAAGCAATTGCAGACTTCGACATAGCGATTGCCATGGCTCCAACCGGTCAGTTCTATTTTAACAGAGGATATGCGAAAAGCCTGGCGGAGAATTTTGAGGCGGCTATTCTCGACTATGATAAAACCATCAGTCTGAAATACCGGATGGCTGATGCTTATTTTGAAAGAGGCTTTTGTAACGATCAATCAAAAGCATACGCGGAAGCGATTGAAGATTATACAAAAGCCATTGAACAGAAGAAGGATTATGCAGAGGCATATAATAACAGGGCTTTTGTAAAAACAAAACAAAAAAACTACAAGGAAGCCATACAAGATTTCGACAAAGCGATCAGGATCAAACCTGATTTTGCAGGCGCATACATGAACAGGGGCTTTGCAAAAAATGAAGCCGGAGATAAATCAGCTGCCTGCTCCGATTGGAAGAAAGCTGTTGAGCTTGGGTTAGAACAGGCCAGTGGATATATCAAGAAGAATTGCGAGTAGCAGCATAGAGGCTTAGGCCTGAATTCCTAGCAAAAGGAAATATAACCCGCTTATCTTCGTTTCATTGGAATGAAAAAACAATTACTCCTCCTCTTTATTTTCATCGTATCTACCGTCATGTACTCGCAGAACTGGTCGGCAGTTGGACCGGGATTGAATAAAGCCGCGGGCGCTCTTTTTGCCGATACAAGCTCAGGTTTCTTATATGCAGGTGGCATTTTTGACAGCGCCGGCACACTTCCCTTGAATCATATCGGCTATTGGGATGGATCTCAATGGAATGCCATGGGCCAAGGCTTAAACGGCGTGGTTGCAGCCATAAACAGTTATGGTGGAGATATTTTTGCTGTAGGTGATTTTTCTGCTTCTGACACAACAGCAGTATATAATATTGCAAGATGGAACGGCTCAAATTGGCTGAGTGTGGGAGGTGGATTGAATGCTGTAGGGCTTGCATTATTTAATTTAAATGGTAGTTTATTTGTTTCTGGGAATTTTACGTTGGCCGGAGGTCAGCCTTGTAAATACATTGCTGAATGGGATGGCGTAAATTGGCAATCGGTTGATACAAATATCGTATCGACCAACCCATACGAAACAATCATGTCGATGGGTTCCTTTGAAAATAACTTGGTGATTGGTGGTAATTTTATTGCAGGCGGAACAGCAAATAACATTGCCATTCTGAATTCAGGAACATGGCAACCGCTTTCTACCGGGACTAACAGCATGGTAACTTCCATACGCGATTTAAATACCGAATTAGTTGTAACCGGTTTTTTTAGTCAGGCAGGCTCAACATCGGCTATCTGTGTTGCTAAATGGAACGGAACTTCCTGGATTCCATTTCCAGCTCCGACATCTTCCTATGTTTCATCCAATACAATAGTAAATGGACAATTAGTGTTTGGCGGAAATGTGAACTCTTTTATGAATGGAAGCGTATCTTCTACCTGTATAGCCTCATTTGATCAATCAAGTTTGACCTGGTCGGGAATAACCACGGGGATTGACAATATGGTAAGTGCACTTGCTACAATGGGGAACACCTTATACGCCGCAGGAGCGTTTGATACTGCCGGAGCTTCTCCAATAAAAAACATTGCTAAGATTGATGCTTCTACTCTCGGCCTCAAATACATTCCCACTGAAAACACCATTGAGGTTTTTCCGAATCCATTTACCGGAAAATTATTCATCCGTACAAATTTCAATGATAACACTAAACTGAAGATTAGAATTGTTGATGTATTGGGAAGAGAGATTTCACCTGTGATTAAATTCAATTCAGAAGGTATTGAAATGGATAGAGGAAATCTTCCAAACGGCATTTATTTTATGCAAGTTTGGAAGAACGGTCTTTTTATTTCGGAAATAAAATTAGTTGCAATGTGATAACTGATTCTCTTTCTATTGCCCCTCCGCCAATTCTTTTACTTTTTCTAAGGCTTTTGGAAAAAAACCCTTCAAATAGTTCATGTGATCATCTGTCGTATCAAGTTCCACGAGCAACTCTGTATGTCCGTCAGTTCCTCTAAGAATATAAGTTTCCATGGCTCCTGTCCATCTTTTTGTTTCTTCATCTTCCGGTTGCTCTTTTCCGTCTTTAATTATTCCCAAATGTTTAAAGGCCATCAGCTCGGGAGATTTCTTTTTAGCAATTTTGCTGAACATTCCACGGCCATCCGGAGCAAGGAACAGGATCTTATCACCTTCATTCCAATCGCTCACCGCATAAGAGCCTTCGGTGAAAACGCTGGTCCACGTTCTATAAGATGAATCATTCCAAAGCACACTCCATACTTTTTCTTTCGGTGCATTGATCTTTACGGAGAATTGTGCTCTTTTCATAACATGTTTTTTGGTGAATCAATTCTGCTTATAAAAAAACGAGCCAGGATGTCTTTCAGCAAAAAGCCCTCCGACAAAATGTGCAGAGGGCTTTTCCAATTTAGGGGATGCTGTTAAATCTATTTCTTTTTTGTTCCTGTTAATTCCATAACAGCATTGTTGACATTAATAAAGCCGCCCGAAATACAGATCTCCGAAACTTTTTTCTTCACTGGTTTAGTTTTCTTTTTAAGCAGGCCTTTCGGCTTTGTTAATCCGGGTACTTCTACTTTTCCGCTGTAAGGCTCTACCGTTTTCATAAGCAGTATTCTGATCTCAGCTGATTTCATTTCAGGAAAGTAAGAACGAAGAATGGCTGCTACACCTGCCGTGCTTGGCGATGCCATACTGGTACCCGATAAGCTTTCATATTTATTGTTCGGAACAGTTGCATACACATCAACACCCGGCGCGAACAGATCCACTTTCATTTTTCCATAATTAGAAAAATTACCGATAATGGTGCTTTCTTCTTTGTATCCGCTTGCTCCTACCTGGATCCAGTTAGTTGCAGTCTCTCCTGATAATAGCTCACGGCTTGGATAAGACAATTCCACGTCATTGTCTTTCGCATCATTTCCTGCAGCATGGATCAAGAGCACATCTTTCGACTGTGCATATTTCACTGCTTCATCCACCAGTTTTTTGTCAGGTGAATAATATTTACCAAAACTCATGTTGATCACTGTCGCACCATTATCAACCGCATAACGGATCGCGTTTGCAACATCCTTATCACGTTCATCACCATTCGGTACTGCACGCACGATCATTATCTTTACATTATTTGCTATACCTTCTATTCCCAATGTATTGCCGCGCATGGCCGCAATGATTCCTGCCACATGGGTTCCATGTCTTGCATCCGGGCCTTGCACATGGTTGTTTCCATAAAAACGCTCTTGTGGATTATTGATGTCATCTCCAACAACAAACTGACGAATCGAATCTGCATTCATCTTATTATTATTGATCATGCCCACCAATTGTTTTTTACCTTCCGACAGCTGTCCATCCAGTTCCTCAATTTTTAAAACTCCTGCACCGATCATGCGCATAATTCGCTTGGCCGCTTTTTTCTCGCCGGAATTATCCGTTGCATAATTTTTAAATGCTTCTTTGTTCAGCACACCGTTATTCTGCTTTTTAACTCTGTCCAGGAATTCGGTAAATCCTGCGATTCCCTGCAATTGTGCTTCCTGTCCGGCCAATTCTGCCGTATAGATCTCATTCAGCTTTTTGTATTCTTTATACTCTTTCAGCTCATCCGGCGTCAGGGCCGATTCGCTCACCAGGTCGTTGTACTTCTTTCGTCCTTTTTGAACGATGCGGGCAAGCTCCGTTGCTTCATCAGCAATATCCCCGTTTTTTCCACCAAGGAAACTCCATCCGTTCACATCATCAATGTATCCGTTCTTATCATCGTCAATGCCATTGTCGGCAATTTCACCTGCATTTTTCCAGATCACATCTTTCAAATCCTCATGATTTGGATCCACACCACTG
>DASWNK010000149.1:0-4518 GCA_036399275.1 Bacteroidia bacterium | reverse complement strand
ATGAACAATACCATGGAAACCTATTTAAATCTGAGCTATAATCGTTTCGAGCCAGTCGGCCGCATTAACTCCTATAATATTTCAGCGGGGCTTGGTTATACCCGTTTATTAAAGCCCGGCTTCTTATGGAACTTTAATATTTACGGCGAAGGATATGTGCTCTTTAAATCGTTTTTATCCATGGGCGGAGGCGTTAACCTGGAGCCTATTGTTACTTATGATCATTGGGAACCAAGAGTAACCGGACGCTATTATGCTTATCCGAAAGATTACCTGGGGCATTATTGGTTTTCGTCAGATTACCGTAAGCGCTTTGCATTGGATGGCAGGATCAGTTACCGTTATTTCGAAGAAAACAAACGCTATAATTTTGCTTTCGGAATATCACCACGCTTTCGTGTAAACAACAAATTGTCGTTCAATTATAATTTCGATCGGAGTTATCAGAATGATGATATCGGCTTTGTAAATTACGATGGGCCAACGGACGTGATCACGCTCGGAAGAAGAAATGTAACGACGACCACGAATACATTAAACGCAAGCTATATTTTTACCAACAGAATGTCATTGTCGCTTAGAGGCCGTCATTACTGGTCGAAAGCGGAGTATCAGCAATATTATGTATTGGGTAGCAAAGGATTGTTGTTTGATCATCCGCAGTATGCCGGTAATTCAAATGTAAATTTCAATGCGTTTAACATCGACTTGGTTTACAGATGGCAGTTTTTGCCGGGAAGTGAAATGAGCATTGTATGGAAAAATGCCATCTATACACAAGGCAGTGTGATCGTCGAACATTTTAGCGATGATGTGGACCTTACATTTAACTCTCCACAAGCAAACAGCTTTTCGCTTAAGGTATTGTACTACCTTGATTATTCGATGCTTAAAAAAAGGAATAGAAAGGCCGTTGGTTAATGACTTCGGAAGTACAATCCTAAAATTGTATCTTTGAAAAATGTTTTTTAAGAAAGAGATCTCCTGGGTCAAGCTATTCGATTCCATTGTTGCAGCCAACAACCGTTTAAGTGTTGGCCGTGTCACAACGATTGATGTTGCCGGTAAAAAGGTTTGTCTGGCCCGCACCGAAGCAGGCTTCTTCGCTGTGAATGATAAATGTCCGCACAATGGCGCTTCGCTTGGTAATGGTTTTTGTACCGATGAAGGCAGTGTTGTTTGTCCTGTGCATCGTTATCATTTCGATCTCAAGACCGGAAGAGCAAAAAGCGGATTGGGCGATGTGGTGAGAACCTATCCCATTGAAGTGCGCGAAGATGGCGTTTTTATTGGCTTTGAAAAGCTTGTCTGGAACCTGTTCTAAAATCAGAATTCTTTTTTTGTATCTTCTTCTTCCTGCTGCGTTATAAGATAAAGTTCTTAAAAACAGGAGGCCCTTATGAAAACATTGAATCCTATCAGTTTTTTTCTCATTGCTTTAAGCTTTACAGAGATCCCGGTATTTGCAAGCACTATTCTATCACTTGAAGATGCAGCCAAAAGAGGCTTGGTAAAGCTCTCGATTAAAAGTAAAGGCGGCTATACCGGTGATGTGATCGAGATGAAAATTCAAAACCTGACAAATCAAAAGCTCGACCTTCGTCTGGAAGCAGGACGACGATTGGATTCTAAAAAGCAGGATGAGCAGGATATTCTTGTTACTCAGGCTCAGGAGTTTTTTGTGAATGCCAATCAGCCTAAAACACTTAACGTATTCGGGATGTGCTGTCAGGCTCATAAAAGCGCGCCACAACAGAAATCGGATTATACGGTAGGGAAGCTTGCTGATAGCAACCTGATTAAACTGGCCTTGTTCATCGATAAAAATAAATACTATACTAATTATTCTGCACAGCAATCGGTTTGGGTGGTTTCGGATGATAATTCAATTGGCAGCATTGATGATGACGATAAAGACGTTAAGAAATTGCTCCGGGAATATGTAGCGAAGCTCACAGGGAAAACGATTCCTGCTTATGATATTCTTTACCAGAGTGGAAACGACGGAACAGCGATGGGCAGAGCGACAAGAATAGAAGGGGTGTTTGATTACAGGCTGCCGCAGAATTGCCATGCCACCATGTTTATTTGTAATGAAAGAGGAGAAACCGTGCAGGTTATTTTCGAAAATATCGCTACTGAAAGAGGGGAGTATAAATTATATTTTACGTTCAGAACAAAAGATCTTCCGCAAGGAACGTATTATGCACGGGTGAATGCGGATGGTATGTTGCAGAAACAAATGACGATTGAGTTTTAGGGGGGGCAACACAGAGCGGGCGCTCGTCATTGCGAGGGAGGTACGACCGAAGCAATCTCACTCCAGTTTATATACCCTGTAAAGTGCAATTCGTTTCTTCTCAGAAGTACTAGAGTGAGATTGCCACGTCCTTTTTTCAAAGAGGACTCGCAATGACGCCCTGGACTTTGCTCTTTCTTAAGCGAAAGCTACCCCCTTTGTCTCTGCGCCTTTGCGTCTCTGCGGTAAAGATCCTATCTGCGTCTCCGCTGTAAAACTAATCCTTTGCGTTCTTTGCGCCTTTGCGAGAAATCTAAATACCGTTTTATCCGAAAAACTCCTCAAAAGAAAAAGTATCCTTCAAGCGAACGCCTTTATCCGTATTCTGAACAGTGCAGCATTGATTAACGGAATCATGTTCCAGAAATAAAATGAATTCCTCGTCAGCAGCCTTTTTTAAGAATTTCTCTTTTTCTGTCAGAGTCAGCAATGGTCTGGTATCATAGCCCATAACATAAGGAAGTGGAATATGTCCGGTGGAAGGTAAAAGGTCCGCCATAAAAACAAGGGTCTTTCCTTTGTAATGAATATGAGGCAGCATCATGGCATCGGTATGTCCGCGCATATAAGCGATAGAAATATTTTCACCCATTTGTTTGCTGTTTTCTCCTTCAATGAATTTTAGCTGTCCGCTTTCCTGGATCGGTAAAATATTTTCTTTTAAAAAGCTGGCTTTCTCGCGGGGGTTAGGTTTGGTTGCCCATTCCCAATGTTCGGCATTGCTCCAATAAGTCGCATTTTTAAATACCGGCTCAAAACCAGTATTGTCTTTATTGTTTTTGATGCTGCCACCGCAATGATCGAAATGCAAATGCGTAAGAAACATATCAGTAATGTCATCGGCGCTAAAGCCCGCTGTTTTTAAAGAGTTGTCAAGCGTATCGTTGCCGTTTAAAAAGTAATGACTGTAGAATTTCGCATCCTGTTTATTGCCAATTCCATTGTCGACAAGGATCAATCGCTTGCCATCTTCTATTAGCAAACAGCGCATCGCCCAGTTGCAAAGGTTGTTCTCATCAGCCGGATTTGTTTTATTCCATAACATTTTAGGAACAACACCAAACATGGCGCCTCCATCCAATTTAAAATTCCCGGTATTGATTACATGTAGCTTCATAGTACGAATTACAAATTTTTACAAATAGATAAATGTGAATGGTGTGGAGCTTTTTTCTTTCGCCCGCTTAAAAACTCGGTTTTATTTGGCCATTGCAACCGCACAGCCATTATATACCATGCCTCTCAATTCTACCCTTGCAGAATAATTATATGCGGCATCAAATGCACCATTGCATTTTTCCTGTTTAATGGCAACGCTGATCTTTTGTTCACCATCGGTGGAAGTATAATACGTTACGCCGCCTTTGATCTTTGGTTCTGCATAAATAAAATGCGTTGTTTTCTGTTCCATCGGATTGTAGAAGTCGATCAGGCCTTCTTCTTTGGAGATCTGTACCTGCCAGAATGGTTCGGTTCCGGTACACCAGTATTCGTATGCGATGCAGGTGTTTTTAAGATTTTTTTGTTCCACTTTTGCATTGCCGGTATATAAGATCGATCCGGAATCCTTCGGATCAACGTATGCGTTCATTTCCACATACACTGCTTCATCGGTATACGCATTAGGAAGGATCACATTATAGATGGAATCAATAATACCGTTGTTCTTTACAACATACCTTTTGCCATCTTCACAATTGACAAAATTTGCATAGTGCGGATAGTAAAGTCCTTTGTAGCCCATCACGGTCGGAACACTATCTCGTTGTATTTTAATACTGTCGAGCTTTGCAGGAAGCTCATTGCTGGGCGGTGTATTGAGGTTGCAGCCTGCGAGAACAACAAGAGCGGAAAAGAATAAGACGATTTTTTTCATTTGTTTGAAATAAATGAGCCCCGCAATTTGCAGGGCTCCATGAATAGATTGTTTTAATTAATATTTGGTTTTCCAGTTCTTGTACTCAGTTAAATCGATCTGCTTCAGCATTGCTTTGATGGCTCCTGCCCAATAATTGCGCATTCCGATTCCCATCGCTTTTCCGCTTAGCTTTTCACTTATCAGCACTTTCTTGCTGGCAATGTCGAAGAAAGTCACATATACGGTTGCCATCTGGGAGCCTTTGTTAAAATTCTCCACAATGAACGATAAGCCGATGCCTTCTTTTTTAACATCTCCTTTGTAATTATTCACCATTGCATCAATCTCCGTTCTTTCAATC
>DASWNK010000148.1:0-65843 GCA_036399275.1 Bacteroidia bacterium | reverse complement strand
CAGGAAGTTCGCTGGTGTCCGGGTTGTGGTGATTATTCTATTTTAAAGCAAGTGCAAACAGTAATGCCTGAGCTAGGCATTCCCCGTGAGCAGATTGTTTTTATTTCCGGGATCGGATGTTCTTCCCGCTTCCCTTATTATATGGAAACGTTCGGGATGCACAGTATTCATGGCCGTGCTACTGCCGTTGCAAGCGGATTAAAAGCAACGCGTCCGGATCTGAGTGTTTGGATTGTTACCGGCGACGGAGATTCATTATCCATTGGCGGAAATCACCTGATCCATTTATTAAGAAGAAACTTTGATGTCAATATATTGATGTTCAACAATGAGATCTATGGACTGACCAAAGGACAATATTCTCCTACATCACCAATTGGTAAAGTAGCGAAGTCGACACCGATGGGCTCCATTGATCATCCTTTCAATCCATTGGCATTATGTCTTGGTGCGGACTCCACTTTTATTGCACGCTCCATGGATCGTGATCCTGTTCATTTGCGCGAAATGCTAAAAAGAGCGAATGGACACAAAGGAACTTCCATGCTGGAGATCTACCAGAACTGTAATGTATTCAATGATGGGGCTTTTGAAGTATTTACCGAAAAAGGAACCAAGAAAATGAATACGCTCATGGTGGAACATGGCAAGCCGTTGAGGTTTGGTGAGAATGGCGACAAAGGAATTAAGCTGGACGGTTTCAAACCGGTGATTGTAGACATTGCAGATGCTTCTGCAAATGATCTGTGGATCCATGATGAAAAGGATCAGGTGAAAGCAAGTATCCTTGTTCGTTTCTTTGATAACCCGGCTACCGAAAATGCATTGCCCCGTCCTTTCGGAGTATTCTATCAGCAAGATCGCTTTTGTTATGAAGAAGCATTCGAAGCACAAATTGCAGAAGCGATTAAAAGCAAAGGCAAAGGTGATCTGGATGCTTTGATCAGAGGAAAAAATACCTGGACGATTTAATTTATTGTCATTAAGTAATTAAAATAAAAAAGCCCTACGAGATGTAAGGCTTTTTTTATTTATAAGCTATTCTGCTTTATCATACAGTTTAACATCCATCTTCGATATATCGCCAGATTGTTGCTTTGCTTTTAAGAGCGTTAAGAAGTCGTGGGCAGCCTGGGCATTTTCAGCTTCTTCTATTACGATTACATGGTTCTCGTTTTCTGTAGCGCTGCAAACGCTGATCACTTTAATGCCGTTCTTTTCTCTTACCGGCGAGCCTGCATCAAATGCTTTCTTCCATTCTGTGAAGTTTTTGACTTCAATGGAGATGATCATAATAACCTTTCCGTTCCTGAAAGGTTTAAAAGCAATCGTCGACAATGAGAGAAGGATCAAGGCTGCAGGGATTAATAGATTTTTCATATTGTTTTAAATTAAATGATTTGATTTAGAATTTTCACTTCCGGCGTCGAGATCACACCGCTCTTCTCCATTGCTTCTTTCATTCCAGGGCCGGATAACACTGCTTTAGCGATATCTGCATTGGGGCATTCAGAGATCACAGTAACCGAGTTTTCGTCATCTACTGATTGATATACGTTTTTTATAACGATTCCTGCTTGTGCACGCATAGCTGCGCCTGCATCAAAACCTTGTTTCCATTTTATGAAGTTTTCTACTTTCTGAGTGCTGATAATTGTTGTTGCCATTTTTTTATGTTTTTGGATGAATAAATATTTATGGCACAAAACTACAGCAGGTCATACCTGCAAAACGTTGACTTATGTCAAGAAATCCTAAAGGTTGAATAATTTCTTGCGGATGCGGCTTAACGTTTCAGGGCTGATTCCTAAATAAGAAGAGATATAATGCTGTGGAACACGCTGGAAAAGGGCAGGTCGTTCTTTTAACAGCCGTAAATATTTCGTTTCAGCACTTTCTGCGAGAGAATTCGCCATTTGTTCCTGCATTTTTGCTGCCCATTTCTGATGACCTTTTATAAACATCTCGGCCCACCAGGGAAATTGTTTGAAAGCAAGTTCCCAGTTAGCAGCACTGAGCATCAGGACTGCCGATTCTTCGGTAGCTTGTATGTTGAAATTAGAAATAGTTTCACTACGCATGGCGGCAAGATCGCCGACAAAATGCCTTTCTTCAGCAAAATAAATGATGTGCTCATCTCCTTTTTCGCTCACCACATATTGCCGGAGGCAGCCTTTCAACACAAACAAAGAGCATTTAGGGACTTCTCCGCTCCGCTGAATAAATTCGTTGCGTTTAAATTCCTGTGGTTCCCATAAAGCAAGAAACTGCTCATAATCCTCTTCGGAAACTGTTAGTCGTTTCTGAAGCTCTTCTTTAAAGAGGCTTGTATCCAATTGCTTTATCGCTTTTTTTTTAGTCATGCTGCTGTTAAGGATGTGTTATAAATGCGAATTCATTTCTTCACATAATTCTTATCATACTTCACAAAGATATTGATCCAGATCGCTCTCGAGCTTCTGAAGACCATGGGGAACAAAACAAGGATCACGGTAACGATGCTGATGATGTTAGGCGCAATGTTCCAGCCGGCAAAGAAAAAAACAATGGCATGTACAATCACTGCAATTAATGTAGTGCTTGCATGGCTCACCATCATGGCGCCCCAGTAAAAGCCCGATTCTCTTACAAAGTCTTCCCCGCAAACCGGACAATGATCCGGCATTTTATCAAACGTCTTTAAGTTATAAGGATTCCGGCTAAGAAATAAATTGGCTTCCTGGCAACGCGGGCATTTCAAATTAAGAATGCTGTACAGCCTTGTTCCTTTCCCGAATGGATTAAATGATCTCATTTTTTCTAAAAAGGGCTTCATATAATAAAGCCACTCTGTGAAAGTAAGGAAAATTTCATGATAATATTTGATGCGTATCAGCACTAGTCTTGATCAATATCATTCTGAAAAAAGACGCTTGGCTCAATTTTGTTTTAAGAGTTAATAAATAATAATTTATAAATTAAAACTCTCGCCTATGAAATTAATGTCATTCGCCACAAAAACCTATCTCCTCGAAGCACCCATTGAAATTCTTCATGAAGAAAGCCTTGAATGGCTCGATGCAATAGAATTCTGGAAAGATGAAGTCGCATTCTTTTATAAGCTGATCATGGAAAAGGACAGGGAAGATATTCTGAAGTTTCAGGCAAAAGATGTAGACAGCATTGAAAAACATCTCATTCAAATCTCTGTAGAAAAGCTGGATGCACTGAAGGGAGAAGTTCAGGAGCATGAAAAATTTCTCACAAAGATGATGGAAGATCCCAAATTGGATGAACAGTTGTATCGTGCGAGACACAAGCAGTTGGCCACAAAATTTCACGATTTTGAAAGTGAGTTCAAGCTCATGAAAATGAAAATATTCCAAATGGTAAAAAGTCTTAACAAGCCCACCAGGTTTTAAAGCAGCGCTTAATATAAATTTTAAAAATGGAAGCGAAGAGGGAGTAATATATTCCTCTTCGCTTTTTGTTTCAATCCCGCCACAAATCTCATTCGGACAAATCCCAGTGGTATTGATTTTTATTATCTACTCATGGATAAAAGAATCAGCGTTAAGAATTTTATAAGTGCGCGGTTTTTTTGCATGAAGGTAATATGAAGTATATCAGATAATAGTATGGACCAGGAAACATCAGGAGGCAGCAACAAGGGGAGAAGAGATGAACCGGAACAACAGAAATGGGGTGGGCGGCCTTTTTCATTCTATTGGATCTACCTCGCTATTTTTATTCTGCTCATACTCATCAATTATTTTGCACGACCAGCTGCAGCTCCTAAGGAGACCACCTGGCAGCGATTCAAGCAACAAATGCTGCTTGAGAAAGATGTGGCGAAAATAACAGTGGTTAACAAAGAACTTGCTCAGATCTACATTAAGAAAGACAGTCTGGAAGAAATACAATACAAGGATGTTCCAAAAGAAAGATGGGGCAATATCAATCCGGGCCCGCATTATTACTTCACTATTGGGTCCATCGAAGCATTTGAGCGTCGCCTGGAAGAAGCGGAGATTGGCCTTCCGGAGTCGGAGCAGGTGGAGGTAACTTATATACAAAAAGGGAATGGTTGGGGAACGTTGATCTCATGGTTCCTTCCCTTGATTTTGCTTGGTCTTTTCTGGTTTTATATTTTCCGGAGAATGGGAAGCATGACCGGCAAAATGGGCGCTTCCGTGTTTGATTTCGGAAAGTCCAATCCTCAAATGTATGAAAAGGGGAAACTGAGTCCCATTACGTTTAAAGATGTGGCAGGATATGGAGAAGCGAAAACAGAAGTGATGGAGATTGTGGAATTCCTGAAACAGCCACAGCAGTTTACTAAACTGGGCGCGAAAATACCCAAAGGGATTTTATTGGTTGGTGCGCCGGGAACAGGGAAAACATTAATGGCAAAAGCTGTCGCCGGTGAAGCGGGTGTTCCTTTCTTTTCTTTATCAGGTCCTGAATTTGTGGAAATGTTTGTGGGTGTCGGCGCTTCCCGTGTTAGGGATTTATTCAGCAAGGCAAAACAAAAAGCGCCCAGCATTATTTTTATTGATGAGATCGATACCATCGGAAGAATGCGTGGCCGCGCATTGTCGATGCAAACCAATGATGAGCGGGAAAGCACTCTCAATCAATTGCTCACCGAGCTGGATGGTTTTGATACCAATACAGGCGTTATCGTAATTGCGGCAACCAATCGTGCAGATATACTTGACCCTGCGCTGCTGCGCCCCGGACGATTTGATCGTCACATTCAGCTCGACCTTCCCAACAAGGAAGAGCGGCTTGCAATTTTCAATGTCCATCTTAAACCACTCAAGCTGGATAAAGCTGTGGAAGTCGATTACCTCGCTTCACAAACACCTGGTTTCTCTGGTGCCGATATTGCCAACATTTGTAATGAAGCCGCATTGATCGCGGCGAGAAAAAAGAAAGACGTGGTGGAAACCAAAGATTTCTTTGATGCGATTGATCGTGTGGTGGCCGGACTGGAAAAGAAAACCAAGTTCATCTCTCCGGCCGAGAAAAAAATAATTGCCTATCATGAAGCCGGTCATGCTATAGTAAGTTGGATGTTGCCGCATGTAGATCCACTACTAAAAGTGTCCATTATTCCTCGCGGTAAATCATTGGGTGGTGCATGGTATTTACCGGAAGAACGTCAAATAATTACCCGTGCACAGTTCTTCGATCGGATGTGTGCAGCGTTGGGTGGAAGGACGGCGGAAGAAGTGGTGTTTAATGAAGTGTCCTCCGGCGCGCTTGATGATCTTGAGAAAGTAACCAAACAGGCTTATATGATGGTCGCCAATCTCGGACTCAGTGACAAGATCGGTAATATCAGCTTTTATGATTCAAGCGGAGTGTATGAAAATTCTTTTCAGAAACCCTATAGTGAAGCAACTGCGCAAATGATCGATGAAGAGGTGAGGAAGCTGGTGGAGAAAGCGCATGAGCACACACGGCGTATCCTGAGAAGCAATCGAGTGAAGCTTGATCAGTTGGCAGAATTATTATTGAAAAAAGAAATACTATATAAAAATGAACTGGAATCCATATTGGGAGAGCGAGATGGGAAGGCAGAGAATGTGGCTGGCAAATTTTAATTAATTAAACAATAGAACGATGAACAATACAATACTACTTATTGAAGACAACGCTGATATGCGTGAGAATATTAACAGGCTGCTTGAATTATCAGGTTACCGGATCCTTATTGCCAATAACGGGAAAGAAGGAATCGAGCTTGCAAGAAAACATAAACCCGATCTGATCCTTTGCGACATCGTGATGCCCGACCTGGACGGCTATGGTGTATTGCATGCTTTGGAGAATATTCCGGAAATGATTGGCATTCCGTTCATTTTTCTTACTGCTAAAATGGAAACAGAGGATTTCAGAAGAGGAATGGATTTAGGGGCCGATGATTATTTAACCAAACCATTCAGCGGAGATGATCTTTTAAAAATGGTTGGCACCCGTTTGAAAAAAAGAAGGATGATCAAAGAAACGTTTGAAAACAGTTTCAAGGAACTGAACGATCTGATTCATTCAGAGAATGCATTCAAAGGGTTGGATTTCCTTCCGGAAAACAGAATAGTGAAAAAAATTAAAAAGAAAGGCTTCCTATTTATGGATGCAGAGCCTGCCAATTTTCTTTTTCTTGTTCTTTCCGGAAAGATCAAAACATATAAAACAAACGAATGGGGAAGAGAATACATTACCGGGATCTTTAAAACCGCTGATTTCTTCGGACATGTTGCTTTGTTTCATGGGAAGAGCCACAAAGAGTCAGCTGTTGCAATTGAAGATTCAGAAGTGGTATTGATTCCCAAAGAAGAATTTTTTAAAGTGTTGCATTTGAATAATGAAACATCGCTGAAGTTCATTCGCCTGCTGTCAACTAGTATTTCCGAAGCGGAAGAGAAGCTGTTAAAGCTGGCTTATGACTCCGCACGAAAGCGTGTGGCCCAAGCATTGCTTTTTATTTCCAGTAAGTATCAATTGGAAGGACAGGAGGAAAAGACATTCTTCCTGCAGCGCGAAAACATCTCTGCACTTGCCGGGATCTCCCCCGAATCGGTAAGCCGTAACCTGACGGATTTTCGGAAAGAAGGATTGATTGAAACAGTGCAGGGGCATATTAAGATCCTGGACGTGAAAAAGCTGGAGCTTATTAAGAATTGAGCGTAATGAACAAATGAAGGGAGGAACAGATGATTTACAAAGAGTTTTATGCAGAGCTGGGGAAATTACTTTATGCTGTGGCCGATATTGATGGCATGATCACGCCGGAAGAAAAACGTGCATTACAGATGATCATCAGCAAAGAGCTGGTGCCAGCGGAAGCACACGAGGATGAATTCGGAACCGATGCAGCTTATTATTCGGAGATTACTTTTGATTACCTGGAGGAATCCAATGCTGATACCGAATCTGCTTTTGAATCCTTCATCGATTTTGTGGAGGAGCATCATACGGCTTTTGATTCAAAAATGAAAAAGATCTGCCTGTATGTTGTTAAAGAATTAGCGGCTGCGTATCACGGAACAAATAAGAAGGAAAGTGCATTGATCAAAAAGCTGGAACAGAAACTCAATAAAATAAAAACCAGAGATGAAAAATAACGATCGTCAAAAGGAAAAGCCGGAGATCAAGCCTCCGGCTCCTCCAACTGTCCCTAACATAGAACCGGAGATTGTTCCAAAACCGGATCCGAACAAACCCGAAACGCCAAAGCCGGATGTGAAACCGATGCCTCCTCAACCGGAAATAAAGCCATTGCCCAATCCGGAAGTACAGCCGCAGAAGAATCCTGAAATAAAATAAGGGCTCGCTTGTGTTAATTTATGGAAAGAAATACGCTTTTCAAAACTTGAAATACAAGCCTGTTTCGCCGGTAAAATTTACCTTGTTGAAATTATCATAGGCCGCATAACCGGCCATCAGGTCGAAAGCAATCCGTTTGGCGATGATGAATTCGATGCCTATTCCCAAGCCATTGTTCACATATCGTTCAATGTTTTTTGTTGTAACGATAGGAGGCTCTGTGGTTTGTCCGGGATGCGGGCGCTCGACATAGGAGATGGTTTCGGAATTATAAAAATAGTGATTGCCCTGGTAAAGAAATAAATTGCTGTTCCGGCTTTGGATAAGACGGCATAGAAAAGTTAGCCCGACACTGTATCGATCCGTTTCTGATGTATGATAAGGAGCGAAGTTTACCTGCATCCCAAATCGTTTTGGTATAAAGCGGTACGACAAGCCATAGCCTGTGGTAAAGCCCGCGCCTGCTCCAATGGCATGTTTAAATTCTTTCACCGAATCCTGCATCAGGGAGGTTTGCCCTTTGCATTTTATCGCTGCAAAACAGGAGAAGAAGATTAAGCAGAATGCAGATACAAGTTTCATGTTGGAATGAATTTAATTTAATTAGCCGTGCAGCACCAAGATCGGATAAACCGCTGTTGCGCTCATATCTTTAATAATGCTGGTACGGAATATTCTTTCTAAAGCGCCTTTATTCTGATAGCTGAGCACAAGGAGATCCGATTGTGATTGTATCATGTAGCGGTTAATGCTCTCAGGAACATCGTCAGAATAAACTTCAATGTAATCTGTTTCGGCCTTTTCACCAAAAATAGTAACATCCCTCAAGATCCTGAATACATCTTCGGCGCTTTTGGTTCGGTCCTTATTGATGTGCAGAAAAACAAATTTCGGATGAAAAGCATCCAGAAAATCATAGAGCGCCGGATAAGCAAATTTGCTGTTGTAAACCTTCCAGGCAAAAACAACTTTGCTTATGTCACCGTAAGTAACATTCTCGGGAATGATCATTACCGGACAGTTTGCTTTTTGAACCACCTGATACGTGTTGGTTCCGAAAAGATACTGATAGGTATCATCAATTCCGTTGGTGCCCATCACAATCAATACATTGCCTTCAAATTCCGACAGGATCTTTTCCAGCGACTTAGTGGTGATGTCCACTTCATAATCCGCTGAGATCTTAAACATCTTGTTGGCTTCAACGCTCAGGTCCTTCAGGAGCTGAACTGCAATGCGTGAATTCTCCCTTACCTGGGCCGTGGGGCTTTCTCCCAAGCTCACCGCAGCAGTCATGGGCGAAACCCTTTGTACATTAATAAATAAAACCTCGGCGCCAAAAAGCTGGGCAAGCTTTGCTGCATATTCCGTTGCGTTATTAGCGGCCTGGGAAAAATCTGTCGGGCAAACGATCTTCTTAATCATAATCTTATAGTATTAGGTGTTTTCTATTTATATGGAGTAGTCTGTAAATTAATAGGCCACCATCTCCGAATCAACTTCAATGTTATTTTCAACAGTGATCACTCCGGGAGCAGCCCATGCGGCATCTTCGGCATCTTGTTTCTCAGAGTAGGAACGAACTTTTCCGCTCAGGACCACTTTGCTTCCGTTCACACTGATCTTTACATTTTCTGCATCAACAGTGGCGCTGCGGTGAAAAGCAGAATTGATCTGGCGCTTCACGTCTTCCGCTTTAACTTCCGGACGAATATCAATGTAATTGGAAATACCAACGACCCCTACGAGTGGTTCAACAGCCGCTTTGATTGTGTTTCGTTGGAATTCCCACTGAACTTCGCCTTCCAGCGTTACCCAGCCATTCTCCACTTTAACTTTTATTTTTTCTTCCTGAACAGCACTGTTCCATTTTAAGGCATGCATCACTGCTTCGGCAATTTCTGTATCATTTTTTATTCCGTCCGAAACAGGTTCCACTTCAATGTCTTCAGCAACCGCTTTTACACCTGCTACGCGCAAAGCAGCTTTTTCTGCCAGCACTTTTTTTGCGAAGGTATCCACGATCCCTGAAAGCGTTACCACTCCTTTACGAACGGACACACCTATTTCGCTTGCGGTCAGGTAAGGCTCCCATTTAAGCTCTTCCATTACATCCTGTTGAATTTCTAGATCGGTTTTCATCATTTTAGTATTCTGTTAATTCAGTTTTTTATCTATGCAAAATTAGGACTAAGGCGGAAAAGCAGCGATGATACGAATCAATGGGCGCGATGATAGTTTACATAATGTAGGGAAGAAGGGAGAAGCAACGCTTCATTCCGGAGCCGGAACAAGCAGAAAATAATTTATTTCAAAAAGAAAGAAAGAAAATGAGGGAAGCGACTACTGATCGGATTTATTAAATTGTGCGATCCATTTTTTTGCCTCTTCTTCATTGCTGAAAATTTTAACAGGAAATGGGACGGGCTTTATTCCAAGGTATAAGTTGGCCAGCATCTTTCCCAAGGCAGTCCGGGTAATGAAAGCAATGGCTTTGAACATTTCTGGCAATTCCTTCGTGTTATAATCCCTTACTTCTTTTGAGCTCGGACTGGCATCGGTAACATCCATTACCGCGCACATTTTTTTTCCCTTAAAGCGTTTTTTAAACGACTGCGTTTCAGCTTTTGCTAATTCAAAAGAAGGATGAGGTACTTTCGTGGTAACGAGGTATAGAACTCCATCCTCGAACCAGTACTTGCTGGTAGTCATTTCAAATACTTCTGCTAAATCCGGTGGTCTCATTTTATGCTGACTGTTGGTGCAACAAATGTAGTAAATTTTATACTTTCTTCCTACTTTTGTTATATGACGAGAGAGGAGCTTTTTAAGATGATTACCACCATTGATGATCCCAGGAAGGATTTTAGCAAGATTCTTGTTAATTTGCATTATACGCATTACTACCTGATGGACAGGTATAAAAAGGTGCTGGAAGGTTATGGTTTAACGGTGATCCAATCAAATGTGCTGGGAATTATTGTTCATTATTACCCCAAAGCACTATCCCTTGAAGAAATTAAATCAATGGTGCTGGAGCCGAATTCGGATGTTTCCAGAACAGTAGTAAGACTGGAAACCAAAGGATTTGTTCAGAAGATACCGGATCCCAAAAATGGCCGGAAGCTTTCCATATCGGCAACTGCAAAAGGGGTGAAAGCGCTCAGGAAAATGGAAGCGGATTCGGAGTTTCAGAATTTTGCTTCTGAAATTTCTGTCGCTGAAGTAAAAGCATTTGTAAAATTTCTCTCGAAATTACGAATGGAATAAATTTATCATTCTCCAGTTTAACTGATTTAGAATTACACCCTGCAAATTTATTTTTCTTTCGGATGATGATGTTTAACCGCATTTTCCGTTGCCGGAATTTCACCGTAATAATGATCGGCATATACTTTGGTAAATTCTGCGCCAAAGAAAACAATCATTGAAGAATAGGACGTCCATAATAAGATCAGGATCACCGAGCCGGCTGCGCCATATCCTGAACCGGGATTCGCTTTTCCGAAGTATAATCCCAGGGCTTCTTTGCCAAGAATGAATAAGATCGCGGTGATCAATGCCCCCATCCATACCAGGTTCCATTTGATCTTTGCATCGGGCAGGATCTTAAACATCATTGCAAACAAAGCAGTGATCACTGCAGTGGAAAATATAAAATTGAAGATCTTAAAAAGTATCAGTACCGAATCCGACCAATGGTGTTGCGCCCAGGTGCTTAATGCCGACAATAAAGAAGACAATACCAAAGAGATTAACAGTAAAAATGCGATGGAAATAATCAGTCCAAAGGAGAAGAGACGGGTTTTTAAAAAATGTAAGAAGCCCGATTTTTTTGCGGTAGCTTCTACTTCCCAGATATTGTTCAATGATTTCTGCATCTGTACAAACACACCGGTTGCGCCTATGAAGATGGTAACAACAGCAATGATGCCGGCCCAAACGGAATCCTTGCTCCGATGCGCCATGATCACCATTTCCTGGATCTGATCGGCGGTATCCTTCCCCATGGCATCAGCGATCTGACGGTGAAGACGGCCATTGACAGCTTCCGCACCGAAAAAATATCCGGCAAGGGTAATAACGACTACCAGTAATCCGGGCAAGGAAAAAATAGAATTATAACCAATGATAGCACTTTCCCGGAAAGGGTCGCGGTCGAACCATTTTTGGCAAGTGGTTTTCAATAAAGTGCCTGAATGTTTTAATTGAAGTTTTCTCATGAACGATATTAATTTAAAAGCAGGAAAATCTTCCTTGCTTTCATTCCCAGACTGAATAAGGGGATTTGAAATGAATTCCTCTGCAAAAGTAAGCTTGTCCTTCCATAAAAACCTTACAGCATTCTTGCCATAATGTACATAATTCACAGATTACTGTTATGGAACATTTACGCTTCCTCCAAAGTTATTCTCCTGTATTTTAACTTCTTAGCTCTTTTCTTTCATTTTACAAGGATAATTCTCCTCTTTGTATCATACTCCCGTCGGTAAGAGAAAATAACAGATCCAAATCTGTAATTAAAAAAGAGAAAAAGCGAAGCGGAGAATCATGAATGCTTTCCGGAACAAAAATTAATGATCAGTTTAAACTGTAGTTTGTCCGCGAAAGCAACTAGTTTTGAAGCGGTGCTTTTATGTTTAATCGATTTGTTTTTTTTATCATTAAAAGATAAAAGAAAACAAATACAAAAAGGAGTATGATGTCAAAAAAAACAGTTGCTTTACGTTTATCCCGCCTTTCCGTTGCTAAAAAAACTGCGCGTACACGCTTCATAGTAGCTTCAATGGAAGACAATCCGCATTTTCCTGCGCCCAATCCTGCTCTTAGCGTTATCACCGCCAATGCCGATGCGCTTGATGCAGCGCGTGTAACTGCAATGGGCGGTGGTCCGGATGATACTGCTTTCATGCATTCCAAAGAATTGCTTTTGGATTTTTCTTTAAAGAGTCTGGCTGCTTATGTGGAATGGATCGCGAACCAGGATCCGAATTCTGCCGAAGCAATTATTCGTAGTGCTGGAATGGAAATGAAAGTGCAGGTCCCTTATCAGGCGCATGAGTTCCAGGTGCGCAACACGCCTCATTCGGGAGAAGTGAAATTAAGTACCAGGTATGTGGCAAATGCTACCTTTATCTGGCATATTTCACACGATCCCTCTGCTGAGCAAAACTGGAAAGAGATCACCTGCACCAGGCAGTCGAAGCTCATTCATTCCGGATTGGAAAGTGGAGTGCGTTATTATTTTCGTGTTGCTGTGCTCGATCGTTTCGGCATGAATCCATGGAGCAATGTATTGAATGTTATTTGCTGGTAAAGAAGGATATGTGTAATGAATCGTTGCGCCAACAGGATTAAAGTCCCGTTGTTTTTTTTATTCTATATTTGGCAAGCGTAAAACCAACAAACACAAACAGATGAATATAGGCTTAGGAGGAACAGAACTTATCATTGTGCTATTAGTATTTATAGCATTTCCCATTGTTAATTCAATTGTGTTTTATCGATTGGGAAAAAAAGCGGGATATAATCAGGGAAAAGCGGAAGTGCACCTGAAAAACTAAGAAGTGAAATAATCTTCGCTTTTAAAATTTAATTTTTCAAAATTTTCTTTTCTTTCCTGAACCTCGGAATGCTTAGTGGATCGGCGATGATCCCAATGGTGCAGGTTCTTAGCATGTTCTCATAATAAAGGTTGTAATAATCCGGACCAACATAGCCTCGTATAAAAACGGAGAAGTTGGCGAGCCTGCTATAGGGCTTCATCACAAGGAAAACATCCAGTGAGTTTCTTGTTCCGAATTGTTTTGTTCCCCACATAAAGGAATAGGTCGCATAAATTTTTATTTTTTCCGAATAAATAATATGGCTTTCGGCAGTAAGCTTATTATAGTAATAGCTATTCTTCATCTGACCTTCCCGTTCAAAATCTAATTGCCGCTCATACGCGATCCTTCCATTCATAAACGCTTTACCGGCAGAGCTGGAATCAATGGCCGACCAGCTAAAAGCAATCTCGGCGGCGTTCGAAGAGAAGTTGCCATTTATATAATTGATGCTATCGGTTCCCTGAATAAGGTAGTCGCCATTTTGTCCATTGGAATGATGAATCAGGCGATACGTAATAAAGGTGAGCTGATTTTCAGGTGCAATAAAAAAGCGGAAAGGCTTTTTAAGAACAGGCCAGTCGATCTGATGATACAATAAGATGCTAGGCATATAGCTGGGTGTTCGTACCGGTACGCTGCCTTCATGAAACATGCGGATCACGATCTTTGGAAAGAAAGCCAAGCCGGCATTTCTTTTTTTCGAAAGCTTTAAAATAAAGTCGGGTGACGCTTGTCCTTCAAATACCAAGGGATTCAACAGCTTGATCCCATAAGGCGTTCGGTAATTCCCGAGCCCCTGTCCGAAAGAAACGTAAGTCCTGTCGGAGATCGACAAGATGGCTTCATCCATTTTTGTAGGCGCGATGGCCTGACCAAAAGAAACGAAAGACGATAGCAATGCGGCAATAATAAGAAGGGCCGTTCTCCGGTAATTAAAAAATAGCATATGATTAAAAATAGGGCAGACAAACAATCGGGAGCTTGTTCAGCGGCGTGCGGTTTTGAAATGATTTTTTCTGATTATTATTTCCTCAGGTACTTAACCATCTTGCTGTATAATAATTTCTCGTCGATGGGTTTAGAAATATAATCGTTCATTCCAACGGTTTTACATCTCTCCACATCGATGCTGGTAACATCCGCAGTAAGAGCAATAATGGGAATCTGGGAATCCAATTGTTTCCGGATGTACTCGGTTGCATCAAAGCCATTCATTTCGGGCATTTGCAAATCCATCAAAACAATATCATACTTATTCTGACGCAGTTTTTCGATGGCAATTTTACCATTGCCGGCAATATCCAGATCGAAACCAAACTCCGCTAATATAATTTTTATCAGAAGTTGATTCAGTGGCAGATCTTCGGCAACCAATACTTTTACGTTGTCGATCAGTGTTTCCGCAATAGCACTGTTTGCAATATATTTCAGGTCAGGTACTATTTCTTTTTCTATTTCAGCGTTTGCTTTATCAAAGGTCAGAATAAAGCCAAAAGTGGAACCTTCGCCTGTTATACTGTTAACAAAAACCGTCCCACCCTGAAGCTCCACCAACTGTTTCACGATGGCGAGCCCTAAGCCCGTTCCTCCATAGGAATTACTGGTGTTAAGGTGTGCTTGTTCAAAATTGTTAAAGATGTTTTCAAGTTTATTTTCCGGAATTCCAATTCCCGTATCGGATAATTCAAATTTAACAGTTGCACGCTCCGCATCTTCTTCAAGTAATTGAATGCGCAAGCTTATTTTTCCTTCCGAGGTAAACTTGATAGCATTGCTTGCCAGATTTAATATTATCTGACGCAGGCGCATCGGATCGCCCATCAAAAGACGAGGAATAGCCTGATCGTAGTCATGGACCAATTCTAAATTCTTTTCTTTGATCCTTGCCTCAAACAAATGAAGCATGGTGGAAATGGAGTCGGACAAATGAAAGGGGGCTTGTTCAAAGGTCATCTTTCCTGCATTTACTTTTGCAAGATCAAGAATGTCATTAATTAAAATGATCAATGCATCTCCCGAGATCTTAATCGCATTGATGTATTCTAGTTGATCTTTATCCAGCTTTGTTTTTAATACCACATTGGTAAAGCCGATGATCGCATTCATCGGCGTTCTTATTTCGTGGCTCATATTGGCCAGGAATTGCTGCTTTGCCTTTACGGATTCTTCAGCAATCAGCGTTGCAGCTTCGGCTTTATTCTTTGCTTCAGTCTGCTCTTTTACATCCGTATAAGCAATGTTCAGCTCCGCCATGCGCTTTCTTTTTTCTCCGATCATAAACGTAAGCTCGGTATTTGCGGCGATCAGCTCAGCGGCTTGTTTTTCTTTTTCTTCATTTTGGAGAAGAAGCGCTTTGTTGGCCTGGCTAAGTTTTTTTTCGTGGTGATTCAGCTCCTCTATTTTTTCTTCCAGTTGTTGCTGGTGGTCGAGAATGATCTGTTCACTTTTCTTCTTATCCGTCAGGTCATTTAAAATAATTCCAAAGCCCGGCAAATTAGGTGCAAGACTGGTAATGGAAATATAAACAGGAATCCGTTTTTCTTTTATCGCTAAAAGGATTTCCCCTTTATAAACGCCTTCCTTAATATCCGTCAATAATTTTAAATAGATTTCATGGTCGGAAAAGTAGGAACTAAAGTAAGAGCCCACAATTTTGCTGATAGGAAGATTGATAAGCTCGGAAAAGTACGAATTGCAATAGAGGATCAAGCCTTCGTTGGAGATGCTCAAAGCACCTTCGGCAAATTTCTCAATTAATACGCGGTAAGTATAATCAATGTTTTCGAGGGAATAAACATCTGCTTTTCCATCTTTGTTCAGAAGCAGCGCATCCACTTCTCCATGACGGATGGCATAAATGAGGTTTTTAGCTTCAAGCAACTGGTGCTCTAATTCTGCTATTCTGTTTAGACCCTCGCGGTTATTTATAGTAGTATTTTCCAAAGTATTAATTTCTGTTATATCAGTATTACCCGATAGGTTAAACATCCATTATTTTAATTTTGGTACCGGGATAATATTCAAGCCAACCAATACTTTTTCTTCGTTGGATAAATCGCCGATAATTTGACGCATTGGTTCAGGGAACCTGCGTATCAATGTTGGGATCGCAAGAATCTGGTCGTCTTCTGCCAGTTGAGGGTTCTTTAACAGATCGATCACTTCAATTGAATACCTTCCGGCTAAATGCTGTTCGCAATAATTTTTCAGATTATCGATTGCTTTGATTGATTTAGGCGTGTGGCCAGCGATATAGAGTCGAAGTTGCCATTCCTGTTCCTTGTTTTCCACGGAGTCGTTTTTTGTGTTCCTTAGTAATTCTATACTGATCTGTTCGGGCATGCGCTTTCTTTAATCGATGTTATTAGGCTGTTCCGCTCTTTCGGAGCCGGTGAGTATTCCATGCGGCCCTTTTTCAATATCCAGGATCTTGATTCCTTTCGAAGTAATGATAAACTCTCTTACTTTGTTTGAATGCGCCAATCCGCGTGCTTTAATGATGTACAATCCTCGGTTCCTTTCTGAGGCTCTTTCAACATCACGCACTGCCAGCCATGTATCCACGAGGGAAGAAATAGAATCTTCGGTGAAATCGGAATTAGCATAAGGGTTCAATGAAGTGAAGAGTGCAGTGATATTATTCACTTTTAACAAGTCGATTAATCGAACGAGCATGGAGTTTACTTCATTCGGATTTCCAACTGACACCAAATTACTGATAGGATCAATGATCACTGTCTGCGGCTTAAAGTCCCTGACAAGTTTCTTTAAGGTTAAAAGGTGAAGCTCCAAACCATTTAAGGTCGGGCGATAAGAATGGATCTGAAGATTTCCTTTTTCAACATGTGGTTCCAATTCAATTCCAATAGAACGCATATTGCGGATAAGCTGCTGAGGCGATTCTTCAAAAGCAAAATAAATCACTCTTTCGTTTCTCATGCATTGTTCATTTGCAAAGTAAGAGGCAATGGTTGTTTTAGAAGTTCCGGCCGATCCGGAAATTAGAATATTGCTTCCTCTGTACAATCCCCCGCTTAAAAACATTTCGTTTAGTCCGGGAACTCCTGTGGAGATAATTTCGGAAGAAACTTTATTATCGAGCTTTAAGGAAGTGATAGGTAGAACGGAGATTCCTTCCTCATCAATCAGGAAAGGATATTCATTGGTGCCATGGGTTGAGCCGCGGTATTTAATAATTCTTAATCTTCGTGTAGATACCTGGTCGATAACACGGTTATCCAATAAGATAACACAATCCGAAACATATTCTTCGAGTCCTTGGCGGGTTAAAGAATGCACGCCTTTTTCGGCAGTGATCACAGCAGTAACACCTTTTTCTTTGATCCAGCCAAACAGTCTGCGAAGCTCAGCTCTCAACACCGCTTCATTTGAAAAGCAGGAGAAGAGTGTTTCAATCGTATCCAGAACAATTCGCTTTGCACCTATTTTATCAATGGCATATCCTAATCGTATAAAAAGAGCATCCAAATCATATTCTCCGGTTTCTTCCACTTGTGAGCGCTCAACGCGAACATGCTCAATCACCAGCTTTTTTTCTGCTATTAGTGTTTCAAGATCAAAGCCCAGGGAGCTAACATTTGATGTTAAGTCTTTCGAGCTTTCTTCGAAGGACATAAAAACGCCCGGCTCATTATACTGGATAATTCCATTGATCAGGAATTGCATCGACAAAAGAGTTTTGCCGCAACCAGCTCCACCACAGACCAATGTTGGTCTTCCCTGTGGAAATCCGCCTTCTGTGAGTCCGTCCAATCCATCAATACCCGTAGGAGTTTTATGAAGGGTATGCTTGTCAATTTTTGCTTGCATAACGAGTAGGTTTAGGGTTGATTTAGATATTTAGGGATTGAAGGTAGGCATTTATCCATTTCAGGGCGAAAAAGACACAAAATTCTTTTGAATTATCAGAATTTGTACTGAATGATGGCTTTTAAAGAAGAATAAAGGGAGGATGGATTGGTTTCCGGGAGGGCAAAAAGGGAGATAATAAGGAAGTTTATTCAATCGAGCGCTAAGCTCATTTATTTTGCCCGCTTTTTATATTCATTGATTCCTTCGTCCAGCCAATCAATGTAATTCTGAACATCGGGATCATAGCCTTTGGTATTTTGTGTAAGCATTTGTTCTTTATTGTCAATGAGAATGTATTGAGGTTGAGAATTGGTTTTATAACGGTTTGCCTGCAGGTAACACCATTTGTTTCCAATACTTGTAATAGCGAAATCACGATCACCCAGCTTTTTTATTGTTTGCTGATCAGCGGGTAAGTCGGTTTTGTCATCTACATAAAGCGATACCAGCACTACTTCATTCCTGAGGCGAGCGTCAACTTCAGCATCGGCCCAAACTTTTGATTCCATGCTTCTGCAGCTCACACAAGCCCAACCCGTGAAATCAATCATTAATGGTTTGTTTACTTTTCGCGCATAGGCTAAGGCTTCATCATAATCGTGGAAGCAAGGCAGCTCATTCGGACAATGTTCTTTTTTATGCACCGTAACAGTTGTATCATTTGATACAGCCTGCCTGTTTTCTGATATTCGCAATCCCCCGGGTGATTCACTGTATTCAAGAGGAGGAATAAAACCGCTGATCAGCTTTAAGGGTGCACCCCACAATCCGGGGATCAAATAAAAGGTAAACGAAAAAACAAGTATTGCTGCAAACAAGCGCGGCACCGATAAATAAGTCATCTCTTTATCGTGGGATAGTTTTATGCCTCCCAACAAATAAATTCCAAGTATTCCGAAGAGCATGATCCAAATAGAAATAAATACTTCGCGTGTAAGAATGCCCGATTGAGTAATTAGGTCAACATTGGAAGCAAATTTAAGTGCAAATACCAATGCTAAAAATCCTAAAACGATCTTAACAGTATGGCGCCAGCTTCCTGGATTCAGAAACAAATTTAATCTTCTTGAAATGAAAGCTAATGTGCCAAAGGCAATCGCCAGGGCAACTGTGAAACCACTGAGTGCCCAGAGCATATCATGAGCGCCACCGTTTATTGCTGCCTGTATCAATATAGTTCCAATGATCGGGCCAGCACATGAAAGGGATAATACGCACAATACACATGTTAGGAAAAGGATTGCTATTAGTTCTTTCAGGTTAAACCTTGAATCGCTTTTAGGAGCAAGACCTGCCATAAGCGAAAATTTAAAGGCGCCAAGAAAAGAAATGGCAATGAGAATTAATGCTGCGAAAAGCAAGAGATTAAAAAAGACATTTGTTGATTGTGAACTTAAACGGTTGAAAAAGGAAACAAGACTAAATCCTAAAACGACAAACGTGAAAATAATGGCTGTGGAGAAAGTCAAGGCATTAGAAATACTTTTTTCCGGTGTTTTGTTAAGCCGCGAGAAAAAGAAAAGTGTTATCGGAATCATCGGAAAAACAGCAGGAGTTAACAAGGCCGCTATTCCACCAAGAAAGCTCATAATGAAAATGCTCCACCAGCTGATTGGATAGCTGGATGAATTTTCGGATGTATAAGCAGGTATGTTTTCTAGGGGAGAAGTTCCGATTCCTTCCGTTTCCTCTGTACTTGTTTCCGTTTTGTCTTCTGCAATTGCCGGGCCTCCATTGTTTGAAAAGCATATTCTTGCTATTCTATTTAAATCACAGTCGCAAGGCATGTTTGCACCTGCTGATGATCCTGAAACATTTTTGCAATCCGCCGAGCCTTGTAGTTTAAATGAAAAGGGTACAAGAGTGGGAGGCTGACAGGAAACTTCGTTGCAAACCATGAATTCAAATTCACCCTTGATCCCAATCGCCTGATCCGATTTGATCCGCACTCTCTGACGGAAGGTCGCCTTGTGTTCAAAGTAATTTAACTCTAATCCAAAAACAGAGTCGTATTTTTTAATCAATGTTTTTTCTGAAGCCGTCCCTATTAATTCATAGTTGGCATTGGGCGTAAAATGAAAAGAAGTGGGAATGGGGCCATCGTCGCCATATGATTTCTGACCGTATAAATGCCAGCCACCATCAAGCTTTGCTTTAATAATAAGATCGAATTCGCAATTGCTTATTTTATCGCTGCTAAAGCTCCAGTGAATAGGGTTTATGATTTGTCCGAATCCATGGTTAACGATGAAACAGTTGAAAATCAATAAAATTAACCGAAGCGCATTTTTCATCTAAGAGAGATTGGATAGCATGAACTACGGGTAAATATAGTGATTTAGACATTATGGACAAACCCTCCGGAGGTTCATGCAAAATAAGAGGCTGATAGCGGCTTTCTTTGTTCAGTTTTTAATAAAAACCACATATATATTAAGAAAATAGTTAATTTGGAGAGCTATATGAAACTGCAAGTCTACAATCCACTCATAAGAAGAATCTGTCTTATCCTTTTGTTCCGTTCCTGCCTCATTCAGATGAAGGCACAGAATTATAATTTAGATTCTTTATTAACGAGTTTAAATACGGATCTTCATGATACCGTAAGGATCAAAACATACCAACGCATTAGTGTAACGCTCATGCGCAAAGGGGAAACAAAAAAAGCGCTCTCGTATGCAGAGAAATCACTTGCATTATCCACCAGGCTCGGCTATAAAAAAGGGATCGCAGCTTCTTATAATACTTTCGGAAATATTTATTCAGAAAGCTCCGATTATGCAAAAGCACTGGAATACCATCACAAGAACCTTGCGATCAGCGAAGAGACGAATAACATAAAAGGAATTGCCACCGCCTACAATAATATAGGAATCATTTATTACAACCTTTCTGATTTTATCAAAGCCATTGAATACATGCAGAAAGGGATGAAGCTCCAGGAACAATTGGGGAACAGATACTTTATTGCCGCCAGCATTGGCAACATTGCCGTAATGTACAGCAAGCTGGGAGAAGATAGTCTTGCATTGGTCTATCAGAAAAAGAGCTTCGCTATTCACAAGGAAATGGGAAACAAGATCGACATGATCGCTTCGCTGAACCACCTGGGATCCTTGTACCGCATGAAGCAGGAGTTTGCATCGTCCAAACAATACCTCGACCAGGCATTGAGCATTGCTAATGAAATGGATGATCTGAGAGGAAAAGCAGAGACTCATGGGAATATTGGTTTGTTGTATTACGATGAAGGAAAATACAATGAAGCGATCGTTGAATTTGAGCAAGGCCTGGCGGTTTCCAAACAACTCGGTGAAAAGAAATTTCAGACTGAGCAATTGAACATGCTCGGGAATACAAACAAGGCCTTGAAAAAAAGCGATGTTGCTTTGCAGTATTATAAGACAGCTTACGAGATTGCAAAAGAAACCGGCAGTCTCGAAGATCAGCAAAGCTCCGCCGAGGGAATGTATGAAACCTATAAGGCAGCTGACAATACAAAAGAAGCTTTGCATTACCATGAGATCCTGACACAATTGAAGGACAGTATTTTCAACGCTACCAAGAACACTACTTTCAGTAACCTGAAAATGCAGTTTGCGCTCGATCGCCAGGAGCATGAATTAAAAAGCGAAGCAGAAGCAGAATTAAAAAAGAAAGACATAGAGAAGAAACAGCAGCGTTTCATCGGATACATCATGATTGCCGTGCTGATCATTGTTTTACTGTTTTCTTATTTCCTGTTTCAACGCTTCAGGATCACCAATGCGCAAAACAAAATAATTGAAGAACAGAAAACGGTGGTGGAGCAAAAGAATAAAGAAGTGACTGATTCGATTCTTTATGCAAAAAGAATTCAGCGAACCTTATTGGCGCACGATGCATTTTTAAAACAAAACTTACTCGAACATTTTGTTCTCTACAAGCCGAAGGACATTGTCAGCGGCGATTTCTACTGGGCAACTTTAGCTGCCAACACCGAACAGTTTTATCTGGCTGTATGCGATAGCACAGGACACGGTGTGCCGGGCGCTTTCATGAGCCTGCTCAATATCTCTTTCCTCAACGAAGCCATTAATGAAAAGAAGCTCTACCTACCGGAACAGATCTTTAATCATGTGCGCGAACGCCTGATTGGTGGAATCTCACTTGAAGGAGCGAAAGATGGAATGGATGGAATTTTGCTTTGCCTGGATAAGAAAAGCAAAACCTTAACCTATGCAGCAGCACAAAATAAATCCATCCTAATTCGTAACAGCGAGATCATTGAATTAAAATATGATAAGATGCCGATTGGTTTAGGAGAGAACAATAATTCCTTCACGCGCCAAAGCATTGAGCTGGAAACAAATGATATCCTTTACATCTTCACAGATGGTTATGCCGACCAGTTCGGCGGCGACAAAGGAAAAAAATTCAAATACAAAATGTTAAAGGAATTACTCCTTCAACATCATCAGGAACCACTGGACCAGCAAAGAGAGATTCTCGAAAAAGCGCTTGAAAGCTGGAGAGGAAACCTGGAGCAGGTAGATGATGTGTGTGTGATAGGGGTGAGGGTTTAGGGGTGCAATTTTATTTTGAAAACAAAGGCCTTACAGAAATGTAAAGCTTTGTTTTAGTGGAGAACTTGCAACCTGAATAGCTTAGCCTTTTCCTAGTCTGCATTTCTCTGAGTATATATAAAGACAAAAAAGCCTCACCTTTCTGTAAGGCTTTCTTTTTCCGTGGGAACTACTGGGTTCGAACCTTTTATTTTACTTAATTGACAATCAGATACTTGCATATTAATTGTATTGTTTGGGTGCGTAGTTGGGTGCGTATCTTATAAAAAGAATTACATTTGCATAACCAAACACCTCAACAAGATGCACTTTTATTTTGAATTAAAAAAGATCAACGACAAGGAAGGAACTATACGTGGGATACTTTCAGAGCGTGGAGTAAAAGCAATTATTTCAACAGGTCAAAAGATCGTCATTAACCAATGGAAAGAGGGCAAGCCAAAAGCAGGAAGTAAAAACGACAATATTAAGTTATACCTGAATAAATACCAAAGTGCATTCGAAAAATATATGACGAATGTAAAGTTAGCCAATGACATTGCAAGTCTTAGCGAGGCAAAAGATTTCATTACAGCCAATGTAAACACTATCAATGTTGAACGTGGCAAGAAAGACTTAACCGCCTTATTAGAACAATTCAAAGGAGAGAGAGCAGGATTTTTGAAAGAGGGTGCACTTAAGCCATTTACAACCCTTATAAACCACCTGCAAGATTTCAACCCCTCTACACAATTTGCCGATATGAATCCGAAATGGGCGGAAAAGTTCGCCAAGTTTTTGAGCACAAAAAGCAAACACGTTAAGGGCTCAAAGAATTTACAAAACCCAACAATTAACAAAATGATCGTAACACTCAAAGTGTTTTGTCGTTGGGCTTTTGACAATAAGCACACCTCAGCAACTGACTGGATGAAAATAAAACGTGTTAAAGAAACAGATCAACGTATTATAACACTACATCAAAACGAACTATTCCAGTATTTCCATTTTGATTTCAAAGACAAAACAAATCTTGAAAGGGCAAAGGACGTGTTTTGTTTCGCAACCTTCCTTGGCTTACGCTATAACGATTTGATGCAGGTAAATAAACACAACATTAAGAACGGGTACCTACATATCAACACACACAAAACTAATACAGAGCTCCGTATTAAATTAATTCCTGAGGCAGTGCAGATACTTGCTAAGTACAACAATGTATTGCCTTTAGATATATCAAATCAAAAGTTAAATAAGAACATCAAAGCAGGGGTTAAACTTTGCGGAATTGATCGAGAGGAAACGATTATTATTCAACACCTCAACAATCAAACACAGGAACAAAAACCAGTACACGAATTGATTTCGATACACGATGCACGCAAAAGTTTTATATCCATTTCATTGGAGGGGGGGCTTTCAATATCTGAGGTAATGCAAATGAGTACGCACTCCGATTACAGATCGTTTTCCCGCTATGTAAACTTAGAACAAAGTAAAGTCGATGAGAAACTTGTAAATGTTTTCTCCAATATGAAAATAGCATAATCTAAAATTTATTAGAATCTTCATGGTGGGGACTTTCCCCACCATTTTATTTTATTAAAATCCTGGGTTTTGTGATTTTAAATATCTGTCAATCTCAACCCCTGAGATCAGAGGTCGCCCGTTATTACACACCTTAAACATTTCGCCTCGTTTCAATCGTGTTTTTAAGCCCTCCACGCTAATACATAATATCTCGCTTGCCTCTTTATAGGTGTAGTATTTCTTTCTCCTGAGCGGGGCTAATTCCTTTTGCAACGCCTTAAGGAGTTCGGCATTTTGTTGCTTTAATAATTGGATGAGTTTCTTGTCTGTCATCCGCTTATAGGGATGACCCATAAAAAAATAAATACACACCCAACAAAAGCACAAAATTTATTCTACCTCATAATCAAGTAGTTATAATTTTACAGGCAAAAAACTGCAACTTTCATTTGGTTTTGATAGGTCAAATTCGATACTATTCTTTTATTCCTCTATTTATTAGAGATCGAAAGGAAAAGTGATGTTGATAAGAGGGGTTGAGGTGTAGATACTTTGAGCCCCTATTTTTTTACTAACATTTAAAACAGCTAAAACCAGCGTAAACATTGAGTTTACGGAAGTTGAACTTTTGCCCAATGCCACCAAACACCTATAAAACCTCATATCTAACTAAGAAAGAAGCCCTTGAAAGTTTCTATAACAAGTACCTCACTTTGTTTGGGGACAATGGGCAAAATATGATGTTCGTTACCATTCAACCTAAGACACGCATATACTCAGCTAAGGAGGCAAACACCTATATAAGCAACTTATTACCTGAGCAACCCCCATACATATTGGTATTAGAACAAAACAGCTCCTTAACTCATTACAATGGATATGCAGATTTCAATTTAGAGCCTGAGCTACATATACACTTATTCATTGCAAAGGATTACCTCAGTCAATTAAGCGAGATCGTATATTATAAGGAGAAAAACCACCTCAACAAGATTAAAAAGCAAATGGGATGTAGATCAATTCACATTGTTTCCCGACAAGTTACAAGCGACTTTATATATAGCTATTTAAGCAAGCAACTTGGAAACACCCTGCCAGCAAGCAAAGAAAATTTTGCCCTCAACTACCAAAAACGCATTTCTATAAATATTTATAGTAAACAAACCAAAGAAGAAATGAATAAAAGAAAAAAAACAGAAACAAACCTTTACCCGCTTATTCAACTACTGTATTGCGGTAAACTATATGCTGAGGTGAAACGTGAGGGTGTTATAAGAGGCGAAAACTTGCAGGAACAAAACAGGGTGCATACTTACAGGGCTTTAATAGATCAGCAAGTAAACGAAAGAATTAATAAAGAAAAAAAACAGAGCCCTCAACAAGTCTATAAGCCATACTTGCCCAATGCACCCATTGAGAGAGAGAAAGAAGAAATAAAAAAAAGAAAAAAAACAATAGAACGCCTGCCAATGGAGCGGGTATATGAACATTCCGCACGTAAGGGCTTTCTATACTCTAAAAAATTAAGTTATCATGGTGCCGGCAGGCACCATTGATAACGAATATTGAATAATTTATATATATGAAAACAACACTTACACCCGCTCATTACCGATTTACAGAGCATTACGCAACCCATAGCAACGCAACCCAAGCATATTTGCACGCCTATCCACGTTCAACCTATGCAACGGCTAAGGCAAACGGCTTTAAATTGCTTGCAAATACTGACATTAACAACGCAATACAGAAGAAAAAAGAGGAACTTGCCCTTAAATACAACATAACTAAGGAGAGAATTATATCCGAACTCATTGATACAAGCGAGATCGCCCTCAGGAAAGGCAATTATAATGCTTACGCCTCCTTAATGAATACAGTTATTAGAATGCTTGGGTACTTTGTAACTACTAAGATCGACAATACAGGCGAACCCGTTATTATTAAGATCATTGCTACCGATGGAAAGGGGTAATATTTAGCTAACAACGTACGAGTTCTTGTAACTGCCTCATTATCAATTCATTACAAATCATTACATTTCTAAATGTAGAAAATCAAATCTTTAGCGAAATGCGGTGGAGGTGGTTTTTTTGACATTGCCCATTTATTATGCGTGCATAACATTTGTGCGTTTCCCAAGTGAAATGCGGTGGAGGCGTTTTTTTTGAGGTGTTAATTTTAGCCCTTAGGTAGTTCGCTCCAAAATATTGGGGGTGCTTTGTCATTGACTACAAAAAAGTTTCCCTCACGAGTTTCAAAGCCCCTTGCCTCTACATTATAAGTCCCAATGTAATACAAACCCCCGAAAGAGAGCAATACCTCTGCATTGTGTTGAGGTGTTTCGATGCGTGCATCCTTGCGTTTTGTTTCCTCTGCCATAGGCTACAAAGTTATAATTTATTTCTTGGGTGCGTAACTGGGTGCGTAAAGGGTGCGTATGCTGAACCCGCCTGAACCTATCTGAACCCCTTTTTTAATGCAAGCAATTAGGCGCAAAGCCCTTATTTATCAATGTATTTAGCGGGAAAGTGGCGGGAATAAAAAAAGGGCTTAACATTTCTGTTAAACCCTCTGGGTGGGAACTACTGGGTTCGAACCAGTGACCCTCTGCTTGTAAGGCAGATGCTCTGAACCAGCTGAGCTAAGCTCCCGAAAATCCATTTATTGCTAAACGGGCTGCAAATATAAATACTTTTTAGAAAGGACAAAAGCTTTTCCTGTTTTTTATTGAAAATAATGGTAGAGCAAAAAAAATGCCCCTGGTTTCCAGGGGCATTGCCATTAAATAAAGTATTTCGATTATTTGACAATTGTTACACTGCCGATATAATTGTGTTTTTGGTTTTTCAAATCCTTAAAAGCCACCTTCCATACATACACTTCCTGCTGTACCAGCTCAGCACCCATATTATTGCGTCTTCCGTTCCAGCCTGTGTGAATGTCATTTGATTTGAAAATTTGTTCTCCCCAGCGGTCATAAATCAGCATTTCGAAAGTAGAATTGTCGATGCCATCTCCCTTTACCATGAACTCATCATTGTCTCCGTTTCCATCCGGGCTGAATGCATTGGGAGCGTAGAATACTACAATCGATTCAATAATTACCACATTGTCTGCCGTATCGGCACAACCGAAATTATTGGTCACGATCAGCTGAACTGGATATACCCCCGATTCTGTAAACCCGTAATAAGGGTTCTGCTGAGTAGATGATCCTAAAATCCCTCCTGCTCCAAACATCCAGTTCCAGTTGTTGATCAGTCCTAGAGAGTTATCCGTAAAGTTGATCACCGGGTTGGTTATCGTTGTAGGCTGTGGTCCATAGGAGAATATAGCAACAGGTTGTGAATGAATGTTGATCATATCAGTTTGTGTTACTGAAGCGCTGCAGCCTGTGGTATTGGTATAGGTAAGGGACACAGTATAAAGACCATTAGCCACATAGGTATTGCTTGGATTCGCTACGTTGGAAATTCCTCCGTCACCAAATGTCCATGCATACGTTCCGCCCGGCTGGCTCACTGTGCTGTTAAAGATGATCGTTGTAGGTTCACAGCCTTCTGTTGTATCCGATGTAAAGGAAATAACAGGCGTAGCTACTACGGTGATCAGCGAAGTAGCCTCTGCTCCGCATAATCCCGCAATGGTATAAGTGATCAGGTGCGTTCCTGGTCCGGCAGTGGCAGGATCGAAAACGCCCGTAGTTGCATTCGTGATTCCAGTCCCTGTCCACGTTCCACTCGGATCAGCCGCCGTTAACGTAACAGAAGGATCGGTGGTACAGAATGGTCCGACATTGAGAATAGTCGCATTCAATTGTGGAATAACATTGATCATGATCGTATCCTGCGAAGTGCAAGGTGTAATAATATTATAGGTGATCAGATGGTTACCAACTCCCGCGGTTGCCGGATCAAAGGTTCCTGCAGAACCGCTGGTGATACCTGGTCCGGACCATGTTCCGCCGACCGTTGCTGCACTAAGTGTGATCGCCGCCGCGGCGGTAACACATTGACTGCCTACAGCTGTAATGGTAGCATCCGGTTGAGGTAGCACTACCACAGTAATAGTGTCTGCTCCTGTTCCACAAGCGGCGCTTACATTGTACATGATCTGGTGGGAGCCAGCTCCCGCAATGGCAGGATCGAATGTTCCCGTAGTAGTATTGGTGATTCCTGTTCCTGACCAAAGCCCTGTTCCTGTCGGTACTGACACGGCAAGTGTCTGAACCGGAGCATTCACACAAAACGGTCCGGCAGGAGTAACAGTCAATGTATCTACGTTAATCAATGTTACATGAACAGTATCCTGATCGAAGCAGCCTCCTGCAATATCCGTTACTGTAATGATATAATCCATGCTTGTTGGCGGCATCCCTGTTGTGCTTTGTGCAGATGAATCTGCGATCACACCACTGGCAGGTGTCCATGAATAAGTATAGTTAGCTGGGTTCGAAGCGACGGAACAATAGTGAAAACGAATGTTTGGACGATTGTTGGTTGGTGTTACCAAATTGGTAAGATTCGGGCACATATCGAACGAGTCGGTATAACTAAATAAGCAGGAAGTAAAGGTAGTGGTGGTGTATGGAGAAATACAGCTTTGGGTATAGTTCGGATATGGCGCACCCTCTGTGCTGCAAATCTCTACCACAATGTTAGATATGCCATCCCATTCAAAAGCATTGTTCAGCAGCATGGTATTCCAGCCGACAATCACGTTTACGGTGGCAGGGTTGAATACCTGCACTAATCCGGATTCCCAGGTAGCTCCAAGTGCTGTTATGGAAGTGCATTTCATTTTAATTGTGAACTGATGATAAACGCTGATACCATTAATGGCGGTCACATTCAGATCCAACTGATCGATCTTCCCTCCGGTGATTCCGGCAGCATTTAACTCTGCTGCTGTGAACAACATCTGATGTTTGTTGGAGGTATACCAGTTGCCGAAAATAGCCGGCCATGTAGTAGAGGTGTTTGCACCTGTTCCTGTACCAACTGTTCCAGATATGGAAACTCCTCCGCAACCGCCGGAAGCGCTTAATCCGCAGCTTGGTGGTGTTGATCCTCCGTCGAATGTGACACTCAGGTTTGCTATACCGCCTGGACAAAAGGAGGTATCATTGTGTGCGGTAATCTGCGGTATAAATGATGGCGCTGCACTGATCGATAATACGGTGGATTGAGCACAACCTGAAGGACTGGTGATTGTTACCGTATAGGTATAAGTTCCCGGCGTTAAAAAAGTAGCAATTGGGTTTTGGATTGTGGCATTGCTCAGATTGGTAGCCGGTGTCCATAAAAAGGTATAAGCTCCTGCCGGTGATAATGCTGTTACATCCAGTTGAACAGGATCCTGCAAACACGAGCTGGTTGAGCTTTGTGTAACAGTATAGGTAAAGCTGGGAGCAACAAATACTGTTACCGTATCGATGTTGTCGCAGGTTCCGCTAAGGTTACTCACTACCTGGTAAGAGGTGGTTGCTGATGGAGAAGCCACCGGGCTGGAACAAGGATTACAAGAGAAGTTGGATGGGGTCATAGGGGGCCCGGAAATCACCGACCAGTTAAAGATACTTCCGCCATAAGCATCGAGTGCTGCTGTTTGGGCGCCGCAAATAGCAACGTCGGGACTTGCAGTTGTTGCGTCAAGAATGTTGACGTTATAAACAAAAACCTGTTGTCCCTGAATCGGGCAGGCGCCATCCTGAATCGTAATGGTAAACGTTAAATTTTGTCCCGCCGTTCCTGCAGGAGAACACCAGTCGATGTCCAATACCAAAGGATTTATACCTGCAGCTGTGACGGTAGCACCAGGCAATGCAGCAGTAATGTTGGAAATATAAGTAAGCGAGTCTGCCGCATCGCTATCCGTATACGTTGCTGTGAAGTTGAAGCAGTTACCCGCACACATTTCAATGCTATAAGGTCCTGTTTGTACAGCGTTTCCGCTGAAACTGGTGATTGCACCACCGGTAGAGGGAGGAACAACATTCGTACAGCTCTGCACTATAAATTGAATGTCGCGCATAACGGATCCAACAAGGTCTCCGTTTGAATCGTATTCCTGAACTAAAATAGCCACGACAAAATTTCCCAATAAGGCGGGAGTAAAAGTAACCAGTCCGGTTGTTGAATTGATGGTGATGCCCGGGATCGGCGATGTTCCAGAATAACCTGCATTGTAAGTAACAGAAACACCTGCTGAATCCAAAGCAGGGATCAGGGAATAGAAAAGAGAATCGCCATCGGGCTCAATAACGCCGTAACTGTAATTCACAACCTGGCCAATACAAACATAAGGGATGGGTTGAGCGGTAAATTGAGGTGAGCTGTTGCACAATGCTGTTGCGCTGTTTAAAGTCGCTTCAATATAATAGTCGTAGCTGGATACATTGGTCATTGCAGTATTTCTGCAGCAGAGCGCCCAGCTCATTGTCCAGGTATCACAAGGCGGCGCTAAAGTTACTATACCGGTATAACTGAAAAGCCACATTCCGGGTAACGTTCCGCCGTTACAAGTACTGTTGGCAAGGGCAGAAGGACATAATTGAGAGATTTCCAGTCCGTTGATTGTAGCCGGGCTCACCGGAACATTCAGGGTTGCACTTCCTCCGCAGCTGCTGATGAAGTTAATGGTTTGGGAAGGCCCCGGATTAAACCCCAGGCAATCCACAAAAAGATTCAAATTGATCTCGTACTGGTTTCCACCGAGGCAGGTATAAGTGATTTCTCCGCCTGCAATGTGAGAAGCGTTGGCTAGCTTTGGAGCTGCCATGAGTAACGCTGTGATACCAATTAGAAAGGTAAGTTTTTTAAACATATTGATATATCTATAAATGAGTTTCGAGAATAATTTTGTAAAGATAATGCCATTCTCTCATAAAGATCTGTCCCAAAATCACGACAAAATTAGGATTCGGGCCAGATTAATTATAGTTATTGACCTATGAATCAGTCAGATTGGGGTTCAATAGATTGCATGATTTTTTTTAAATTGTTCAATTTTCTTTTTGCTTAAGTTTGCACGTGAAAAAGCTGCATTTGGTACGTAATTATCTGGCTTACCGTTTTCGGTCTGTAAACGAGCATGGTGTTCATTCTCCTTTTGTTTTCGAGTTATTATTGGGGGTGGTATATAACCGCAAAAAGTACTATGCTTATAAGGATCTGGAGAAGCTCCGGAGCGACTTGCTGCTTTCTGCCGAAATGGTTAATTGTAACGACCTGGGTGCTGGCTCTCTGACACTCCGCTCCAATCCAAAAACGGTGAGAGACATTGCCCGTTCTGCTGCCAAGCCTCCTAAATATGCCGAATTGCTTTTCCGGCTAGTGAATCATTTTCAACCTTCTTTTATTTTGGAGCTGGGGACTTCCATAGGAATCAGCGCAGCTTACATGGCTTCGGCGAATTCTAAATCAATGCTTATAACCGTAGAAGGCTGCGATGAAGTGGCGGAAATTGCGAAAAAGAATTTCAGGAAATTAGGCCTGAATAATATTGAACAGTTGAAAGGGAACTTTGATCAATTGCTTCCGGAAATCTTAAAAAAAACGGATCGCCTTGATTTCGTCTTTTTTGATGGAAACCACCGAAAAGAACCTACCCTGAATTACTTTAAACAATGTCTTGAAAAAGCAGTTGAAACAAGCATCTTCCTTTTTGACGATATTTATTGGTCGGCAGAAATGACAGAAGCCTGGGAAGAAATCAAACAAAATGAAAAAGTAACCGTTTCCCTCGACTTGTTTTACATGGGAATTGTTTTCTTCCGTAAAGAACAGGTAAAGCAGCATTTTACTATTAAATATTAATGTGTAATTCCCACGTTCGCCGATAAAAGGTTTGTTATTCGCCGATATATATTTGTAAATTTGTTGAAATTCATTGGTCGAATAATCACCTAAATTCGCCACCGAAGACTCGTAATCCGTTGAATTTATGAAATCAATCATCCAGCTTTCCAACATCGCCAAAGCCTATAAAATAGGTTCGGAAGAGATCCATGCTTTGCGTTCTGTTTCACTTGAGATTTATAAGAATGAATATGTGGCATTGATGGGGCCATCGGGTTCCGGGAAATCTACTTTAATGAATATTCTTGGTTGCCTAGATAGTCCTTCCAACGGTGAATACATACTGAATGGAATTGCTGTTGCAAAAATGCTGGACAATGATCTTGCTGAGGTGAGAAATAAAGAGATAGGTTTCGTGTTCCAGTCTTTTAATTTATTGCCCCGCTCAACAGCACTTGATAATGTGATTTTGCCTCTGATCTATGCAGGCTTTAATAAAGCAGATCGCCTGAAACGTGGAAAAGAAGTATTGGAGCAAGTCGGACTGGGCGACAGGATCATGCATAAGCCAAATGAGCTTTCCGGTGGACAACGCCAGCGGGTAGCCATTGCGAGAGCATTGGTAAACAATCCGGCAATTATTTTAGCGGATGAGCCGACAGGAAACCTGGATTCAAAAACATCGGTGGAGATCATGGGACTTTTTGAAGAGATCCATAAAAATGGAAACACCATTATTCTGGTAACGCACGAAGAAGATATTGCACAACATGCACATCGGATTGTTCGCTTAAAAGACGGAGTAGTGGAACGCGATTATCAGAATGAAAATATCACGACTGTCGGTAACAGATTGGTACATTAATGGTAGTTCGGGATTGTAATTTTTAATTTGTATAACCCACACACTGATTGGTATATTTGTTCCCGATAGCTATCGGGATTGTAATTTGTAACTTCATGAAAATATATACTAAAACAGGCGATAAAGGCCAGACGTCCCTGATTGGTGGTACAAGAGTGCCGAAACATCATATAAGAATTGAGTCTTATGGAACCGTGGATGAATTGAATTCCCATATCGGATTGATCCGTGATCAGCAGATTGATGCGCATTCCAAACAAATGCTGATCGAGATCCAGGATCGCTTGTTTACCATTGGTTCTTCCCTGGCTTCCGATCCTGAAAAATCAAAAATGAAAATTCCGGATCTGAAAGAAACAGACATCGAGCTGTTGGAAAAGGAGATGGATAAAATGAATGAAACATTGCCTGAAATGCGATCGTTTGTGCTTCCTGGAGGACATACGACTGTTTCGTATTGCCATATTGCACGTTGTGTTTGTCGTAGGGCGGAACGTTTAACCATCCACTTATCCGAAAATAGCTATGTTGCCGACCTGGTAATAAAATACCTGAACCGCCTAAGCGATTATTTATTTGTGCTTTCGAGAAAATTGACGCAGGATCTGAATGCAGAAGAAATTCCCTGGAAGCCGAGAATGTGATGCATTTTTTTGATTTGACTGTCGCCCGGATTTTCTTTATTAATGGCTATTTTATTAAAAAGTACACTTTCGTTCTTTGATATTGGAATTAATTTTTACTTTTGCAGAAAATAGATTACAAAAAAATATTTTATAACGTAACAACTAATTGGTTTTTGCGTTCTAAATCAAAAAGCGCACTATGTACTGGACACTCGAATTAGCAAAAAACCTGGAAGATGCACCTTGGCCGGCATCTAAAGATGAATTAATTGACTTTGCAATCCGTTCCGGAGCACCGATGGAAGTGATTGAAAATCTTCAGGAAATTGAAGACGAAGGGGAGATTTATGAATCAATTGAAGAGATCTGGCCAGATTACCCTACAAAAGAAGATTTCTTTTTTAACGAAGACGAATATTAAAATACCCCATAAAAAAAAGCCCTGTGCAATGCGCACAGGGCTTTTTTGTTTTATAGCTGCAAGTCATTATTTCTTGTCGCCGTGCTTCTCAGTTTCTTTGCTTACAAAGTTTCCATTTGTGTCAAAGAAATAATCCGTTCCATCTACTTCCGCTTCATAGCTTACTTTACCGTTTGCTTCAGTGATTTTTGCTGCTTCGCTGATCTTCTTGCCCGCTATGTTCTTCGTGCAATAATCGCTGGCTGCCTTAGGAAGATCGGAAACATTGATTGCCACTTCGGTAGCCATCAACTGACCATTGGGGCCAAACTCAACCGATGTTTCCACTTTATTGTCCATGAATTCTGCTTCATAGTGAGTTCCTTCTTTTTCCCATTTATCAACTTTTGCATTGGGATGAAGCTTTGTAAATGATGCCTGAATAGCAGGCGGAACCTCTGTTGATTTTATTTCCTGTGCATACGCAGAAATTGCAAAAAATCCAAAGGCGGAGAATAGTGCTATCTTTTTCATATTGTTTTTGGTTTTAGTAGATTAAATGTAAACTAAATTTTTGATAATGCAAAAAAAAATGCCGTGCTGGTCCTGTCATGCTGCAGCTAAACGGTTAATGAATGAAGGTTTATAGCAGCCCTCACTGTTAATTTGTCAGGTTTAAATAAAGGGAACAGCGTTTGACAATCTCGGCAGGATTTTATTATTCTGCTTTTCTGCCTTATTCTCTTTGTTTTCGGGCTGTCAATTGGATAATAAATTTGCCTGAATTACCTAAAAAATAGCTATTTTTGCATCCCCGATAATTTAATTGCCGGGCTAAAATTTAAAACAAGCAGTTCATGTTAAATATAATCACCAAAAGCATTTCCAAACTGTTCGGAACTAAATCCGACAGGGACCTGAAAGAAATCCATCCGATCGTTGATGAAATATTGGCCGAATACGCTAAGCTTTCTTCCTTAAGCAATGATCAGCTTAGAGGTAAAACAACGGAATTCAAAAAAAGAATTGCCGATCGCTCCGCTAAAGAGCAGACTCAGATAAACGATATCCGTAAAAAAATTGATGCCGATCCGGAAATGGATGTGGAATCAAAAGAAAAATTATACGAGGAAATTGATGAGCTCGAAAAAATCATTGTTACCAATAACAAAGAGATCTTAGATGAGATTCTTCCTGAAGCATTCGCGGTTGTAAAAGAAACAGCAAAACGATTCAAAGACAATGAAAGTTTGGAAGTAACCGCAACATCGCTTGACAAGGATTTCGCTGCAAAGCGCGACTCCGTGCAAATTAAAGGTGAGAAAGCATTATGGGCCAATACCTGGATCGCTGCTGGAAATACGGTTAAATGGGACATGGTACATTACGATGTGCAGTTGATCGGTGGTATTGTTTTGCATCAGGGGAAAATTTCCGAGATGGGAACAGGAGAAGGTAAAACATTGGTTGGAACATTGCCGGTGTATCTGAATGCTTTAACCGGATTGGGTGTCCACGTTGTAACGGTGAACAACTATCTGGCAAAACGTGACTCGGAATGGAACGGGCCTTTGTTTGAATTCCATGGTCTTACCGTTGATTGTATTGATAAGCACGATCCTAATTCAGAAGATCGCCGTAAAGCATACCTGGCCGACATAACCTTCGGTACCAACAATGAATTTGGTTTCGATTATTTGCGTGATAATATGGCACGTGCCCCGGAAGATCTTGTTCAGCGAAAGCATCATTATGCAATCGTGGATGAGGTGGATAGTGTATTGATCGATGATGCCCGTACACCTTTGATCATTTCCGGCCCAACACCGAGAGGCGATAATCAGGAGTTCGCTCCGTTGAAGCCCCGCATCGAGAAAATTGTAAATGCGCAAAAAACATACATCAATACAGCCTTGACCGATGCCAAAAAATTATTGGCGGAAGGAAAAGAAAAAGAAGGCGGCGTAGCGTTATTGCGGGCATACAGAGGATTGCCGAAAAACAAAGCCTTGATCAAATTCCTGAGTGAACCAGGTATGAGACAAGCGCTTCAAAAAACCGAGAACCTTTATTTGCAAGATCAGTCGCGTGAAATGCATAAAATCGATGCAGAATTGTTCTTCGTGATTGATGAAAAAAATAATTCCATTGAGCTTACCGAAAAAGGTTTGGAGCTGATCTCCACTTCTTCTGAAGACGCGAAATTTTTCGTTTTGCCGGATGTTGGAGGCGAAATAGCCGCACTGGAAAAAGCGGGATTGCCTGCAGAGGAAAAATTGAAACGCAAAGAAGAGCTGATCCGTGATTACTCTATCAAATCGGAGCGTGTACATACCATCAATCAGTTATTGAAAGCCTACACGCTCTTCGAAATAGATGTTGAATATGTCATCATGGATGGCAAGATTAAAATTGTGGATGAGCAAACAGGTCGTATCATGGAAGGCCGTCGTTATTCTGACGGATTGCACCAGGCGATTGAAGCCAAGGAAAATGTGAAGGTGGAAGCTGCAACACAAACGTATGCGACGGTTACTCTGCAGAATTATTTCCGTATGTACAGCAAACTATCAGGTATGACTGGTACTGCAGAAACAGAAGCGGGAGAATTCTGGGACATCTATAAATTGGATGTTGTGGTGATTCCAACCAATCGCCCGATTCAGCGTAAAGACCATGAAGATCTTGTTTACAAAACAAAACGTGAAAAATACAATGCGGTAATTGAAGAGGTAGGGAAATGTGTGGCAGATGGAAGACCAGTATTAGTGGGTACTACATCAGTGGAGATCTCTGAATTATTAAGCAGGATGTTAAAATTGCGTGGCATCAAGCACAACGTATTGAACGCGAAGATGCACCAGCGTGAAGCGGAAATTGTACAGGAAGCCGGACAGGCAGGTACAGTTACCATCGCTACGAATATGGCGGGTCGTGGAACGGATATTAAGTTAGGTGTTGGTGTAAAAGAAGCGGGCGGTTTAGCGATCATCGGTACAGAGCGCCATGAGTCGCGTCGTGTGGATCGTCAGTTGCGCGGTCGTGCCGGTCGTCAGGGAGATCCTGGATCATCACAATTTTTTGCTTCCCTGGAAGATGATCTGATGCGTTTATTCGGGTCAGAGCGTATCGCCAAATTGATGGATAGAATGGGATTACAGGAAGGTGAAGTGATTCAGCATTCCATGATCACCAAATCAATTGAGCGTGCACAGAAAAAAGTAGAAGAGAATAACTTCGGAACACGTAAGCGTTTGATCGAATATGACGACGTGATGAATTCTCAACGTGAAGTTATTTATAAGAAAAGACGCCATGCTTTATTCGGCGAGCGTCTTGCAATAGACATTGCAAATTCCATATATGATACCTGCGAATCCATCGTGACGGAATATCATGAAATGAAGGATTTCGAAGGATTCAATATAGAAGTATTGCGTGTGTTATCAATTGAGCCTCCGGTTGGCGAAACCGACTTCATTGATCTGAAACACCAGGAAGTGGTAGAACGACTATATCATGCTGCGGAAGCACATTACATCGCGAAGAATGATTTCATCAAAACAAAATCCTTCCCTATTATTAAGGATGTTTACGAGAACCAATCGGCATCATTTGAGAACATTGTTACTCCTTTGTCGGATGGTTTAAAAACATTGCAAGTGGTAGTGAATCTGAAGAAGGCTTACGAAACAAAAGGAAGTGAGCTGGTATTGGGATTGGAAAAAGGAACGGCGCTTACAATGATCGATGATGCATGGAAAGAACATTTGCGTGAAATGGACGATCTGAAACAATCGGTTCAGAACGCCGTGTATGAGCAGAAGGATCCTTTGCTGATTTACAAGTTCGAATCCTTCGAATTATTCAAGCGGATGATCACCGCAGTGAACAAGGAAATTGTGTCCTTCCTGATGCGTGCAAATTTACCGAATGAAGCGCAAAATGCTGTTCAGCAAGCCAGAGTTCAGGCGCCGCAACGTCAGCAACAAACGCAAACAAGCAGAGCGGAAGTGGGAAGCAATAATAATGGCGCCGAAGAGCAACCGAAAGTGAAAGCACAACCGGTGCGGGTAGAGCAGAAAATCGGAAGAAATGATGCTTGTCCTTGTGGAAGCGGTAAAAAATATAAGAACTGTCACGGACAATAAAAGAAAATACAATTGTTAAAAAGCCCTGCTCTGTAATAGAAGGAGGGCTTTTTGTTTTATAAACATCTTTGTTTTCATAAGTTCCCTGTTTGCGTTTAGAAAACGGAAACAAATAAGCTATTTTTGACTGAACCAATAAAAATAAAAACTATGCAACCAAATTTTCTTATCATTTTATTAACAGCTCTTGTACCTTTGGTGATGGGCTTTATATGGTATAATCCAAAAGTTTTCGGAACTGCCTGGATGAAAGCTGCAGGTGTTCCTGCTGAGAATAAAAGCGCCAACATGCCGCTTATTTTTGGGCTTTCTTTTTTATTCAGCTTTTTTTTGGCTTTCGCAATTCAATTCATGGTGATCCACCAATGGAGCATTTTTTCTGTTTTAGCGAATGAGCCGGGAATAGCTGATCCGAATTCAGAAGTAGGAATGATGGTGAAGGACTTCATGGAAAAATATGGGACTAATTTTCGCACATTCAAACACGGAGCATTGCATGGTGTGATCGCGGGTATCACCATCGTACTTCCTGTTTTAGGAACTAACGCGATGTTCGAAGGAAAAGGAGCTAAATATATTTTGCTGAACGTTGGCTACTGGACAGTATGTCTGGCACTAATGGGAGGAATTCTTTGCCAGTTCTCTTAAGTAATATCATAAAATAAAAACTCCCATGTTGCATGATGCAGCGTGGGAGCCCTTATTTTAAGGCTGTTGATTATTTTGCCGCAGCTACCACATTTACATTTAGGTCGAAATCATCATTGATCGCTTTGTCGCCAATGCCTTCAAAGAAACTCGCTGAGCCGTATTTAATATCATATTTTGTACGGTTTACAGTAATTTTCGCAACAGTCACAAAAGTTTTTGCATCCATTTTGATCATGGCAGGAAAAGTAACATCATTGGTAATTCCTTTGATCGTTAATTTACCGGTAACTTCATAATCATTTCCTGATTTCAACGTCGCTTTAGTAAGCTCAAATTTCGCAGTAGAATGTTTCGCCACCGAAAAAAAATCGTCTGATTTTAAATGTCCGATTAATTTATCATTGTATGTCTTATCGGCAAGATCGGTACATGTAATGGAGTTCATGTCAAATTCGAATGTGCCACCTTTAATTGTATTTCCTTCTGCTGTAATGGAACCTTTGGAAACAGATAGTCCGCCTGTATGCTGGCCGGTTACTTTTTTAGCTAACCATGTTGCTGTGGTGGCTTTGGTATCCACTGCATATGTTGTTTCTTTTTTTGCATTCGGCGTAGTAAATGCCATTGCTGTTACTGCAGCTGCTGCAATAAAGCTCATAGTGGTTTTTCTGATCATAGATTTGTTTTTTTAGTTTGAATGATGCAAAGATACAAAAAATATATGTATGTACATATAATGTATAGGTTTTTTTAACAATGCCCAAAAAAAGGGTTTTTACACCCTTTTTAGACATGAACCGTACCGAAAATTATTGCTAATGATAATTTGGTTATTTTTTAAATTCTATGGAAACGGAGTTGATGCAGTATCGCAAGCCGGTAGGGGCCGGACCATCATCAAAAACATGTCCAAGGTGGCCACCACATTTTGCACAGGTAATCTCAGTTCTTATCATTCCGTGAGTCTTATCTTTTGTATAAACCACTTTGCTTGAATCTACCACATCAGAAAAGCTTGGCCATCCGCAACCTGCATCAAACTTTGTGTCTGATTTAAATAATTCGGATCCACAGCCGGCACATACATACATTCCTTTCTCAGTATGTAAATAGTATTTCCCTGAATAGGGCATTTCTGTCCCTTTTTCCCGTAGGATATTGTATTGTTCAGCACTCAATGATTTCTTCCATTCCTCTTCCGTTTTTACAACTTTGTTTGTGTCGTTCATAGTACTCAGGGGTTTTTGTGTTGCTGTTTGACTAGTTCCATTACAGGCAGTAAGACTGTACGCAAATAATAATAGGATCACGTTTTTCATGGTTTCAGATTTAATTGTATCTACGAAAGGTGCTCCGATATGGATTGATCTAAATTATTTATGCCAAAATAGTATGCCATCTCTTCTAAATCAAAATGACATATAAGTAAAACAAGACTGCCTGGAAAATGTTCGTTCCTAACAGCCAAAATATCGATTATACCGCTAATTTTTTAACTTTGAATAAACTAAAACAAAAACAAATGAAAAAAATCTACTTAATCATTGGCTTAATCTTCTCCGCGCTGATTGCAAATTCTCAGGTTTTCTGGACTGAAAACTTTGGAACCGGTTGTAATCAGGGCACATTGGCCAGCGCTTATACAGGAACAAACGGTGCATGGTTTATTGGGCCCACAGGTGCGAATGACTCGTATGCAAATACGTTTTATGTGAGTGGTACCGAGAAAGGAACAGGTCTTGGAAATTGCGGTACAGTATGCGGTGGAACCGATAATGCAACTTTACATGTTGGCAGCATTGCGATTCCGGGTTTTGTGACTGCCGATGCAGGTGCATCCTACAATGCGGGAGGTATTTGCGGTATTGGTTATTGTGTGATAACAAACAGAAGAGCCGAATCTCCTGTTATTAATTGCACCGGTCAATCATCCATTACCATTTCTTGTGCTTATTTTGAAAATGGTGCAACTACCTTGGATGATGCAAGTCTTTCGTATTCTGCTGATGGCGGAACTACCTGGACATTGTTGAATAATATGGCAAAAACGCCGCTCGGATCTTGCGCTCCTCAAGGAATGTGGACAGCCTATAGTTTTGCTTTGCCAGCAAGCGCCAATAACAATGCGTTTGTTAAAATTGGTTTCAATTGGACCAACGATGACGACGCGGCCGGATCTGATCCTTCTTTTGCTGTGGATGATATTACGTTATCCAGTGGCTCTGTGGGAATTGCCGATATGGAATATGCTTCTCCGGAGGTATATACCTCTGAAAGTAATATAATTATTAAAACTTCCGATCTTGTTAAACTAAATGGAGTATATGATGTTTTAGGAAGATCGATTGTTTCTTCATTCGAAAACAACATGATCAATATGGAAGGTCAGCCTGCCGGAATTTACTTTGTCCGAATAGAAGTAAAAGGGCAAACATACACGAAGAAGGTGTATATAAAATAAGATAGCAATTCAATGTAATCGAAAGAGGGACCCGACAGCGTCCCTCTTTTTTTATCCGGCCCATCCATCTCTGTCGAGGCTCCGGTATTGTATGGCTTCTGCCAGATGATTGGTTTCTATATTTTCACTGTTATCTAAATCAGCTATGGTGCGGGCTACTTTTAATATCCGGTCATAAGCTCTGGCCGATAATCCCAATCGCTCCATGGCGGTTTTTAATAGTTGGTTTCCTGCTTCGTCAATCTTACATACTTCACGCAATTGCTTGGAGCTGATTTGTGCATTACAATGCACTCCATTGCTATTCGCAAAACGTTTTTCCTGCACTTCCCGTGCTTTTATTACACGTACCCTCACACTTTCACTTCTTTCCGACTTGCGTTCTGCAGCTAATTCATTATAGGAAACCGGCGTCACTTCCACATGAATATCAATTCGATCGAGCAAAGGTCCTGAAATTTTATTCAGGTATTTCTGCACCGTTCCCGGAGGACAAACACATTCTTTTTCCGGATGGTTATAATAGCCGCAAGGACATGGATTCATAGATGCCACGAGCATGAAGCTTGCAGGATACTCGACAGAAAATTTTGCTCTGGAAATAGTAACAACACGATCTTCCAGCGGTTGCCGCATTACTTCCAAAACTGTTCGCTTGAATTCTGGAAGCTCATCTAGAAATAAAACACCATTGTGTGATAAAGAAATTTCTCCCGGCTGAGGAACTCCGCCTCCGCCTACCAATGCCACATCCGAAATAGTATGATGCGGCGATCGGAAAGGACGTATGGAAACCAACCCTACATTTTTTCCCATTTTACCGGCAACGCTGTGGATCTTGGTTGTTTCTAATGCTTCCTGCAAATTCATAGGGGGCAGGATGGTTGGCAGGCGTTTGGCCAGCATTGTTTTTCCTGCACCAGGCGGACCGATCAGGATAACGTTGTGGCCTCCAGACGCCGCAATTTCAAGCGCCCGTTTGATGTTTTCCTGTCCTTTTACATCAGAAAAGTCAACCTCTGTATCATTTAGTTTGGAAAATAATTCATCTTCGGTATTAATGCGCGTGAGTTCCAGTTCTAATTTTTCATTAAAGAACCCAATTACATCGAGAATGTTTTCAACGCCATATACATCCAATCCGCTCACAATAGCAGCTTCTGCGGCATTTTGCTTCGGTAAAATAATTCCTTTAAAGTTTTCCTCTTTGGCTTGAATGGCAATCGGTAATACTCCTTTTATCGGCTGTAGTCCTCCATCAAGCGACAGCTCTCCCATAATAATGTAATCGCCAACTTTTTCAGAAGGAATTTGTTCAGATGCTGCCAGAATACCAACAGCAATTGTAAGATCGTAAGCAGAGCCCTCCTTTCTGATATCGGCAGGAGCCATGTTGATAACGATACTCTTGCCCGGTATCCGGTAATCGTTGTTTTTTAATGCAGCTGCAATGCGTTGTTGACTTTCTTTTACTGCACTGTCCGGTAGTCCCACTAAATGGAAATTCACTCCGGGGTTGATGTTCGTTTCCACAGTCACAGTGGTGGCATTAATACCATAGACGGCACTGCCGTATGTTTTGACCAGCATAAAATAAGATAAATAAAGTTTCCGGAGTAGCGGCAAATATAATAAAGCATTCGAATTTAGCCGGTTAAAAAACGCTTAGTTTTTTCCTTACCGATTGCTAAGAAATGGCGCTTTTTATTTTTTTCGCGTGCTTTAAGGTAGTATCTTAGCTAGATAGATAAAAAACGTTGCTTTATTAATTTAACCCAATTGAAATGAAAAAAATTGCTACACTTACATTAGGATGCTTGATTGCTGCGACGATGTCGAAAGCTCAGACATTTTCAGACACTTTTGAATCGTATACCTCAGGAATTGCTTTAGGTCCTCAGTCGCCAGACTGGAGAACATGGGCTGGTGCCGGCGGAGGTGCTGACGATGCAAATGTTGTTATTACAGATAATCATACAACAGGCGGAACTAAATCCATCTATTTTTCTTCTACCAGTTCCGCTGGCGGGCCACAGGATGTGGTTTTGCCTTTCACCGCATCTGCACCCTTATCAACAGGTCAGTTTACATTTACCAGCTGGTTTAAAGTACCAACTTCTAAAACGGCTTATTTTAATTTCCAGGGAACATCAACCATGGGAAATATGTATGTATTGGATTGTTTCATGACTTCCACGGGAGCTGTGAACATTCAAAATGCCGGAACTATTGTTGCTAGCGGAACTCACCCTTTTGGTGCTTGGTTTGAATTAACCATCACTGCAAACTTCAATACCAATTTATGGGAATTAAAGATCGACGGTGTTTCTCAGGGAACATGGTCAAATGCAAACAACCAGGTATGGGGTATTGATTATTATCCTGCTGATGCTGCTGCAAGCTTCTGGCTGGATGATGTTTCTTATAACGTTGTTCCATACACGTTACCGGCAGTGAATGCTGCAGGAAATTTGGTAGGTGTTTCAAATGGTTTGGTTGGTCAGACACGAAATCCGGCTGTAACCGTTAAGAATTTAGGAACTACGACCATCACGTCATATGATCTTTCTATAACTCACAATGGTGGTACTCCGGTTGTTCAGAGTGTTACAGGTTTGTCTTTGGCTTCATTGGCAACAAATGTTACAACTATTACAACTCCTTTTACATTGGTATCAGGTGCAAATACATTTACCGCTACTATCAGCAACGTAAATGGCATGGGTGCTGATGGCGATACATCAGATGACGTAATTTCAGTAACAGTTACTCCTGTTACTCCTGCTGCCGGAAAAGTGGTAGTGGCCGAAGAAGGAACAGGTACATGGTGTCAGTGGTGTCCAAGAGGAGCTGTTTACATGGACGCAATGACTGCTAAATATGCAGGCTTCTTTGCTCCGATCGCAGTTCATAATGGAGATCCAATGACTGTTACTGATTATGATGCTGCTATTGGAACATTGATTGGTGGTTATCCAAGTGCATTGGTTGACAGACAGCCTGAGATTGATCCTAGCGGACTTGAAACAGGTATATTAGCAAGAGTGGTGGTTGCTCCGAAAGCACTTGTTGTAAACGGTGCAACATACAATACAACTACTCGTGTATTAAATGTTTCAGTTACCAGTACCATTCAAACTGCAATTTCCGGCAACTACAAAGTGGCTTGTGTGATTACAGAGGATGATGTAACTGGAACTACAAGTGCTTACAATCAATCCAATGCATATGCTGGTGGTGCTTCAGGACCTATGGGTGGTTTCGAATCATTGGCAAATCCGGTACCGGCTGCTCAGATGACTTATGATCACGTAGCTCGTTTCATTAGCCCTGATTTTACAGGGATTCCTAACGCTACTGGTACAACAGCTGCATCGGGTGCCGTATTTACTTATAACTTTTCATTCACGCTACCTGCTGCTTATGACGATTCACAAATCCATATCGTGGGTATGTTCATCGATCCAACCGGTAAAATTGATAATGCTGGTTTCACCACAATTGCGCAGGCAGTTACCAATGGTTATGTTTCAGGTTCTGGCGTAGGTGTAAATGATATGCTGAATGCTCCGGATGCTGTGGTTAGTGTTTATCCTAACCCTTCATCAAACAACTCTACAATTTCCTTAAACCTTACAAAAGCTTCTGATGTTCAGGTTGCAATTTATGCTGTGGACGGATCGCTTGTTGCGAGCAAGAGTTATGGACAATTGAACGGAGGAGTTTTACTGCCGGTTGATATGTCGAAATTTAATACAGGAATGTATTTTGTTAATGTTACAATTGACGGAAATACTTCAGTAGTAAAATTGATCAAACAATAAGTATATAACAGCATTACATAAAAAGCCCTGCTTCGGTATCTGAAGCAGGGCTTTTTTACTTTTAAAGTATGTTACAATAAGCTTTCCACATAATGGATAAGAGAGTGAATCACTTTAATGTGGATCTCTTGTGCCCTGTCGGCATATTCACTATGAGGAGCTCTGATTTCCACATCACAAAGTCCGGCCATTTTTCCACCGTCTCTTCCCGTTAAGCCGATTACATACATTCCTTTTTGTTTTGCCGCTTCAATTGCATTGAGCACGTTCACCGAATTACCGCTGGTGCTGATGCAGAACAGAATGTCGTCCTGATTGCCAAGCCCTTCAATGAAGCGTGAAAAAACCTTGTCATAGCCATAATCATTCCCTACGCAGGAGATATGGGAAGGATCTGAGATGGAGATGGCAGGCAATGCTTTTCTGTCGTTACGGAAACGACCGCTTAATTCTTCGGCAAAGTGCATGGCATCGCACATCGAACCTCCATTACCACAGGAAATCACCTTGTTGCCTTTTTTGAAAGCATCCGAAAGCATCCTTCCAGCCTTTTCAATAGCTTCAATATTTTTTGGTGCTGAAATAAACTGTTGCAGCACTTTCTGGGCTTCATTCAGGTTGTTTTCTATCAATGCTCTGCTCATGCCGGATCTTATTATGGGCATAAAATTAAGTCTTTTGGCATAACATTTGAAATTATTGCGCAGAATTTATACTTTTATCAAACTTAATTAATTAATTTGGGACTTAAATACCTAAACCATGAAGAAAATAATTACGATGATTGCCTTAGTATCTGTAGCATCATTTTGTGCAAATGCACAAGGTGCAGCAACAAAGAAAGTGACAGAAGAAAATAACTGTTACACAAAATGGGCTCAGAAGTTTCAGGATAGAGGCGCGGAAGATGTAGTTGATGGCTCGTACACAGATGTAATTATTACAATCAGATCCGGCGCAGATGCAGAATGTTATAATGGCAAATGTGATGTGAAAGAAGGAAAAGTGGTAGCCATGTATTTAAAAATGGAAGATGGCTCTTATGAGCAAGTAAAGCGAAAGTCTCGTTATGAAGGCGTTCCTTTGATCATTACCAACGGCATGTCAAGCCCGCTTTTAACCATGGACAGCGAGTTGATCAATGTCTTGTTTGTAAAGAAAATCAAGCCAAAGAAAGCTGGCTTTGTTAAAGCAGCTGAACCCACAGATGATTAAAAAAGTAGTATGATAAGTAAAGCTCCTTCATTTTTTTGAAGGGGCTTTTTTTATGCTTTTTTCGAATACAGCATTCTTCCTTACGATCAAGAACAGCCACTTTTATAGTGGCCTTTGTTATGGCAGCGTCAGTCGCTTGCTTGCAATCATAGTATTAGGCGATTGTAAAGTTTTTAGTTTATTCGTTAATCAATAAAAAAAGCCCTGTCGCATAAACGACAGGGCTTTCTTTAATTTACTTAAGCTTATTTTGTAAGTACTAATTTCTGTACTAGCTTCTGAGTATCATTCTTAATAGTAATGAAGTAGGAGCCTGCTTTCATTTCAGACACATCAATCTTTACCGTCTGTCCTTGTACAGGATTTTCAAATGATTGTGTTTTTACTAAACGACCAGTTACATCGGTCATTTCAACAACAGTCGTAGAGTTCATGTTGTATCCGAATGCTACATTCACTTCTGTGCTCGCAGGATTAGGATAGATCATCACACCGTTGTTTTCTGATAAGGAAGTAATTCCAGTAGCAGTGGTTACAGTAGCAGTAACCGGCACTCTCGGTGAACTTATACAATCGGTTGCAGGCGTTGCTATCTTCCAGTCATAATAGTAATAATAAGCTGTGCTGCTGGTGGTTGTTCCTGTCCAGCCATTTGTAACAGACAGAATTCCAGCTGCAGTATATGGATAAGAAGCGCCAGGACTGTTTCTCTTTAAACCAGGATTAGTAGGTTGTGTTAAACGGTATCCGGTTCCCGGAGTTAAGGGGAAATTTAGAGTGATCACGGAAGAGTCGATTGGAAGACTTGCAGTGGTCATTGAATTGATAACAGTTCCTGTGTTGTCCTTTAATTGAATGGTACGCACTCCGGTAGTAGTAGCGTATACTTTTACGGAAGTAAGTGTGCATGGCGCTAACACATCAAAATCAAGTCCTCCGACAACACCGCTGGTTCCTGCTCCGCTTCCGTTTGGTCTTGCGGTAGAATAATTTGATCCTGGGTAAGGAGTAGTTTGATCTATATAATAAGTAGTCGTACTACTAATGGTTGGAGTTGTAAATGCTGTTCCGGACCCTATCGATGATCCACCGGTTGAAGCTGTATACCAGTTCAGTGTTCCGCCAGAGCCTGCCGCTGTTAAGTTAAAAGTAGCAGGGCCAGGACCGCTTGCGCCTGTTCCTGTAGGGCTAGGAGCCGCTAAAACAGAAACAACTGTTGGAGCTGACGTCCAGTTCTGACACAAGCCGGTTGTAGTTAAGGAATACGTTCCGGATGTTGCAGGATTGATTGTTTGTGTGCTAGCTGCAAATCCCGCAGGACCTGTCCAGCTATATGCTGATGCAGCAGAACTTGATAATGTCAATGTTCCGGTACAGCTGTTTGCTCCTGAAGTGGTAACAGTTGCAGTCTGATTCGGATTTAATACGGTAGATACTGTTGGAGAAAGGTTTGTACATCCGGCAGAATTGGTCACTTTTACATTGTAGTTTCCAGTTGCACTCACAGTGATGGATGAAGTAGTAGCTCCATTTGACCATAAGTAAGAAGTATATCCTGCCGGAGCATTCAGCGTTACAGAACCGCCTGTACAGAACGCATACGGTCCTGGGATGATATTGTTTGTAATGGAGCAGCCGCCTTCAACAGCAGTAACGAATTGATCAGCTTGTAAAGTGCCAAAAGTGGAAGTGCCACCTGCAGGCCATTCGATCAATGCTGATGTTATGCTTGTATTTGCGCCTAATCCAAAATGCAATTGCATAGAGTTAGCAGTACCGTATGTTTCACCTGCTCTAACTTCACGAACCTGAGTTCCGAAAGCACCAGTGATAGTTACTTTTGCGCCGATCGCATTTTGGTTGCTAACTGTTCCTGTTAAATTGAACGTGATAAAGTGATTTGAATTTTTGTTATTTAACCATAATACATCCGGTGTGCTGCTTGGAGTATTGTATACGTTTCCATAAGAAGCTTCCAGATCGATAAATCCATCGTGGTTAAGATCTCCTGTTGCAAAAGATAAGAAGTCGGTCATAGCACCACCGAAGACTCCGGATACTGAAGTATAAGTTCCATTGCCATTGTTGTGGTACATAACGAGGCCTGGCCCTGAAACAAGAATATCCAGCCATCCGTCATTATCGAAATCTTCAACGATTGACTCAATTGCATCAAACCCGACAGAGAAGCCGGAACCTGAAGTTACATCAGTAAATACTCCTGAACCATTGTTTTCAAAGATCTGGCTGCTTTCACCATGGTTGGTCAATACAACATCCTGGTCACCATCATTGTTAAGATCTCCAAAGCTGGCAGTCCATGTTTGCTTGAAATCACCTGTTGGCTCCATGCCTGTTGAAGCCGCAGATTCTGTAAATACTCCGAATCCGTTATTTTTATACAAACGATCTCTTCTTCTTTGATCATTATAACTGGTAGCACTTTGACGACAATGCGCAACGTAAAGATCCAGATCACCATCATTATCAATATCCAGCCAAACACTGCCATAATTGCCGGAATCGTAAGGGTCGCCACCATAGGTCATACCCGGATAATCACTGGTATTGATTAAGCTGGTTGTTAAGGACAATGTCCCTGAATTGTTCTTATAGATTTTCATGTAATCATTATCATCACATACAGCGAGATCAACCCATCCGTCATTATCCATATCACCAAACGTAACATTCTGAACAAAATAAGAACCGCTCAGTGTCGTTGTTGCTGCAGCGATAGTTGATCCTGTCCATGAAAGCTTTACAAGATACATGGCTCCGTTTCTTCCGGTAGCAACGTCTTTCCAGCCATTATGATCCACATCGGCTACTGCCATTCCCCAAACACGGGAAGTTCCGGTAATGTTACCAAGACTATAATGCGTGTAAGAACCGTTTTGATTTTGCATGTCCACAACTAATGTCGTGGATTGGTCCATTTTAACAATGTCGTCCAGACCATCATTGTTTAAATCAACAACGGATATAGCACAGCCGCTATTAGATGTTGCTGAAATGAGACTGTTTGAATTTGTAAATGAAAATTGCCCGTTCGAGCCAAGTGCTCCTAATAAACAGGCAGAGGTAATTACAAATGACTTCTGAATAGTAGTTTTTATCATGTTCGCTTTTTTAATTTTAATACTGTTTAGAGATCAATAAAGTAAAGCCAAATTTTAGGATTTTACAACTTTTTTAACCATTATTTTTGTGGCTGTTATTATGCGTAAATAATATATACCGGAGGTTGGCGGCAAATTAAGGCTGATTGTGGACTGATAGCCTGTATTTTGGTGCTGGGATTGCAATTTCCCTTCCGAATTGAGCACATCTACTGATCTGATAAGCGTTCCATAGGTCGCAGAAACAGATACTTTACCATCCATGGAGATGGTAGGCCATACACTTACCTCTTCCTTTGGTGCATAAGCGCCTATGCCGGTAGGCACAAGCACATTGTTGATGCTGTCGCTTGCTACCAGAACAGGTGTTTGGTCGGCATTCTGGTACATCGTCTTAAAGGTATTGATTTCAGGTGTGCTATAAGTAAACATGTTATCCAGCCATTTCGGTGGAACAGATTGATAATAAACCTTGGATTTCACACTGATATTTCCAACACTTCCTGCCAAAGGAACTGCAAAATGAACCCAGTCGGTACCGCTTCCTTCCACAGCGCCCACCTTATTGAAATCAGGATCAGCAATGGCATCGTTCGACACCTTTACAGTATCATAGACAGGAGAAGCAGAACTGAAACCTGCCGGTGGTAACCGATTGTCCTTCAACAGCACAGCCGCGCGCTCCAGAACAGATGTGAAATTAGAACTTACATCGCCCATCGCCATTTCATAGATCTGCGAAACATTCGATTGGTTGATGATGTTGTGATGAACTTCAAAAGAAGGGTCTTCTCCAATCACGCGGTATTGATTGTTGAAAATTCCCGATTGAAAAACAGTATCATTCATCGCATCAATAACCACAAACTGCAAAACAGCTCTTCTGGATGGATAACCAGAAGGGAATTTATGGCCCGCTTTGTTTTCCAGTTTTACTTTAAAAAAGGCAGTATCACTTGTAACGCTTACCAATTGAAGATCGAAATTCAGCGACTTGGTTTGCAGCAATGATAAGGTTGCTGTAATGGTAGAATCGAAACTTTTATTCGGAACATTTACACCTAAAGCTGATTTGTTGTTCTTGATCAGATTTAGCATAAACGAATTGGCACCAGCGAACGTATGCTGATTAAATGGACTACGGGGAGTTAAGCCAGTAAACCCGTTAGCTATTATTATTGATTCTGATAATGGCGGCATGTGACAACTCTGGCAGGTAATGCTATTTGCGGGGTAATCAGAGTTTACATATTCATGATATGTTCCCTGCTCCACAAAATAACCACCGGTATAATTGCCGCTCAGATCCACTGATTGTGTTACGAGCGTATGGCAGGACGCGCATACTCTCGACTGATCCATGTGGCTGCTGTATACAGGAGTAAGACCTTCATATAATTGCATAGGCCCTACCGACGGAGCATAAAATGGGCCGTATTCAACTAGCGTGGTATCATAAGGAATAATGCCTGAATAGGTATAGCCGACGCTTGGGTCGATTGAGTGGCATCCGCCGCAGGAAACGCCGTCTAAACCGAGAGAATCGTTTACAAGATCAGCAAGTCCGTAATAAGCATTGCCATGATACTTTGAAGTATAGGCGCCCATAGGTGCATGGCAGTCCAAACACTTATTCTGAAGATCGCCGGCGTGGGCAGGATTGATCGTTATTTCATGACTCACCTTCGCTCTCCAGAAAGGATCTTTTGCCGCCAAAGCCATCATGGAACTTTCCCATCTGTCAACCAGGTTAATATCTTCTCCCGCTTCATTGATATTTGCTACTTGCGCAGAATCGTATCCATGGCAGCCTTTGCAACTCGAAGAAGGTAAAAAGTATTCGCCGGGAGCAATTGGCACGCGATTGGGAATGCCTCTATAGGAATCCAGTTGTGCCTCGGTATGAAACTTTTGTCCCGAACTTTTGGAGGCAGCCGAATTCATGAATTGAAATGCGATAACAAAACCAATGATAATACAAAGCGTAGTAATTTTCCGAGTATTCATGCAGCAAGATGTTTGATACACAAATATATATAATAAAGATGGGAACGAAAAGGAGAAAACGGCAGATAAAGTTTTATTAGAGGTGAAACAATAAAAAAAAGCTCCGCATTGCATTGCGGAGCTTTTTTTATTTGCCGGTTCGTTTTTTGAATTCATTGATTCCTTCATCGAGCCAGTTGATATATTTCTTGATGTCCGGGTCGTAATGTGCCGTTTTCTGGGTCAGCATCTTTTCATTGTGATCCACCAATATATACTGAGGTTGTGAATTGGTTTGATACACATTCGCCTGCATATAGCTCCATTTGTTTCCAATTGTTTTTATCTTAAAATCACGATCGCCCAGTTTTTTTACCACCTGCTGATCAGCAGGAAGTTCGTTTTTATCATCGACATACAAGGATACGAGCACCACTTCATTGCGGATGCGACGATCAACTTCCGGATCAGGCCATACCTGGGACTCCATCTTGCGGCAATTTACACAGGCCCATCCTGTAAAGTCGATCATTAAAGGCTTGCCTACTTTTTTTGCATAAGCAAGGGCTTCATCATAATCATGGAAACATGGCAGCTCATTCGGACAATGTTCCGCTTTACGATCACTGGCAATTCCATGACCACTAATATTGACAGGAAGTGCAGTTTTTGATCCTCCGAATCCTCCGGGTGATTCACTGTAAAAGTCAGGAGGAGGGAAGCCACTGATCATTTTAAGCGGAGCGCCCCATAATCCGGGAACCAGGTAAATGGTAAATGAAAAGGCAAAGATTGCAAAGAATAAACGTGTAACAGAAAGATGTGATAATGGACTGTCATGCGAAAATTTGATCCATCCCATTAAATAAATGCCCATCAACCCAAAGATGACGATCCATAATGCTATGAAGATCTCACGGGTAATGATTCCGGCTTGTACCACCAGATCCGCGTTAGAAGCGAATTTTAAGGCCAATGCAAGCTCAAGAAACCCTAATACAACTTTTACCGAGTTCAGCCAGCCGCCGGATTTCGGTAATGAATTTAACCATCCCGGGAAAGCTGCGAACAGTCCAAAAGGTAATGCCAGTGCGGCTGAAAAGCCGAACATGCCCCAGAATGGCCCTCTGATACCTCCGTTAACTGCAGCATCTACCAAAAGTGTTCCGATGATCGGGCCGGTGCAGGAAAAAGATACAAGGGCCAGAGTAAAGGCCATGAAGAAAATGCCGATCAATCCGCCTTTATCACTCTTTGCATCTATTTTATTTACAAATCCGGAAGGCAATACAATTTCAAATGCTCCTAAAAAGGAAATGGCGAAAACGACCAATAAGGCAAAGAAAGCGAGGTTGAACCAGACATTTGTGGATAAAGCATTCAATGCATCCGGCCCAAAGGCGCTTGTTACTCCCAAGCCCAACAGCACATAAATAACAATGATCGCACTTCCGTAGATCAATGCATTTGTAATACCTGTTGCACGGGTTTTGCTCCTCTTGGTAAAGAAACTTACCGTCATGGGGATCATCGGAAATACACAGGGAGTCAACAATGCAGCCAATCCACCAAGGAACCCTGTAATAAAAATACTCCACCAGGCTCTGCCTTTTGTTGATTCTGTTCCATTGTCATTATTGTTAGCTGATGATTGAGAAACCGAAGCTGTTGCAGAAGAATCTTTTTTAGTTGGTTCTGACGATTTGCTCGTATATGCATTTGCACTGTTGTCGCCATTCTGAATGGAATGCCAGATTTTTAGAAGAGCAACAGAATCACAATAACATGGATTACTCGAAGTATTTCCAGTCTCCACAGGAACAAGCTTTACGCCAGCCTTTTCACACTCAGCTGTACCTTTGAATTTGAATTCGAAAGGAGTGGCAGGAGGAAAGATGCATTTCTCTTCGGTACAGGCCTGATATTCGTATGTACCCGTTACAGTAATATCCTTATTGCTTTTTAATCGTACTTTTTGTTTAAAAGTGACGATTTTTTCAAAATAGGCAACGTTTACTTCAAAAACTTTATCGAACGATTTTATTGGTGTGCCTTCTGTCGCTTTACCTATCGCTTCGAAATCAGCGCTTTTATCCAACGAAATCTTCGCCGGCATCGGGCCATCGTCGCCATTTATCGTTAAGGAATACACATGCCAATGCTCATCAATGGTGCCTGTGAACTGCAATTCGTATTCGCAATCGCTGATCTTTTTACTGGTGACTTTCCATTTAACAGGATCAACAATCTGAGCAGAGACACAATTAGCAAGAACGATGCCCGCAAGGAGTAATAGAAATCTGAGAGTATTCTTCATACAGCAATTTTTGATATGGCTTTTAAATTGACTTGAGGTAAAGATAAAAAAATAGCCCCGATATACCGGGGCTATTTTCAAAATATTATTAGTAATTGATCGCTGGTTTTGTTGAAAACCATAAACAGGGCTGGGGTTATACGTTTACTTCATGTATTCTATGGATGGGAATTACAACACCTTGCTTTAAAATCACGCGTTTGTCGGTCACGCCCCATACAGTGGTGTTCACTTGCTTGATCCCTTCGGAATCTTCAAATACAATTTTTATCTTGTTATGCTCTAGGTTACCAAGCTTTAAAGCTCTCTCCAGATCCGTATTCCTGGCTCTTATGGCCTCTTTTGTTTTAAGTACATCGGTATCAGGGAATTTCAGTCCGCTGATATCTTCTTTGTCAATAGATTCAGGCGATGTGTTAGTGGCATTTGTCATAATGAAGCAGTTTAATGTTTAGTTTAATCGAGTACACATTATCATTGTACGGTCAAATAGGATTTGCGTTACAATAAAATAGTTTTTTTAATCCTTATACTTTGAAAGCAGGCCCGTCAGGATTTTGTAGAATTCATCCGGCTTCTGGGTTCCGATGCGGTATTTTAAGCCATCCTTGTCGGTAAGCTCCAGAGCATCATTGCCTTGGGTGAAAAAACGGATTTTGTTTTTATAGTGCAGGTTGTAAACCGGACGATTCAAAAGGTATTTACTATACTTTACTTTTTTTACATCCACGATATTGCTTATTTCGATCTTCACCTTTCGGGAGGTCCACAAGCCATCAAGGATCAGGCTGTTGCCGATCACTTTTGTGTGAATGTGCAGTACAAAGATCAGGATCAGCGAGAGTGTCATTAATACAATACCCATCAAGAAAAACAGCTGGCCCGAATCTTCTCCCACAGGCGAAGAAGGGAGTTCTATTACTGCCACATCAACCGGCTTAGGGTTTTCACTCCAATAATAAAGTATAAAACAAAACATTGCCAGAACGGTGCGCCAGAGTATCGACCATTTATTATAGCCGATGTATTGTTTTTCTTCAAAAAGGATCTCGTCTTGCATAGGACATCAAAGTTATAAACTAAACCTGTTCGGCAAAATAAATTTTACTCGTTTTATCTGTGATTTTAAACCGGTCATCAATTCTTTCTCCGATCACCCAAACGATCTTCCCTGCCGAAGTGAGCAGCCATATATTCTCTTTCCGATCCAGTGAGAATTTCCTATCAATGAAAAAATCACTTAATTTTTTTTTGCCCCTCATTCCTAAAGGATAGAATGCATCTCCGGTTTTCCACTTTCGGATCTCCAAAGGAAAGGTCAGTAAATCAAAATCAAGGTTTGCGCAAGTATTGCTTTTTTTTACTTGGTGTTTTTCTGCTTTTACGGAGTGAAAGATAATTTTCTTGCCATCAACAATTATTGCTTTGCTGTTTTCGCTGATCAGGACCTTCTTACCTTCTTTCGCTTCCTCCTTCCGGTTTATCGGTTCTATGATCAATTCTCTCCTGTCTTTGATCAGCCGGTGCGTCTCCGAAAAAAATTGTTTGCCCGAAATTCCATTCAGGGAATGAATAACATCCTTTACATGGCTTCCATTAAAATGATATGTTTTCAGAAATTCATATAAATAAGCAGACAATGGATTTAGCTTCTTTAATTTTTCAATAGAAATCGTAATTCCACCTTTTGTTTCTTTCAGCAATTGAGAACGTTCTCTGTCGATTTCTTTTTTATAAATGATCTCTGTTTCGTGCAGGCGCTGGATATCTTCCTGGATAGTTTGTTCCAGATTGGGGTTAAGCTCCTTTAGAACAGGGATGAGGTGATGCCGGATCTTATTCCGTGCGTATTTATCAGAGGCATTGCTGCTGTCTTCCCTGTATTTGATTTTGTTTTTCTTTGCATATGCTTCAATGGCCTTCTTTGTAGTAAAAAGCATCGGGCGGATTATTTTTCCTTGTTTTGGTAAAATACCATGCAGGCCCGAAATACCCGTTCCGCGAACCAGATTAATAAAAAATGTTTCAACGGAATCGTCCTGGTGATGTGCAGTCGCAATGGCTTTGTATTTATATTGTTCCCTGATTTCTTCAAACCACTGATAACGTAATTGTCTTGCAGCGGCTTGTATCGACAGCTTGTTTTTTTTTGCAACGGCTGAGGTGTCAAACGAAATGGAGTGAAATTGCACACCGTATTTCTCTGCCAGTTCCTCTGTTAATAATTCATCTGCTTCGCTTTCTTCGCCCCTTAGTTGAAAATTGCAATGAGCAATTCCAAATGATAATCCGGCTTTATGAAATAGTGCGCACATCACAACGGAATCTATTCCGCCGCTAACAGTCAATAGCACTTTATCTGCCGGGCCGAACAGTTTCTCTTCTGTAATATAGTTAAGCAAGTCTTGATGCATTTTTCTATTGATTAATAGTTGTTCCTAATGCTTCAAACATGGCTTTTGCTTTCAGCAGACATTCTTCGTATTCCTGCTCAGCGTCAGCTTTGTCAGTGATGGCGCTTCCTACCATGAACGACAAGGCTTTCTTTTCAGCATTATAAAGGATGCTTCGAATCACCACATTAAAATCAAAATCTCCTTCAGGAGAAATATAGCCAATTGCACCGGAGTACAAACCGCGCTTACTGCTCTCGTATTGTTCGATCAGCTTCATTGCATTAACTTTTGGGGCCCCGGTCATGGAGCCCATGGGAAACGTACTTTTCAGAATCTCCGTAAAAGAAACGCCTTCTTTTAATTCGCAACTGATGGTGGAGATCATTTGGTGTACTTGTTTGAAAGTATAGATTCCAAAGAGTTCTTTCACTTCCACAGTGCCTTTCTTAGCAATGCGCGAAAGATCGTTTCTTACGAGGTCGACGATCATTACATTTTCACTTTGTTCTTTGCCGTTGTTTCGTAATTCTTTTTTTAGTTCATCATCTTCCTGCTTGTTTTTCGAGCGCCTGATCGTGCCTTTGATAGGTTGTGAAATAAGACTGTTGGAGCGTTTTCGCAGAAATCGTTCCGGGCTTGCACAAAGTAAATACTGTGCGCCAAATTTTCCGTATGCCGAAAAAGGCGCAGAGGAGATAGCATTTAGTTTTTCAAAAACGGAAGCAGTATTTACAGAAACATTCTCCGCATAAAATTCCTGGCAGAAATTAATTTCGTAGATGTCACCTTTCTTGATGTGTGATTTTAGTTTGTTCACTGCATCGATGTAGTCCTCTTTGCTAAGTGTAGCCTGAATAATGATCGGAACATCATTTTCAGTAACAATCTCGGCGGCGGAAAAGCAGTCTTCATAAATGTCCTTTGCTTCTTTTTCTGAAACAAATTCATCATCAAAAAAAACGTTCGATGCATTGCCTGTAATTTGTATCGTCACTTTTGGCTCAAAAAAATGGATCAATGGGAATTCAAGCCTGTCTTTATTCTTAGATTCCAATTGCTCGATGGGATTCTTGAGATCATAGGCCAGGTATCCGAATAGCCAGCCTCGTTTTTTATTGGAAAATTGCTCAAGTTCTTCGAGACAAGCATAGGGTTGTTTTACGATCAACTCGCGGATTGTGCCCAAAGCAATGATTTTCGAAGACGCGATGTGCTTTTGATCGTTTACATCAGGATTTGAATCAAACACACATACGCGGTTAAAACGTTCGTTTAGCCTTTCAATATTGACGATTGAATTGACGTCGGAACAGGTGTATGTGATTTTTTTTAGCACGCTCAAAGATAGTTTTTCATTTCGAATGAGAGAAGGTCATTTCCGTCGGGTTTCAGGAAGTTCTTAGACCTAGGTTTTTCTCCCACCATATGCTTTTTATCTTTTTCGGCTTTCGATGAATTTTTGTGTGCTCCTTTATTGAAAGCCTATGTGAACCATTTTTGAAAAATAGATTCGCTGAAATTTTAACTGATTTTCATTCGTAAAAATTGTTTGGAATGGGAAAGTTTTCAACAAAGTGGTAAATTGTGGTAAAAAGTGGGAAAATTGTTTTTATTTTTACGGCTTAAAGAATTGAATCACAATGAACAGCCTGTTTGGTGTATATGAATGCAATGCTGATGCGAAGGGACGCGTCATGCTTCCTGTTGCATTCAAAAAGCAGCTGACCAAGCAGCTGAAGGGCGGTTTTGTGATGAAGCGCAGCATTTTCAGCAAGTCGCTTGAGCTTTATCCGATGGCGACCTGGAACGAAATGGTGAAGGAAGTGAACAAGCTTAACAAATTTGTGAAGAAGAATGTAGAGTTCATTAGAATGTTCAACTACGGTGTTGTGCCGGTTGATCTGGACGCTTCCGGTCGGTTACTGATTTCGAAAGACATGATGACGTTTGCCGGAATGAGCAAAAATATTGTGATGGCTGCAGCCGGCGATCGTGTAGAGATCTGGGATAAGAAGGCATACGAGAAATTTATAAATACAAGTACTGCAAACTTTGAAAAACTTGCTGAAGATGTAATGGGTGGAATCACCCCTTCAACCAACGATAACAAAGATGGAGTATCATAACCCGGTTCTTTTAAAAGAATGTATTGAAGGCTTAAACATTAATCCTGAAGGAATATATGTGGATGTGACATTTGGTGGCGGCGGTCATTCCCGTGAAATTCTAAAGCATCTGACTACAGGTAAGCTGTACGCATTTGATCAGGACGAAGATGCTGTGAAGAACAAAATTGACGACGAGCGTTTTGTGCTGATCAAACAAAACTTCAGGTACCTGAAGAATTTTTTGAAAATGTATAACGCTTTGCCGATTGATGGCTTGCTGGCAGATCTCGGCGTTTCATCGCATCAGTTTGATGAAGCTGACCGAGGGTTTTCCACCCGGTTTGAGGCGAAACTCGATATGCGGATGGATCAGAATGCAAAGCTAACGGCAGCTGATGTGCTGAACACTTATAGTGAAGAGGAGCTGAAACGCATTTTTAGATTGTATGGTGAAGTGGACAATGCCGGCTATTTGGCTTCTATCATTTTTCACAATAGAAAGGATAAGGCAATTGTGACGGTGAATGATTTGAAAGTAATGATTACCAAGTGTGTGAAAAAGGGGCGTGAGAATCAATATTACGCGCAAGTGTTTCAGGCGTTGCGAATAGAAGTTAATAAAGAAATGGAAGTGCTGCAGGAGCTGTTGCTGCAAAGCCTGGAAGTATTGAAGCCGGGCGGAAGATTAGTCGTGATTTCCTATCATTCGCTCGAAGACAGGTTAGTAAAGAATATCATGAGAAGCGGCAAGTTTGAAGGGGAAGTGGAAAAGGATTTTTTTGGTAATCAGTTAACGCCTCTTAAGCAGATCACGCGGAAGCCAATTGTGCCAAGCGAAAAAGAAAATGAAGCGAACAGTAGGGCAAGGAGTGCAAAATTAAGAATAGCAGAGAAAAAATAATGGAGAATTCCGCAGCAAGTAATACATCTATAGTTGAATTGCTGATTGAAAAATTGCCTACTGATTAAAAATGGGAAATAAATTCAAAGAACAAACAAAAGTTGAAGAGCCGAAAGCCGTAAAGCCTGTAAAGGAAAATAAGGTGGTACGTTCTGTAGCCAATGTGGTGAGCGGAAGTTTTCTCTCCAAAGAAACAACCATCAAGAATTTGCCTTTCATTTTTTTCTTGTCATTCCTAGCAGTCTGTTATATCGCAAAGGGCTATTATGATGATGATCAGGTTAGGAAACTAAACCGCTTAACAAATGAAATAAAGGAATTGCGAACGCAATACATTGTTGTGAAGGATTCATTGGTAGTAAAAAGTAAACAAACAGAAGTAGCAAAAGCATTGGCCAATCAGTCAACAGGAATAAAGGAGTCGGTGGTGCCTCCTAAAAAAATTATAGTACAAACAGTTAATACAAACCCTCAAGTAGATTAAGATCGTTGGAAGTTAAAAAAGACATACTGTGGCGTGTATATCTCATATATTTTTTTATATGCCTCTTCGGTGTCGCTATTATTTCCAAAATATGTCTCATCCAATTTTCCGAAGGCGATGAGCTAAGAGCCAGAGCGGAAAGGTTTTCAACAAAGGAGTTTGATATTGAAGCAGTACGTGGCAACATTTATGATGCCAATGGAAGCTTATTGGCAACCTCATTGCCCTATTTCGAAACAGGCATGGATGTGAACACCGATGCTATCACCGATAAAATATTTGACCAAGAAGTGGATTCATTAGCCATTTGTCTTGCCAATTTATTTAAAGATAAAACCAGCAAAACCTACAAAAAGCAACTTCAGAAGGCCCGCCGGAATGGTGATCGATGGGTGGTTCTGCAGCGAAATGTTTCCTACACGGATCTGCAGAAAATGAAAAAATTCCCCATTCTCAGAAGAGGGAAAAATCGTGGAGGTTTTGTTTATCTGCAAACCAATAAACGCGAACGGCCCTTTCAGTTTCTAGCCGCAAGAACCATCGGGAAATTGAATGAAAATGGAACTGGAAAATCCTATGGATTAGAGAAGGCTTTTGACAGCGTGCTGATGGGAACAAGCGGCCATCGTTGGATGCAAAAGATCGCGGGAAATGTTTGGCGACCCATCAATGATGAGAATGAGATTGATCCGGAAGATGGTGATGATATCGTTTCTACCATCGACATCAATGTGCAGGACGTGGCGGAAAATTCCTTATTGAAATCCTTGAGAAAACATGGTGCTGATCACGGCTGCCTGGTTTTGATGGAAATAAAAACAGGGGAAGTAAAGGCAATTGCAAATCTGAAGCGAAGTAAAGACTCATCTTATGTGGAGAATTTGAATTATGCTTTAGCTGATGCACAGGTTCCTGGATCAACGTTCAAGCTGCCTTCATTAGTGGCGGTGATGGAAGATTTTAATGTAAGTCTGAATGAAATAGTTGACATAGGTGATGGTGTTTGTTATTATAGTAATGAGCGGGTTGCCGATTCGCATCCTCCCGAAAAAAGCAGGATCACGGTCCAGGAAGTGTTTGAGCTATCATCCAATGTTGGAGTAACAAAGATCATTTCAAAATATTATGCTAAAGATCCTCAGAAATACATCGATCGCTTGTATAAAATGAATCTGAATGATCCTTTGAATATACCTATTCCGGGCGAAGGCAAGCCATACATTAAGAATACGGATGATAAAAGCTGGTCGAAGATCTCTTTGCAATGGATCAGTTACGGATATGAAAGTCGCATTACCCCATTGCAGATTTTGAATTTTTATGCTGCAGTTGCAAACGACGGAAAGATGATGCGCCCTATGTTTGTTAAAGAGATCCGTAACCGTGGAAAATCGATTAAGGTTTTTGAGCCGGAAATCATTAACCCGGCGGTCTGTTCTAAATCAACGGTTGAGAAGGCGAAGAAGATGATGGAGGGTGTGGTGCTGAACGGGACGGCAAAGAGCTTGAAGGCGGCCGATTATCAAATCGCAGGGAAAACAGGGACAGCTCAGATGGGAATTGTGAATGGCAAGATGACTTATCAGGCTTCTTTTGTTGGGTATTTTCCTGCCGATAACCCAAAGTATGCCTGTATTGTGGTGGTAAGCGCACCAAGCGGCGATTCATATTATGGTGGTGCTGTGGCAGGGCCTGTATTTAAGGATGTGGCGGATAAAGTATATTCTACCAGCCTGGAAATCCACAAAGAAATCAATGCTGTGCAACCGGCATATGCGAAAGGCGCGCCTGCTGTAAAGTATGGCTATCAGCCCGAAATCAAGAATATTTTATCGGTGTTGAAAGTGAAAAACAATACGAATGACGATAAAGCAGAATGGGTTTCCACTGCGATGATGGATTCAACATCTGTTTCCCTCGCGGCAAAAAATACGGAAGAAGCGCTGAAGCGTGGCATTGTTCCTAACCTGTACGGAATGACGGCACGTGATGTTCTTTATCTTCTCGAGAACAACGGGATGCGTGTTAAACTGATTGGCAGTGGTGCGGTTACATCGCAATCACTCAATGCAGGAACAAGTTTTATTAAAGGCGCACAAATCATTTTGCAATTGATCTGACAATGAAATTATTAAAAGACATATTATATAAAGCTGGTTTGATTGAAGTGGTGGGTTCTACCAATGTGGCGATCATGGGCATCAGTTTCGATTCACGCAAGATCGAAAAGGATAGCTTGTTTGTTGCCGTTAAAGGAACACAAAGCGACGGCCATATCTATATAAATGATGTTATCGTAAAAGGGGCGATTGCAATTTTATGTGAAGAGCTCCCTGAAATATTGAATGATAAGATTACTTACATAAAAGTAAACGATACGACAGTAGCAATGGGAATCATTGCCGGAAATTTTTATGATAACCCTTCTGCTTCTATAAAATTGGTTGGTGTGACTGGCACCAATGGCAAAACTACTACTGTTACCTTGTTGTTTAACCTTTTCAAGAAGCTGGGATATAAAGCGGGTTTGCTTTCAACCGTTAAAAATCAAATCAATAATGATGTGTTGCCTGCCACGCATACAACTCCTGATGCGATTCAGCTGAATGCGTTGCTTCGTCAGATGGTAGATAAAGGTTGTACACATTGCTTCATGGAAGTAAGCTCGCATGCAATAGTGCAAAATCGTATTGCAGGCGTTCACTTTACCGGCGCTGTTTTTACCAACATTACGCATGATCATCTGGATTATCATAAAACATTTGATGAATACATCAAAGCAAAAAAGAGATTTTTTGATCAGTTGGGAAGCGACGCATTTGCATTAACAAACAGAGATGATGCAAATGCTGAGATCATGCTGCAAAATACACGGGCAACCAAAAAGACTTACTCTTTGCGCTCGATAGCTGATTTCAAATGCAAAATAGTAGAGAATCAATTCAGTGGTTTGTTATTGAACATCGATAATCAGGAAGTATGGAGTAAGCTGATTGGAAGCTTTAATGCTTATAATTTATTAGCGGTGTATGCGACTGCGATTTTATTAAAAGAGGATAAAACAAACGTACTAACCACTTTAAGTACGTTGAGCTCCGTGGAAGGTCGCTTTCAGTACATCCGGACAGAAGATGGACGAATAGGTATTGTAGATTATGCGCATACACCGGATGCTTTGTTGAATGTGTTAAAGACCATTGCAGATATCCGGACAGGAAATGAACAAGTGATTACGGTAGTTGGATGTGGTGGCGATCGTGATGCAGCGAAGCGCCCGATGATGGCAAAAATCGCCTGTGACCTGAGCAACAAGGTAATTCTTACTTCTGATAATCCTCGTAGCGAAGATCCTGATGCAATTATTAAGGAAATGCAGAAAGGGGTGGATGCTGTAAATCACAAGAAAACAATTTCTATTACCGATAGAAGCGAAGCGATCAAAACAGCATGTTCTTATGCCAAACCCGGAGACATTATTCTGGTGGCAGGAAAAGGACATGAAAAATACCAGGAAATAAAAGGAGTAAAGCATCCATTCGATGATATGCTAGTGCTACAGGAAAACTTAAAATTATTTGGAAGATAATTGTTTTCAGAATAATAAAATAACGAATTAAAATGTTCTACTACCTATTTGATTTTTTAGACAAACAATTTGATTTTCCTGGCGCAGGAGTGTTTCATTACATCTCTTTCCGGGCGGCGATGGCGTTGATCTTATCCCTGCTGATCTCGCTGGTGTTCGGAAAACGTATTATCAATCTCCTGCACCGCAAGCAGGTAGGTGAAACAGTTCGTGATTTAGGATTAACAGGTCAGCTGGAGAAAAAAGGTACACCTACTATGGGCGGATTGATTATTCTTTCTGCGATTGTAGTCCCGACGCTGCTTTTTGCAAAGCTTCATAACGTATACATCATCCTTATGCTGTTGTCGACTGTTTGGCTGGGCGCAATAGGTTTTTTAGACGATTACATTAAGGTGTTTAAAAAGAACAAAGCAGGTTTAGCAGGAAAATTCAAAGTGCTCGGACAAATCGGAATTGGTTTAATTGTAGGTATTACGCTTTATTGCAATGACTCAGTTGTAGTAAAGGAAAAAATATCTGCAGGGAAAATCCCAACGATGGATGTGGTAAATAACTCCGATGAAACGCAAATTGCGATTTACTCTGAGGTCCCAACTAAATCAATGAAAACGACCATTCCTTTTGTAAAGAACAATGAATTCGATTATTCCTCCTTGCTTTCATTCCTGGGTGAAGGATATGAGAAATGGGCCTGGTTGATCTTTATCCCATTTGTGATTCTCATTGTTACAGCGGTGTCGAATGGCGCTAACATTACGGATGGAATTGATGGACTGGCTACTGGAACTTCGGCCATCATTGGCGTGGTGTTAGGAATCCTCGCTTATGTTTCTGGTAATACCGTCTTTGCTGATTATCTCAATATCATGTACATCCCGAATTCCGGCGAGCTGGTAATTTTTATCGCAGCATTCGTAGGTGCCTGTGTTGGATTCTTATGGTATAACTCCTTTCCGGCTCAGGTATTCATGGGCGATACAGGCAGTCTGGCATTGGGAGGCATCATTGCTGTATTTGCAATCGCGATTCGAAAAGAGCTTTTGATTCCCATTTTATGTGGTGTATTTCTGGTGGAAAATTTATCAGTAATGATGCAGGTGGCTTATTTCAAACGAATGAAAAAAAAGTTTGGGATAGAGTACGCGCGTGAGCACCGTTTGTTCAAAATGGCACCCTTGCATCATCACTACCAGAAATTAGGAATGCATGAATCCAAGATTGTATCACGCTTTTGGATCATCGGGATCATGCTCGCAGTATTAACAATCGTCACATTAAAATTAAGGTAAAATGAAACGGCTGGTGATACTTGGCGGCGGAGAGAGTGGAGTAGGTACTGCAGTGCTTGCACAAAAAAAAGGTTATGATGTGTTTCTTTCAGATAAAGGAAAATTAAAAGATAAATACAAAAACGTTCTTTCAAAAAATGGAATTAAGTGGGAAGAAGAGCAGCATACAGAAGCGCTGATTCTGAATGCTGATGAAGTGGTGAAGAGCCCTGGTATTCCCGATAAAGCAGAGCTGATAAAAATGCTGCATCAAAAAGGAATACCGGTAATATCGGAGATCGAATTTGCAGGAAGGCATACCAATGCGAAAATGATCTGCATTACCGGTAGTAATGGTAAAACCACCACCACTTTGCTCACTTATCACATGATGCAAAAAGCAGGATTGAATGTCGGGCTTGGCGGTAATGTGGGAAAAAGCTTTGCGATGCAGGTGGCGGAAAATGATTTTGATTACTACGTGCTGGAGCTCAGCAGCTTTCAGCTGGATGGCATGTTCGAGTTCAAAGCAGACATTGCAATCCTTTTGAATATTACTCCTGATCACCTGGACCGCTATGATTACAAGTTGGAAAAGTATGCAGAATCGAAGTTCAGGATCATTCAGAATCAAACAGAATCGGACGCATTTATTTATTGCATCGATGATGAAGTAACAATGACGACACTTAAAACAAAAGAAATTAAAGCAAAACAATATCCTTTTTCAATAAAGCAAAAAGTAGAAACAGGAGCTTATTTAAATGAAAACAATCAATTAGTAATAAATACAAATAACACTAACCCTTTATTTATGACAATACAAGAACTAGCACTACAAGGAAAACACAACATCTACAACTCTATGGCTGCAGGTGTTGCCGGTAAACTGGTAGAGATCAGAAAAGAAACGATCCGCGAGAGTCTCTCCGATTTTCATAACATCGATCACCGATTGGAATTGGTAGGAAATGTTCATGGAATCGAATTCATCAATGACTCGAAAGCAACCAACGTAAACTCTACCTGGTATGCTCTGGAAAGCATGATCAATCCCGTGATCCTTATTCTTGGTGGCGTAGATAAAGGGAATGATTATTCCATGCTGACTGACCTTGTAAAGGAGAAAGTGAAAGCGATCATTTGTCTTGGAACAGATAATAAGAAGATCATAAAATCTTTTGGCGGCGTGGTGGAAACAATCGTGGAAGCTAAATCCGCTAAAGAAGCAGTTGCACAGGCATATAAAATCGGTAAAAAAGGGGATACCGTTTTATTGTCGCCTGCATGCGCCAGTTTCGATTTGTTTGAAAATTATGAAGACCGTGGGACTCAGTTCAAGCAAGCAGTGCGTGCATTGTAGTTAATTGATTGTTGTTTTTAAAATACCCATAAATGGAAAGTAATAAAATAAAGGACTATCACGATAAGCTGAACCAGGAATTGCTGTCACGAAATCGTGTACGCTCTTCGGAAGATGATCATCAGCTCGAATTTGTGGATGAGATCAAGGGGGTGGCATATATCAACGATTCCAGATCAATACGTCTTACGGCTACACGGAATGCATTGGAGTCGATATCCACATCTGTGCTGTTGATTCTTGGAGGCGAGGACAAAGACAATGATTATTCCTTGCTTTCATTACAGGTGAAGGAGAAAGTGGTTGCCATTATTTATCTCGGAACTGATAGTAATAAAATATTAAACAGCTACTCCGCTCAGAAAATGCTTTTCGCGAAAGCTTCTTCTCTTAAAGAGTCCGTGCAGATCGCTTCCGCTTATGCTGCTTCAGGTGATGTGGTGTT
>DASWNK010000147.1:0-9216 GCA_036399275.1 Bacteroidia bacterium | reverse complement strand
GTTCCTCGAAGAAGCAAACAAAAGCAAAGTATTTCAAATGGTGGATGTCAATCTGAAATTCAACAAGCCTGAATTGAATATTACCATCGACAGAGAAAAAGCGAAAGCTATGGGCATTTCGGTGAGTGATATTGCGCAAACATTGCAACTGGCCTTGAGCGGGCAGCGCTTCAGCTATTTCAATATGTCGGGAAAACAATACCAGGTAATCGGACAATTTGAAAGAGGGAAACGTGATGAACCGTTGGATCTTAAATCAATGTATACGAGAAATGCAAAAGGAGAAATGATTCAGCTGGATAACGTTGTGACGATAGAAGAACAAAGTAGTCCGCCGCAATTGTATCACTATAACCGCTACCAGGCGGCAACAGTTTCTGCCGGACTGGCTCCCGGAAAAACCATTGGAGACGGAATTAAAGAGATGGAAATAATTGCAGCGAAAATATTGGATGAATCTTTTTCAACTGCGCTCACCGGTCCTTCCAGGGATTTTCAGGAGAGCTCTTCCAATGCGCTATTTGCACTTCTGCTGGCATTGTTAATTATTTACCTCATCCTTGCCGCGCAGTTCGAAAGTTTTATCGATCCTTTCACCATTATGCTTACAGTGCCTCTGGCTTTTTGCGGTGCATTTTTATCACTTTGGTATTTTAATCAGACCTTCAATCTATTCAGTCAGATTGGAATTATTATGTTGATTGGCCTGGTGACAAAAAACGGAATCTTAATTGTTGAATTTGCCAACCAGTTAAAAGAACAAGGTAAATCGGTAAGAGATGCAATTCAGGAAGCTGCAGCGGCGCGTCTGCGTCCGATCCTGATGACAAGCATTGCTACGGCTTTGGGCGCTATGCCGATCGCTTTGGCATTGGGTGCAGGGTCGAAAAGTCGCATGGCGATGGGGATTGTAATTGTGGGCGGTATCCTGTTTTCATTGATACTGACCTTGTTCGTGATACCTGCTATTTATTCATATTTTTCAAAAGAGCGTAAGCATGAAAAAAAATAATTACCTCCTGACTGTGTTTGTTTTTTTGTTGACAGGTGTGTTTGCACAAGAACAATTGACCCTGGAGCAGGCGATGGACATTGCGCTTAAGAATAATTATGACATCAGCATCGTACGAAACAACTCGCTCGTTGCTGAGAACAATAATACCTTGGGAAATGCCGGAATGCTTCCGAAAGTGGATCTGCTGGCCGGAACTACCATTGCGAACAATAATACCAAACAGGAATTTTCGAGTGGTTTGATCGTTGATAAAAATGACGTGCAATCACAAAACATCAATGCCGGTGTTTTTCTTACATGGACATTGTTTGACGGATTGAAAATGTTTGCTTCTCACAAGCGCTTGCAGGAGCTGGAAGCAATGGGTGCTTTGTCGGCAAAGATTCAAATTGAGAATACGCTTTCGGAAATAATTACCGGCTATTACAATGTGGTACGTCAGAAGCAATTGATTAAAGGCCTTGCGGAAAACATCAGCATATCAGAGGAACGGTTGAAAATTGCGGAAAAGAAAATGGAGATCGGTTCCGGCGCCAAGCTGGATGTGTTGCAGGCGAAAGTAGACATGAATGCCCAAACTTCTAATCTCTATCGCCAGAGAACTACCTTGGCGAAATTAAAAATGGATCTGAATAAATTATTAGTAAGGAATGTGGAAACGGAGTTTGAGGTAACGGAAACAATTCCCGTAGAATTTCAGTTGAAGTATGAAGATCTGAGAAATGAAATTCAAAAAAATAATTCAGATCTGATTTTTGCCCAAAGAAATGTGAATTTGTCGCATTATTTGCTGAAAGAAACGCAGTCTCAATTATTTCCGAGATTGAATCTTAACGCGAACTATTTATTCTCCCGCTCCGAAAACCAGGCCGGTTTCTCTTTACTGAACCAGAATTTAGGACTAAACTTGGGCTTAACGGCAAGCTGGACGATCTTCAATGGCTTTATAACGAACAACCAGGTGAAGAATGCACGTTTGCAATTGGCGAATGCAGATTTTGATTACAAAAATACAAAGCTGCAGGTTGAGCATGCTTTATTGTCTTCTTTCAAACAATATCAGGACGATCAGAAGATACTTACGCTGGAAGAGGAAAATACCGGGCTTGCGAAAGAAGCAGTTACAATTGCCCTGGAACGCTTTCGCATTGGCGCGAGCAGCTCCATCGAATTAAAAGAGATTCAGAAAAGCTATGATGATGCGCTTACCCGTTTGGCGGATGCACGCTACAATGCAAAGGTTTCCGAAACCCTGCTGATGAAATTGAACGGCAAGCTGATCAAATAAATCCTTCTTTTTATTGAGCAATTAATGCCACAAAGGCATTGGTACATTTTTAATATTCTTTTTTATACAAACAATTAATAATTGAGCGTATGAAAAAGTTAATCTTATATATTTTATTGCCAGCGTACACACTTACCAGCATGTCCTGCATGAGCAATAAAAATGATAGCATCCATACATCCATGGAAGCGAATAAAACCAAGGTTTCGAAGGAAATGAAGCACGACGCGAAGTTTGCTGTTTGTGAGGCAGACAGGGCGATGCTGCAATCGCAATTAAGTGATCTGGCTCAAAGTACCGCCACTTCGGCAACAGTTAAGAGCTTCAGCAGAACTATGGAGCAGGATCATGAAAAAATGAACCGTGAATTAAAAGCCCTGGCAGCGAAGAAAAACATTACCGTTCCCGACAACCTAAGTGCTAGAAGTCAGAAAACCTATCGAATGCTGGCCAAGAAGAAAGGCGCTCGGTTTGACAAGGCATACATGAAATGCATGAAAAAAACTCATAAGATGCAATATGCCAGTCTGAAAAAGGAATCAAAGAAAGGAAAAGATGCGGATATCAGAGCCTGGGCGGCGGCAAATGCCCCGAGCATTGAGATACATCTGAATGAAACTAAAGAAGCTTGCAAGAGGATGAAGGATGAAAAGTGAAGTTGATTGAATGAGGCGGAACCTGATCAGTTCCGCTTTTTTATTTTTTTTGAATGCTGTTTAATTTTTATACCTTGTACTAAAATTAAGCTAAGTGATTAAAAAATACTCCCTCTTTTTTATTCTTCTCGTTTTGCTGCCTTTTATTTCCTTAGGGCAGGATCAAAAAGAAATCGATTCATTGCAAACAGTCTTAACGGTACTTCCGCGTGATACTGCAAAAATCGAAGTGTTTAATCGACTGGCTCAATTGATAGTTGATATTGAGCCGGACAAATCTATCAGTTATGCGAAAAGTGCGCTTCAGCTATCGAAAGAGAAGAATTATCCGCTATACCAAGCGGTCTCGCTAAATAATATCGGCAACGGCTATTATAATCTGGCAGACTTTGAAACTTGTCTGGATTATTATTTAAAGGCATTGACCATCCAGGAAAAGCTCGCCAATAAAAGAGGTATTCTTTCTTCATCGGGCGCAATCGGAAATGTGTTCTTAAGCCTCAATAAGCCGGATGAGGCTTTGCCGTATTTCGAGCGCGCACTCGTTATTGCAACTGAGCTGAAAACCAAGAACGGAACAGCATCCTGCCTGATTTCTATTGGTACGGCATACAGCGACAAGCATGACTATGAAAAGGCACTCGGCTATTTTTTTAAATCGCTGCCAATCTTCCAGGAGGTAGATAATGAAGATGCCACCGCCACCAATTATAATAACATAGCGGACACCTACCACAAACTGAAAGACTATCCCAAAACGTTGTTTTACATTATGAAGGCATTGGAGTTGTACGAAAAAACTGGTAATATTTACGGGCAGTCGCTTGCTTTAAACAATATCGGCGATTTTTATGAGTCGACCGGAAATGGCGAAAAAGCACTCGAATACTATAAAAAAGGCTTGCAATTGGGAGAATCCATTAAAGCGAACGAGCACATGCTTCAATCCTACAAAGGCATTTCCAAAGCGCATAAAAAAATGGGGAATTTCAAACAGGCCTTGGAAATTTATGAATTGTACCAAGGGATGAACGATTCTATTTATAATGTGGAGAGCAGCAAGCAGATTGCGGAGATGCAGACCCGCTTTGATTCTGAAAAGAAAGAGCAACAGATTGTACTGCTCACAAAGGATAAAAAGATCCAGGAAGATGAGCTGAGCCGAAAATCGCTGGTATCGAAAATAATCATTGCACTCGCAATTCTAATCTTTATTTTATCAATAGTAATGGTTTGGGCTTATCTTCAAAAGAAAAATGCAAACAGGGAATTGGATATTAAAAACCAAAAAATAGAACTGGCTTATAATATCATTGAAGATCAACACAAAGATATCAAGGACAGTATTAATTATGCCAAGCGCATCCAGGAAGCCATTCTTCCGCCTTCTCAGATCGTCCGGCAATTGCTTCCCGATTCATTTGTGCTCTACATGCCGAAAGATGTGATCAGCGGCGATTTTTACTGGGTGGAGCCTTGGGGCAATAAAGTGTTATTTGCCGCTGTGGACTGCACCGGACATGGCGTTCCGGGAGCGCTCATGAGTGTGGTAGGCTACAACCTATTAGGGAAAGCATTGAATGAGCTCGGCTTATCGCGCCCGGCGCTCATTTTAAATTCACTCAGCAAAGGAATCGGAAAAACGCTAAGGCAAACCGGTAGTGATTCTGAAGTAAAGGACGGAATGGACATTGCGCTGTGTGCCTTTGATACGAAAACCTACCTGCTGGAATATGCTGGTGCTTTTAATCCTTTGTACATCGTGCGCGATGGCATACTGATGGACTTTGCTTCCGATAAAATCCCCATTGGCACTTCACTGGATGGAGAAATGAAAAACTATACTAACCAGGAAATTCAGCTGCAGAAAGGCGATACCATATATATATTTACCGATGGCTATGCTGATCAGTTCGGTGGCGACAAAGGAAAAAAATTAAAATACAAAGCTTTGCAAAATCTTCTCATCTCATTTGAAGGGACGCCGATGGAAGAACAAAAAGAACTCTTGGAAACTACTATTATCAAATGGAAAGGTAATCTGGCGCAGGTAGATGATATCTTAATAATGGGAGTGAGGGTTTAATTATTTTTCCATTTTGATCCTGTCGTATTCTCTCGACTGCCAATAGCGATGAAACGAGAAGACAATAAAGAAACGTCATAACGTGCAAGACAAGAATAGATACAGACTATTTTGAAACTTCACTGTATTCAAACTTAAGCTTGGATTCTATTTCAATGTTTTTCCCAAGGTCATACGCTTCATCTTCATCATCATCAGCCTGGTGAAACCAAATGACTTTTACGGATTTTCCTTCTTCTTGCAGGTGTGCAACTTTTTTGATGATGCTGGTGAGATATTTCACGGAAACAGAATGGAAGTAATCGACGTTAATTTCAACAATGGTAGTTTCATTTGGATTTAGTATGTATTCATTGATCCATGCGGTAATCGGTTTGTAGAAATCAAATGCATCGGAGGAATAGGAACGCCCACCAATATAAAGCTTTCCTGTTTGAGAGGTAAATCTGATCTCCGGGGTTTTTTCCGTGCCGACAATGATTAGTGGTTCCATCCTGTAAATATAGGAAGGAATTCAAAACTTACAAAAAAAGCGGCTAATTGGCCAGCATCCTTCTTGTAGTTTCCATTTTTCAAGTCAAGCACCTGTTTGTTAGGTAGTTGTGTGGCTGAAGCCATCCTCTTATAAGTTTGAATGCTGACGATATCATTTACTGGGAATGTAAATATGAAATGTGGTCCCCTTATCCAGCTGGCTATCGGCGGTGATTATTCCATTGTGATTGAGAACGATCTTCTTGCAAATTGCCAGCCCGATTCCCGTTCCGTTGTATTTGTCGCGCGCATGAAGACGCTCGAATATTTCGAAAATGCGTTTTTTATATTTTGGCTCGAATCCAATCCCGTTATCGCTGACTGAAATGTGATAGTATTTTACATTTGGTAGCAGCTCACTATGTTCGGATTTATTTCCTTTTAAAATATCACATTTAATCAGGATTCGCGGAGCCCGCTTGGCGCTCGAAAATTTCAGCGCATTTCCGATAAGGTTATGGAGGAGCTGTCGAAATTGAAAACGGATCACCTTTACTTTACATAGATTACCGGTGTTAATGATCGCCTTTTTTTCCTTGATTACTTCCGAGAAATTATTTTCTACGTCGTTGATGATTTCTGCAAGATCTGTTTTTTCAAACTTTTGTTCGGTAGCATTGGTGCGGGAATAAGCCAGCAGGTCCTCAATAAGCGTTTGCATCTGCTTTACCGAAGCTTGAATTCTATTAAAATAATCTTTGGCGGTGCCAGATAAATGTTCGTATTCTTCTTCCAGCAGATAGCTGGTAAATGTTCTTATTTTGCGCAAAGGTTCTTGTAAATCATGGCTGGAAATATAACTGAATGAGATCAGCTCTGCATTCATGCTTTCGAGCGCTTTGTTTGCTTCCTGAAGCTCATTGATCAGCCTTAATTCTATTTTTCGGGAGTTAGCACGTTCGGTAACATCTTCAATTACCAACAGAATCAGCTGCTGGTTGCTGCTCTTATGAACAACTCGCCGTGCATTGATCAGCAATATCCGTTCATCCAGTCCTTTAAAAGAATGTGTGATTTCAACGTTATTCAGAAAAGTATTATTCGGGATAACTTCCTCCAATAGTTTACGCAATTGCGGGATTTTCCACTGGCCCTTGTTCAGCTCATACAACTTTGTGCCTTCTTTTATGGTCTCCTGAATGTTGAATTGCTTGTAAAAAGGTGCATTTGCCGATCTTATGCGTAAATCTTTATCCAGCACGAGCATTGGATCATGGATGGTGGCAATAATGGCTTCTGAATAATTATTCAGCTCTTCTACCTGTTCATTGCGGTTTTGCAATTGCTGATTGGCGTTGATCAGCTCTTCGTTGGTTGATTCAATTTCCTCTTTCGAGGTTTCTAGCTCTTCATTGAGTGTTCGTAATTCTTCATTATTGGAAACCACTTCTTCATTTGCGCTTTGAAGCTCTTCAATCATTGTTTCATGATCATGCGTAATCGAAAACATGCTGGTACGTGCTTCCGATAATTCTTCTTCCAGTTTTTTGATTCGGATGTCTTTTGCCGAAAGATGATTGTTTTTGTGATGAATGCTTGCTGCATGGTCAAATATTTCAACAGCTTGTTGTTCGGTAAACAGTACAAGCAGCATAGGCTCTTCGCCTTCTAATTTGATCGGCGTTACTTCTATGCTGATGATCCGGATTCCCGAATCTGTTTTGATCTCAATGGCTTTCTTGCGAACGCTTTGCTCTGATTTAATCGCGCTGTGGATCACATTGCGAAGCTCAAAAGCAAACTCGGGTTTGGCCATTTTTATGATATTGAAACTTGCCTTGCCGGATGAATGTTTCAAGTACATGTCGGTAGCGCCCCTGAATTCCAGGATTTCCATATCATAATTAATGATCACACAAGTGGGCATGTAGCGCGATAATAACAAAGAATCGATGGTGCTGCCGAGATGGCCGTTGGAATGGACAGAGAAATGGCGCAAAGAGCTTGTTTTACGCTCTGGATAAATATTTGGGGAAAAGCGGGAAGTAATAGTGGGAATGGCACTCGTGGAAACATTTTTTTTCCGGAGGTAAATTTTTAATTTTTTGTTGATCGGCGAAAAAAGATGAGCGGATGCGCCAATTGTTTCAGATTTGCCTAGCAATAAATAACCATGATCCCGTAATGCATAATGAAAGGTAGCGATCACTTTTTTCTGAACGGCTGCATCCAGGTATATGAGTAGGTTACAGCAGCTGATAAAATCCACATGGGAAAATGGTGGATCGGATAAAATATTGTGTTGTGCAAACACACAGGTGTCGCGCAGCGCTTTATTTACGGAATAAACATCTTTTATTTTTGTGAAGTAGCGATCTATCAGGTGTTTTGAAACCGGTTTCAGATCATCTGCTGTATATTGCCCTAAACGTGCCTTGCGGATCGCCTGTTCACTTAAGTCAGTGGCAAATATCTGTAAAGGCAGGTTTGTTCCTAGCTTGCTTTGGTTCTCCATGAGCAGCATGGCCATGGAATAAACTTCTTCACCGGTGGAGCAGGCCGGTATCCATATCCGTAGCGTTTCTTCAGCTGTTTTACTTTTGATCAGTTTTGGAAATAAACTATTTTTCAGGTATTGAAATGTTTCAGGCTCACGGAAAAAATACGTCACATTGATCAGCAGATCTTGTGATAGCATATCAATTTCATCATTCTTCCCTCCCAGTAGTTTGGCGTATTGCTGCAATGTTTCAATTTTGTGGATTTGCATTCTCCGGATGATCCGCCTTTTGATGGTATTCATTTTGTAATGGCTGAAATCAATTCCTTTTCTCCTGTATAAAAGTTGAAGAATAATTTTCAGGTCAGGATTTTTATTTTCAATTTCAAATTCTTTCTCCGCTCTTAATGCACTATTATTTATATATGCATTTTTACTTAGACGGATGAGAGCATTGGCAATTTCCTTTGGTGATAGCACGAAATCAACAGCCCCTTGCACAATTGCCGATTCGGGCATGCTGCTGAATTTTGCGGAAGCATTTTGGGCGAAAGTCAGGCCACCTTCCTGCTTAATAATTTTAAGCCCGCGGGTACCATCGTTTCCTGTCCCGGAAAGAACAACGCCAATTACTTTTTCTTTGTGTTTTTCTGCCAAAGAGGAAAAGAATATATCAATGGGCAAATTATTTATCTTGTCTTTTTTTCGGTTTGATAGTTTTATATGTCCGTCCGACACACGCATTTCCTTGTCGGGAGGAATAATATAAAATTTGTTTGGCTCCATGGCTGCCCCGTTTTTTGCCTCCTGCACTTTCATTTTGGTGGTTCTCGATAAAAGAGATGAGAGCATGCTTTTGTAATCAGGGCTCAGGTGGGCGATATAGATATACGCCATTCCTGTATTGGCAGGCAGGTTTTTTAGCAGTTCCGTTACCGCTTCCAGTCCACCTGCGGAAGCGCCGATCGCAACGATTGGAAATATTTTATTTTTAACGAGAGAGGGAGGTCTTTTTGTAGTCGATTTTTTTTTAGCAAGAACCTTTAATTTCATAGATTATAGTTTGTTAGACAAAGCCGAGTTGAAATTTTTCTCTTGGGGGTTGAATTTCCTTATTTTCTATGATTTCCGCAAGGGCCATGCGTAAAATTTTTTTAAGCTCAGCCGATTCGGTGGGTTTGCGGATGCAATAAGAAG
>DASWNK010000146.1:0-6448 GCA_036399275.1 Bacteroidia bacterium | reverse complement strand
TTAAAAGTAACTATCCTCAATTGCGGATCATTCAAAATCCGGAAAATGGTGGCTTTGCGAAAGGCTATAATGATGCCTTAAAAAAGGTGGATGCTGAATATTATGTGCTGTTGAATTCCGATGTCGAAGTTACTCCCAATTGGATCGATCCGGTGATTGCCTTGATGGACAAAGATCCATCCATCGCGGCATGCCAGCCAAAAATAAGATCATTTGATAATAAAACGTATTTCGAATATGCAGGCGCAGCCGGCGGCTTTATCGACAAATTCGGGTATCCTTTCTGTCGTGGAAGGATCCTCGATACCCTGGAAGAAGACAAAGGCCAGTATGATGATGAGCGGGAAATTTTCTGGGCTACTGGTGCATGCTTGTTTGTGAGGGCCGAATCATATCAAAGTGTACAAGGTTTTGATGAAGATTTTTTCGCCCACATGGAAGAGATCGACCTTTGCTGGCGATTAAAAAACAAGGGCGCTAAGATTATGTATTGCCCCAATTCTACTATTTACCATGTTGGAGGCGGAACTCTTAACAAAACCAGTCCGAAAAAGACCTACCTGAATTTCAGAAATAATTTGATCCTGTTGTGCAAAAACCATCCGCCGGAATATTTCTTTGTAAAGATCTTCTGGCGAATGAACCTGGATGGTGTTGCTGCTTTTAAATTCTTTTTTTCGGGCCAGTTTGATCATTGCTGGGCGGTGCTGAAATCGCACAAGAGCTTTTATTTTACTTTGAAGACCACGCTCAGAAAAAGAAGAGCGCTTCGAAAGAATGTTACACAATATACTACTACTGCTGTATACCTGCACAGCATTATTGCCGATTACTATATCCGCGGGAAAAGAACATTTAAGGAGATTGATCTGGAAGACAGATTTATGCGCAATTAAGAACAGCTTCATCCTAAATATTTTTTCCTTTCTATTTTAAGCTGCTACTTAAAACTAAACTCACTCATCAACCTGATAAAAACGGCATTCGTCCATCCGAATCCGCTTTGCAATAAATAACGGCCTGAATTTGAAACGCCAATGTCGCAGTTTTCTACATTGTGTTTTTCCCAGAATTTACCGGTTTCTTCGAATATCTTTACATTCATGTCCAGCCATTTTCTGGCAATTCTTTCCGCATCCTGTTGAAAGCCATAATTGAGTAAGCCTTTGATAACGATCCATTGCTGAGGCGGCCAGCCATTCGGATGATCATGCTGTTTTTTTTCGGGCGATAAGCCGGAGGTTTGTGTATTGGTGATCCCTCCCTCAAATTCAAAAAGCGGCAGCACATGTTCGCGAATTAATGCTGCTTGTTCAGGAGTAGCCAGATTAGCCCAGAGTGGATAAAAACCTGCCACTGATAAAAACAGGCTGGATTGCAAAGACTGATAATTATAGTCGCAGAAAAAATTCTGTTTCTCATTCCACATCAGTTCATTGATCACTTTCTTCCTTGCTGTTGCCTGCGCTTTGTATTTACGCGAGCGCCGGGGATTATCGACCAGTTCGTATGCTTTTGCAATATCCATTTCATATTTATACAAACAGCTGTTGAGATCAATCGGCAGATAGTTTAAACAACGGTCGTGAAACCTCGAAGTCATATCCCAACCTGATTCATGCTCTGCTCCTAAATGAGTAATATAATGATCACAATACCTCGAAAGTCCTTTATACACAAAGTGGGTTTCCGTCAGCTTTGCATTCATCCAGTATATTTTCAATTCTTTTTCCGCCGCATTGATTACCTTCAATAGCCAGGCTTTATCCTTATTCACCTCGAATATTTCGAATGCCATGGAGGTGAGAAAAGGAATCTGTGAGGTCCCCAGATTATAATAACGATTTCGCATAGGCACAATGCCAAACCGATCGAGAAGATAAATCAGGTTATCGACCATCCCTTTTGCAAGCTTGATCTTATTTTGTTTTACGAGTGCAAGAATTGTGAAATAACTGTCCCAATAAAACTGGTCGTTGCGGAAAATAACACTGTTGGGTGACACAAATTTATGGGGCAGCCCCAGCTGCTTACCTTTATCCCTTGGGTAGTAAAAGGTAATTTTATCCCAGTAATACGTTACATACCTGAGACTCTCTTCGTATCTACTCTTTTCATTTTCCTCCATACAAGGGCTCAATTTTGTGATTTTGTACCAAAGTTATACCAGCAGGCACTAAAATTTAGACTGCAGTTCGGCCATTAGCGGGCCCTCGATTAAACATTAACGGAAAAGCGAAATGCAAAAAAGATTGATCATCGTATCTAATCGTCTTCCTTTTAGTATAAAAAAGAACAACGATCAAATAGAGGTGGTTCCTTCAAGCGGGGGACTGGTTTCTGCTATTCAGTCGATGCCAAAAGAAAACAAGATTACCTGGATCGGTGTGGCCGATTTTAAGGCGGAAGAATGGCTTGACTATAAAAACAGTGGACAGGAACAGGAATTGGAGATTGTGCCTTTGTTTCTCGACAAGGAAACGGAAGATCTTTATTACAATGGATTTTCAAATACGCTCCTCTGGCCCTTATTTCACTATTTCGCATCCTTTGCCGAATACAATGAATCATTCTTCCGCGCATATAAAACTGTGAACCAGATGTTTGCCGATGCCATCCGGGAAGTAGCAAAGCCAAACGATATTGTATGGGTGCACGACTATCATCTGATGCTGGTACCCGGGCTTCTGCAGCAAGGCGCAAAGCCGGTCCGATCAAGCTTTTTCCTGCACATTCCTTTCCCTTCTTTTGAGATCATAAAACTGATTCCCGAAGAATGGCGCAATGAGCTGCTGAGAGGTTTGCTGGGAGCCGACGTTGCAGGCTTCCAAACAAACGATTACTGCAACCATTTTAAAAGTGCATTGGCCTTTTTTCTGGGAATAGAGTCTGTCAACAACTGTGTGAATTTAAATGGACATGTTACACTCATCAAGGACTATCCCATTAGTATCGACTATCATAAATTTAATTCTGGCTATGATGATAAAGACGTAATGCAGGAACGATCGCTTGTAAAGCGTAAATATAAACAGGTGAAAATCATTTTCTCCCTCGACCGGCTCGACTACAGCAAAGGAGTAATCAACCGCTTGCAAGCTTATGAGCTAATGTTGGAGAACCATACTGATCTTCGCGAAAAAGTAGTATTTGTGATCAATGTTATTCCTTCCAGGGAAACAATCAACCAATACCAGGAACGAAAAAAGCTCATTGAGGAAAATGTAAGCCGCATTAATGGCTTGTATAGCAGTCTTCAATGGCAACCTATCATTTACCAATACCGGCATTTAAATTTCACACAATTGCTGGCTTGCTATACTTCCTGTGATGTTGCTTTGGTAACACCTTTGCGGGACGGAATGAACTTAGTGGCGAAAGAATTTGTCGCCTCTCGAAAAGATCTTCGTGGATGCCTTATTCTCAGCGAATTTGCAGGTGCAGCGAACGAGCTCACGGAAGCATTGCTGGTCAATCCAAATGATATACAAATTATGCAGGAGGTCATGATAAAAGCCCTCTTTCTGCCAGAAGATGAACAACAAAATAGAATGCAAAGCATGCAGGAAGCCATCCAGAAGAATGATGTAAACAAATGGATGCATACATTTCTGAACGATGCAATGGCGGATACGGTTCCCAATTGTGTGGGCGCAAAAGTGATGAGCTATTACGACAAACTGCAGGTCATGAATGCTTACCGTCATGCGTCAAGAAGATTGATACTGTTGGATTACGATGGAACCTTAATCCCTTTTTACAACAAACCCGAAGAAGCAGTGCCGGGTGATGTGATCAAGGAATTGGTGGCAAAATTAAGCAGCGATCAAACGAATAAAATCATGCTGATCAGTGGGCGCGATGCGGGAACCTTGCAGAATTGGTTTCAGAATAGCCGGATTGGCATTGCTGCTGAACATGGTGCATTGTATAAGCCCTCTCAAAGCGATGAATGGATTTACCCCGACGGTATGAATGTTTCCTGGAAGGATAGCGTAAAAAGCTTTCTCGATAATTATGTACAATCAATGCCCGGTTCCTTTATCGAAGAAAAAGAATATTCTTTCGCATGGCATTACCGTGCCGTTGAAAACATTGATGAAGAAGCGGTAAGACTTGATTTCACCAAAGAACTACTGCCACTAAATCTGCATAATGATTTTGATATTCTGCACGGTCATAAAGTAATAGAGATCAAAACGGCAAACAGCAATAAAGGCAAATTTATCAGTCAGTTTCTTTCCAAAGAAAAATTCGACTTCGTATTAGCCATCGGTGACGACCGCACGGACGAAGATATGTTCAGTGTGTTGACAGATAAAAACCAGTACACAATCAAAGTTGGCCCGGGCAATACATGCGCACAATACAATGTGCTGGGTGTAAACAATGTTCTGCTCTTTTTACATCAGTTGAGCAATTGTATGGAACCGGCTTTAAAAGCTTAAACAATTAACTATCCGAGCTTGTAAAAATTTCTTCCGGATCCTTTGCAGGCATTCTGAAATAATTGATCACCCCTCCCATCAACAACACTTTTATCTGCCTCGGGCTCAAACTATGCTTGAGGCGATAAGAGGTATTCTTCGTCTGATTAATCGCTATAAACAAATTGTTCTGATTAAAGCTGTCGAGAACACCTTCCAGCTTGATGATGTCATTTTCTTCGATGTGATCATAATCCTCCGGATTATAAAACTCAAAAGGAATAATTCCGAAATTAATAAGATTTTGCCAGCCCAGACGAGCATAACTTTTTGCCAGAACCGCCACCTGTCCCAGGTAACGCGGTGCAATGGCCGCATGTTCCCTGCTGGATCCCTGCGCATAATTATCTCCAGCTACCACCAAATGTCCTCCGAATTCGTCCTTTGCTTTTAAGGCCTGTTCCCAAAAATCTTCGCGAATCACGGAGAAGGTCCACTTACTTATTTCCGGAATATTACTCCGGTACGAAAGTGCTTTGACACCCGCTTTTAAAATTTCATCCGTCGAAATATTATCGGCCATTTTTAATAATATAGGTACGGTATATTTATCCTTCAGCTTGTCGAACTTCGGCAGTGAGACAATGTTGGGTCCTTTTTCCAGCACAACCTCTTGCTTCTCTTTTAAAGGAGCCAATAACATTTCCGTATTGACAATCTCTTTCAGTGGTTGAATAAAACGAGGATATTCCATATCAAATAATTTCTCCAGCTTTCGCGGATCGGTAATTTTTCCGGTAAGTGCCGATGCAGCAGCCGTTTCCGGACTACATAAATATACCTGATCATCCAACGTACCTGATCGTCCGGGAAAATTTCTCGGCACCGTTCTTAAACTGTTTTTTCCGGAAGCAGGCGCCTGGCCCATTCCAATGCAGCCCATGCAACCTGCCTGATGCACCCGCCCACCCGAATGATAGATAGGAAGAAGCCCATCCAATGCAATCAGATTTTCAATCATCTGACGTGAAGTCGGATTCACGTCGAGAGAAAGCCCGTCCGGTACTTTTCGCCCTTTTAAGATTTCCGCTACCATCCAAAAGTCCCTTAAACCAGGATTTGCGGAAGAACCAATCACCACCTGGGAAATCGGCAGCCCTTCCACTTCGCTCAAAGGCACTACGTTTCCAGGACTGCTGGGCTTAGCGATCATTGGCTCTACCTGCGAAAGATCTATCTCATCGAACATGTCATAGGTAGCACCTTCATCTGCAAGAAGCTCTACCCATTCTTCTCCTCTTTCCTGTGAAAGCATAAAGCGCTTTACTTCCTCATCAGAAGGAAAAACGGTACTGGTAGCCCCCATTTCTGTTCCCATGTTGGCAATCACATGCCGGTCCATCACACTCAAATGTTCCAGTCCTGGCCCGTAATATTCAATGATCAGCCCGCGGCAACCCTGCACATTATAGCGTCGCAGCATTTCCAGCACTACATCTTTCGCACTCACCCAGTCGGGCAATTTGTTAATGAGCTTTACGCCTAAAATGCGTGGCATTTTAATAAAAAGCGGCTCGCCCATAATTGCAAAGGCGACATCCAGTCCGCCAGCACCCAAGGCCAGCATACCCAATGCGCCGGAAGCCGGCGTGTGGCTATCAGAACCCACCAGGGTCTTTCCCGGAATACCGAAACGTTCCATGTGCACCGGATGGCTCACACCATTTCCCGGACGACTATACCAAAAACCAAAACGCTGGGATGCTGATCGTAAAAAAAGATGATCATCAGCATTTCTAAAATCCGCCTGCAACAAATTATGATCAACATATTGTACCGACACTTCCGTTTTTATCCTTTCCAGTTCCATTGCTTCCAGCTCCAGCATAACCATAGTGCCGGTTGCATCCTGCGTAAGGGTTTGATCAATGCGAAGTCCGATCTCCTCATCAGGGATCATTTGTCCTGCAACAAGGTGCGATTGTATCAGCTTTTGTGTGACATTAAAGAGTCGTTTCATT
>DASWNK010000145.1:0-40136 GCA_036399275.1 Bacteroidia bacterium | reverse complement strand
AAAAGATCCGGAGTAAACTGTATACGGCTGAAATCAGCATGAATGGTGCTGGCGAGTGATTTTATCGCTAATGTTTTTGCTAATCCCGGAACGCCTTCCAGAAGGATGTGTCCGTTCGACAATAAGCCGATCAGCAGACGTTCAACCATGTATTTTTGACCCACGATCACTTTGTCCATTTCCATGGTAAGCAGATCAACAAAAGCGCTTTCGTGCTGAATGCGCTCATTTAATTCTCTGATATCAGTCATTTTTGTGTAATTTTTTCCAGGTTCTGTTTAGCATTTTTTTTGCATGGCAAAATTAACACAATGCCCATCTATTAGCTGATATCGGCTGTTAAAAATTGTTAAACATGTTTAGGCGCCGAAGCGCTCATCCCCGGTAAATTTTCTTACATTTGTTGCTGAAAAAATTAATGCACCAAACCATTGCAACGCTATTTCATCAGGCTATCCTACAACGGAACAGCTTATCACGGCTGGCAAATACAGGAAAATACATTTTCTACAGTACAGCAAGTGCTTAATGAAATGCTTTCGCGCCTGTTGAATGAACCTGTTTTTGTAACGGGTTGTGGGCGTACGGATGCCGGAGTTCATGCTTCGGAATATTATGCCCATTTTGATACAACGAGAGAGCTACTCGATAAAAAAGAGAAATGGATCTTTAAGTTCAACCATGCTTTACCCGCTGATATTGCAATCCAGAATATTCATGCTGTAAAGGAAAAAGCCAATGCCCGCTTTGACGCTGTGGCCAGAACCTATCAGTATATCATTAACAGAAGAAAAGATCCTTTCCGAATCAATAGCGCTTGTTTCATCTATGGAGAGCTGAACGTGAACGAAATGAACAAAGCCGCAGCTGTTTTGTTTGAATTCATAGATTTCTCGGCCTTTGCAAAGAGTAATACTCAAAATGCGACCAACAATTGTAAAATGTATAAAGCGGAATGGAAAGAAGAGCAGGGCTTATTGATATTCACTGTTTCGGCCGACCGCTTCTTGAGGAACATGGTCAGAGCAATTGTAGGTACCTGCCTGGAAGTCGGCAAGGGCAAAATTAGCATTGAGGAATTCAGGAGAATTATAGAAAGTAAAGAGCGCTCCAATGCAGGATTATCTGCCCATGCCTGTGGTTTGTATCTCACTAAAGTAGAATATCCGGCAAATTATTTTAATGACTGAAAAAAGGAAATCCATAATAGGAAAAGCTGTTGATCTTGATATTCTGAAAAGAATATTTGCCTATGTGAAGCCATATCGAAAAAGCTTTGCACTTGCAGTATGTACCACTATATTTCTTGCATTTTTATCACCGCTTCGTCCGATACTCATTCAATACACCTTGGACCATTATGTGGAAACACCCAATCCTTCCATGTTGTTAACTATGACCATGGTATTGATCGGTTTGTTGGTTTCAGAAGCCTTGGTACAGTTTGCTGATTCACTTCTCACCAATAGCCTTGGCCAGAAAGTAGTCAAAGATATAAGGGTGCAACTGTACAAACACATTATCGGCTTAAGACTAAAATACTATGATAATACTCCCATCGGGACTCTTGTTACACGGGCTGTTTCAGATATAGAGGTGATCGCCGATATTTTTTCGCAGGGACTGATTGTTATCATCGGGGATATTCTCAAGATCGTGGTCATTGTAGTGGTGATGTTTTTCATGAATTTCAAGTTAACGCTTGTGGTGCTTACCACCATTCCAATTCTTTTACTCGCTACGTATATCTTTAAGAAATCTGTTCAACGTTCTTTTCAAGATGTAAGAACGCAGGTGGCACGATTAAATGCATTTGTCCAGGAACATATTACGGGAATGAATATCATACAGATCTTCAACCGGGAAGAAGCAGAATTAAATAAATTTAAGAAGATCAATGAAAAGCACCGTGATGCAAACATTCGTTCCATCATGGCTTATTCGGTCTTTTTTCCAGTTGTGGAAATCCTTTCATCCCTGGCATTGGCATTGATCATCTGGTGGGGTGGAAAAGATGTGCTGCATGGAACTACTTCACTTGGAGATCTTGTTGCTTTCATCATGTTCCTGAATATGATGTTTCGTCCTATCCGTCAATTGGCGGATCGCTTTAATACCTTGCAAATGGGAATGGTTTCTTCCGATCGTGTTTTTAAGGTGTTGGATACGAATGAAGTAATTGAAAACAAGGGAAGCAGGGATGCATCATCTATTGAAGGTAATGTGGATTTAAAAAATGTATGGTTTGCATACAATCAAGAAGATTGGGTATTACAAGATGTTTCCTTTTCCGTTAAAAAAGGCGAGACTGTGGCTTTAGTGGGCGCTACGGGTGCAGGGAAGTCATCCATTATTAATTTGCTCAACCGTTTTTATGAATACAATAAGGGAAGCATTTGTATAGATGAGACAGATGTACGCGATTATGAGCTTTCATCGTTGAGAAAAAGTATTGGCGTTGTTTTGCAGGACGTATTTTTATTCTCAGATACACTTGCAAATAATATTTCGTTGAACAATCCCGAGATCAGCCGGGAGAAAATTATTGAGGCGGCCAAGCTTGTTGGTGCTCATGATTTTATTACGCGGCTTCCAGGTGGTTACGATTATAATGCAATGGAAAGAGGAGGAATGTTGTCGGTCGGTCAAAGACAATTGATTTCTTTCATTCGTGCTTACGTTTATAATCCTAAAATTTTGGTGCTGGATGAAGCAACCTCTTCCATTGATACAGAGTCGGAAAAACTAATCCAATCGGCAATTGATATTTTAACCAAAGGACGTACTTCAATTATCATTGCTCATCGTCTTGCTACAATCCAAAAGGCTGATAAGATCATTGTAATGGATAAAGGCGAGATCATTGAAATGGGAAATCATCAGGAGTTATTGAAGCATAATGGGCAATACAAGCGATTGTTTGATTTGCAGTTTAAGGAAGAGGTTGTTTAATCTGAATGAGCAGATTAAATACGAGCTTTCAAATTTTCACTCAATTTCTCTTTCAGATATTTTCCCGTATAGGAAGTTTTTGATTTAATTAAGTCTTCCGGAGTACCTTCAAATACAATGCTTCCACCGGTGTTTCCACCTTCAGGTCCAAGATCGATGATCCAGTCGGCGCATTTAATGATCTCAGCATTGTGCTCTATAATGATGAGTGAATGCCCTTGTTTGATCAAAGCATTGAAAGCAAAAAGCAATTTGGATATATCATGAAAATGTAAACCTGTTGTAGGCTCGTCAAAGATAAATAGGGTGGGAGTACTGCTGTTTTGTCCTATTCCAAGGAAAGAAGCCAGCTTGATGCGTTGTGCTTCTCCACCACTTAGTGTACTGCTGGGTTGCCCTAAATGAACATATCCTAAACCTACATCAGAGAGCGGCTGCAATTTTTGAACAAGTTTTCTTTCAGTAGAACTTGGACGTTGTGCTTCGCTAAAAAAATCAACAGCGTCGTCAACCGTCATGTTCAATACATCGGAAATGTTTTTATCCTGGTAAGTAATCTCGAGAATGTCCTGTTTGAATCGTTTGCCATTGCAGGCTTCACACACAAGGTGAATGTCGGCCATGAATTGCATTTCCACTGTTACTTCGCCTTCTCCTTCACATACTTCACATCGCCCTCCGTCCACATTGAACGAAAAATGGGAAGGTTTATAGCCTCTGTTCTTTGCTAAGGTCTGATCGGCAAATAACGTGCGGATCTCATCGTATGCTTTTACATAGGTAACCGGATTTGAGCGGGATGATTTACCGATAGGGTTCTGGTCGATCATTTCCACTGCGCCAACGCTTTTGAAGTCGCCACCCAGCTTGTCAAAAGTTCCCGTTTGTTCTCCGAAGCCACCATGAATTTTTTTAAGCGCCGGATATAAGACTCTTTTTACTAAAGATGTTTTTCCTGATCCGCTCACGCCCGTTACAACGGTCATCACATTGAGCGGAAATTTTACATTCACCCCTTTCAGGTTGTTTTCACGCACTCCTGTTAGTTCAATAAACTTGTTCCAGTTTCTTCTGAAAGAGGGAACCGGAATTTTTTCTTTTCCTGTAAGATATAAAGCTGTTAAGCTTTTTTCTTCTGTTGCCAGATCTTTGTGTGTTCCCTGGAAAACCAGTTCGCCACCGTGCGTTCCAGCCAGCGGGCCGATATCAATCAATTGATCTGCTGCACGCATGATCTCTTCATCGTGCTCCACAACAATAACGGTATTGCCGATGTCGCGAAGTGAGTTCAATACCTTTATCAAACGGTCGGTGTCTCTGGAATGCAAGCCAATGCTAGGTTCATCAAGAATATACATGGAGCCCACCAGACTGCTGCCCAGCGAAGTTGCCAGGTTGATGCGCTGTGACTCACCTCCTGATAGTGAATTCGACAGTCGGTTCAATGTCAAGTATCCCAGACCAACGTCATCCAGAAATTGCAAACGGTTTTTAATTTCAAGCAATATCCGCTTCGCTACTTCGAGGTCGTAGGCATTCAGCTTAATGTTTTTAAAAAACTCCAGAGAATCCTTCACGGGCATCAGCACCACATCATTGATCGAATGTTCACTGATCTTCACGTAGGTTGCATCCTTGCGCAGGCGGGTTCCCTGGCATTCAGGACAAACGGTTTTTCCGCGGTAGCGCGAAAGCATTACACGGTATTGAATTTTATAAGCTTGAGATTCGAGGTGTTTAAAAAAAGCATCCAAACCTTCAAAGTGTTTATTTCCAGTCCAGATAAGTTTCTTTTCTTTTGCCGTAAGGTCGTAATAAGGCCGGTGAACAGGGAAGTCAAATTTATGAGAATTATTTACCAGCACATTTTTCCATTCACTCATTTTTTCGCCTTTCCAGGCTACAACGGCATCTTCGTAAATCGAGAGGTTTTTATTCGGGATCACCAGGTCTTCATCAATACCAATCACACTCCCAAAACCTTCACAGTGCTTACATGCGCCGATCGGATTGTTAAAGCTGAAAAAATGGGTGGAAGGTTCTTCGAATGTCATTCCATCCAATTCAAATTTATTGGAGAAAGTTCTTACTTTATCTTTTGTTTTGCTTTTACCCTTTGTCTTTTCCTCTTCCATTAATTCTACTGCACATTCTCCTTCTCCTTCATAAAAGGCTGTCTGCACCGAATCTGAAATGCGGTTTTCATTGTCCTCATCATCCGGCCGCACGGTTAAACGATCCACCACAATATAGATCTGCTCTTTTTCTGAAAATTTCGTTGCAATAAAATCTTCGATCTTTTGAACTTCCCCTTTTTGTTGTATTCTGGTAAAACCTTGCTGCGCAAGCAACTCCAATTGTTTTTTTAACGGTTTGCCCGTTTGTGTTTTAAGAGGAGAAAGGATAAGAACTTTTGTTTCAGGAGGCAATGTGTTGATATAAGCAGCTACATCGCTCACGGTGTCACGTTTTACCTGGTTTCCGGAAATAGGTGAAAAAGTTTTACCTATCCGGGCATAAAGCAATTTCAAATAATCATAAATTTCTGTGGATGTCCCTACTGTTGATCGCGGGTTTCTCGAATTCACTTTTTGTTCAATGGCAATGGCAGGCGAAATGCCTTTTATGTAATCAACCTCCGGTTTATCAATCCGGCCAAGGAATTGTCGCGCGTAGGAAGAAAGACTTTCCACATAACGTCGTTGTCCTTCGGCATACAAAGTGTCAAATGCCAAGGATGATTTCCCGGAGCCCGACAAGCCGGTAATTACCACCAGCTTGTTTCGCGGAATGGCGACATCAATATTTTTAAGGTTGTGAACACGCGCCCCCTTTATAATGATAAATTCCTTAGAACTAAGATCCTCTATGTTTGTTTTTTTAGTCTTTGCCAAAATTCTTCCCTTCTTGCAATTAATGGTGCTGTTTCTATTCAAGTAAACACTTATTCGCCGGAATCACTGGTTTTAGCGTTTATTGAAGGACTGCAAAATTAATCAATTTCGCTTTGCCTTTTCGGATTTTAGGTGTATATTTGCTATACCAATTAATATTTTGGCACGAATGCAACATTTACATATTTTCTGCGTTTAACCCATTATATTTTCATTTATTATTCACCTTGGCTTTTTTATTAAAAAAACAAAAAGCCTCTAAAACTGAGAAAACATAAGGAAAACTCTACTTTTTTATATTAATGTTAATTTAAAAAAGGAGGTCCTATGCCTATTCAACAGTTTGTTGACGATCAAGAACTCGTTAACCAGTACATCAAAGGTGATGAATCATCCCTGTCTTTACTGATCCAACGCCACAAACGCAGAATCTTCAGCTACATCATGCTTACTGTTAAGGATAAAGCATTGGCGGAAGATATTTTTCAGGACACCTTTATTAAGGTAATTAATACCTTGAAGAAGGGCAATTACAATGAAGAAGGTAAATTCCTTCCTTGGGTAATGCGGATCTCCCACAACCTGATCATTGATACTTTTAGAAGAGATAAGCGTATGCCAACGATCAGCGGTGGCACTAATGAAGATGGTGACGATTTCGATATTTTCAGCGTGCTGGGTGTATACGATAAAAGCGTAGAGCAGGAAATTATTCAGCAGCAGGTTCGTAAGGACATCCGTAAGCTGGTGGAGGCACTTCCGGCAGAGCAAAGAGAAGTACTAATGATGCGTCATTATTATGATATGAGCTTCAAAGAAATCTCTGAACAGACCAATGTGAGCATTAATACTGCTTTAGGCCGTATGCGCTATGCACTGATCAACCTGCGAAAAATGATAGACGAGAAAGATATAGTAGTAACCTATTAAGACTTGGGTTTAGTTTGGAAAAAGGCCGTTCTTTCAGGAGAATGGCTTTTTTTTTGCCCTTATGCAATAAAGCCGGAAAGTGGCCGTTTTTCATGTATAAACCTCTAAACAAAGCGAATGAGTAAAATTTCTACTAAAAAAATTATTGAGCCAATTAACACGGAAATGAATGAATCTATTGATGACAAAAATGATTTTCCTTTTGAACCGGGAAATAATGTAATCAATAACATTCTGAATTATTCAAAAGCACTCTCGATCCGCAAGGCAAAAAGCGGTGAACGTTTTGAAATGGTGTTAAATTAAGGTTGCAAATTTAAAAATGCCTCTTACGATAGTAAGGGGCATTTTTTTTATGCTCTTTTATTGAAAACTAAAAAGGAAGTTTATTTTAGTAATTCTTTCAGTTTCTTGATCGCATTTTGGTTTTCGGGAAGATGAATAGAGGCAAGCACTTTCTTCTTTTCTTTGTTGGTAAGGTGCCAGCTCAGGGAAATACGATCGTTCAATTCATTTCTCAATTGGAAATCAATTATATCGATGGATGATTTACACCAAAGGTCTGCCATCTGGATTTGTAAATTCTGATTGTAATCCTGTACTTCGAACAAATGCCCGTAAAAGCTTCCCATTGGCCTGCTCAAGGCTTGCCCTAATGTTTGTGAAGGGTTTTCGTCAATCGGGATATTCTTGTGCTTGTCGCGGATTTGAATAATCACAATGCCGCTGGTATTTTCTGCGATCCAATCATTGAAAGTTCTGATGAAGCGCAGGCTGGTCTCCAATCCGTAATTGTCTCTCAATCCGGCATCCATGATTTCAATACGGGGCTCACTTGGTAATGATACAACCGGAGATATGTATGGGAATGTAGCGCTCATACGCAAAACGCTGGTGAACAAAGTTTGCTCTGCGCTTTGTTCTGCAAAAAAGCGGGAATATTCAATAGCATCAAATAATTTATCGAAATGCGTTTTATCCGTTTTTGGATTTTGTGTTAAATAGGAAACGCCTTGCGGAGAGATCAGCATTTTTCTACCATCGTTTACAATGGAAGGGGAGAACACCATCATCGGAATATCCGCATTTCCTTCCGGCTTTTTATAAGCCACCAGGCGCTTGTTGAACACATTGCCTGTATTCTCTTCCAGCTTCAGCTCAAAGGCATAACCTCTGTCGTATGAATAGCGGTTGTTGTCAATCGTAAAGCTTTTTAAAGGAAAGAGCCATTCGCTGGTAGCAACGGTAAAGGCAATCGGGTTAAGGATGTCTTTCGACATATTGGTGCAATAACTTTTATCATAATAAGAGATGATCTTTTCTTTTTGTTTCAGAAGATAGAGCTCCCTAAAGTAAGCTGCACCCACCATGCCTCCGGATGACCCTGTGATGAGCTGAGTCTGACTGAATAATTTACCGTTCAGAATACTGTCGGCTGTTTGAAGTGTATACAAGGTCCATAAAGAAGATCGTAAACCTCCGCCGCTCACATTAATGAAAACTAGTTTGGGTTTCTTCCCGGGCTGGGAAGTATCGGTGTTTTTTATTTTCCATTTATTTAAAATGCTGATGGTCGCATCAATATCTTTCGTTAAATGATCATACTGTTTATCAATGATCTTAAAATTATCATAGCTGTATTTCGCTTTTACGGTATTGTAATTTAAGCCATATGCTCTATTTTCAATTGATAAGAAATCCATCTTATGAAGATAATTAAACGCAATAAGGAATAAAATGAACAAGACTGTTGACCAACCTCTGAACCATGCATAAAAAGAACTGAAGAGCATGATGAACATTGTAAATAACAAGAACAAACTGGCGCTTGCCGGAATTTCAAAAGCTGGCACTTGCGAAAATAATGCTAAAGAGATCAAGCTAATGATGCTTAATAATTGAAAAGTAAAAGCCGCTTTATGATTTTGTCTTAACACCGCTTTCAGCATTTCCTTCTTATAATGGCGTACCGATCGAACCAGCCTTCTTCTAAAAGGATTACTCATATATGTTTCCACATACCAATCGCGGGATTCTTTTATTAAGTATGGATTTCGCTCACCTGAATGCTCTTTTCCCTGAGTGGTCCTGTGCCGAACAGGCTCTACTATCTGAATGCCGTATAGTTTCGTAATGTCTTTATTAGTGGTAAAGAAATAAGTGAACGCCATAAAGAGAAAGAACAAGTTCCCACCTATGAATCCGGAGATCATCCATAGGATCTGGAGTAGCGTGAAATTTCCTTCAGAGCTCAGGAAGAAATAAATCTGCAAACAATAGAGAACGGTAAAAAAAAGAGGAATGAAAAAATTATTCAAGCAATACTTCATGAAAGGATTGCGAAGTGTTGCCAGGAAGGGGAAGCGGAAACCATTTTTGATATAGCTGGCGATATTATAAGCCATGATAAAGCCTCCGCAGGCAAAGCCGGTAATGAAATAGGATAGGAAGCTGATCTGGTCGAAATATTCGGGACCCCAAAAGAGATATGCAACGCCGTAGCGCGGAGCAACATTATTGGTAATGATACCAAAAAAGACCAGCCAGAAGATCAGCAGCAATTGATTTTTTTTGAAATCAAGCATGATCAGTCGGAAATGAAACGAATAAAAAATCCTGCGGAAGGTAGGATGTTTCCGTAGGTACAATTTTATTCGTGTTGCGATCAGCATAAATTTATTTTATTGCGTTCAATCAGAAGACTTGTTCAACCAGAAATCAGATCTTATCGTTTACAATTTTGAGGATCTCCGTCTCCAGCGCTTTTGCTTTAGTCTCTAATACGTTGCCTTGGTCAATAATGTTCTGTGCAAATGCTTTATCTGTCAGCCCGGCTGCATTTATTTTTACATTCAGGAAAGCGCCCATCACTGCCGATCGAGCGCACAAAGCGCCAACACCGGCATCTGTAACCGAATTGGGATTTCCAGTTTCCGCCATTGCTTTGATTACTTCCATGGAATCATAACACAGCTGCATCACTTTAAAAGGCACTTCTGTTGCGTATTTAGTGGCATCCTGGATCGCTTGTGCTCTGACCTTCTTTTCATCCTCTGTGGCTTTCGGTAGACCAAAGGCTGTCATGATTTTATTAAAAGCACTGGTGTCTTCATCCACCAGCTTCATCAATTCATTTTTATACTGCTGCCCTTTCTCTGCCCAGTCGGAAAACTCTTTCCATCGCTCATCCCAACCCGGTTTATGCGAAGAAAGGTTGGCAACCATTGTTCCCAGTGAAATTCCCAAAGAGCCCATGTAAGCGGAGATAGAACCACCACCAGGCGCGGGACTCTCACTTGCGGTTTCATCTGCAAACTCGGTAAGCGTCATGCGGATCAAACGGCTGTTGGAGCTATCTTTAAGTAAATATTCAATAATGCGTTCTTCTGGTTTGAAAGGTCCTAATTCATCCAATCCCAAAGATTTAACAGCGATCTTGATCAGCTCCTTTTCAGAAACACCGGTAGAACGGTTCTGTTTTTCAAGAAAGTATTTCCCTGCATCTAGCATGGACTTTAATGGAACCAGTCCAACCAGCTCCGAGCCGGTTACGCGGATTCCGCGCTCTGTTGCTTTTTTACAAACCTCATCAAAGGCAATATGAACAGGTGTGATATTGATATTCGTGAGGTTCATGGAAATCTGTGCAATTCCATATTCTTCAATATACCAACCGATGGCTTTCACCGACTTTAACGTGCCGGGAATATTAACAGGATTTCCCTTTTCATCCGTGACAATCTTTCCAGTCGCCTGGTTTCCCTCGCGTTTTACGCGGCCTGCTTCCCGCACATCAAATGCAATAGAGTTGGCTCTTCGGGTGGAAGTCGTATTTAGATTCACGTTGTAAGCCACGAGAAAATCTCTCGCACCAATTACAGTAGACCCCGATTTTACAGAATGTTCCGCCGGACCAAAATCCGGTTTCCATTCCGCTAATTTTATTTTTTTGAAGAAACCTTCGTATTCCCCTGCACGGATCACTGATAAATTATTACGTGCTTTATCTTTTTGAGCGGCTTCATATAAATAAACAGGAATGCTCAATTCCTTTCCAACACGCTCTCCCAGCTTCTTCGCATAGGCAGCTGTTTCTTCCATGGTTATGCCGGCAATGGGAATTAGCGGACAAACATCCGTAGCTCCCATGCGTGGATGCTCTCCTTTGTGTTTGCTCATATCGATCAGCTCGCCGGCTTTTTTGATGGCCAGGAATGCCGCGTTGATAACAGCATTCGGCTCACCAACAAAAGTTACAACGGTTCTGTTTGTTGCTTTGCCCGGATCTACATTTAATAATTTTACACCTTCAACCGATTCAATTTCATTGGTAATCTGCTTAATGATGCTCATGTCGTTCCCTTCGGAAAAATTCGGAACACATTCGATTAATTGATTCATACTTATTTGTTTATTAGTTCAATGGTTTATTTGTTCACTAGTTCATTTGTTCACTGGTCGTTATTCGTAGAAACTACTTTTCCGTTCAGTATTATTGTTTCAATCAAGTTGCTTCCAAAAGAATACGGAATAAACGCATAGCTCGGAATTTCTTTGGTAATGAACATATTCGCTTGTTTACCAATAGCAATGCTTCCATGTGTTGAACTTAAATCCATTGCGTAGGCTGAATTAATCGTTGCAGCATTAATGGCTTCTTCCGGCGTCATTTTGTACTGGATGCAGCAAAGGGAAACCATCAGGTTCATATTTCCGCTCGGACTGCTTCCCGGATTATAATCGGAAGCAACAGCCAAGGGCAATCCGGCATCGATCATATTGCGGGCAGGAGGTAGGGGCAGACTTAAAAAGAAAGCAGCACCAGGTAAAATGGTAGGCATTGTTTTTGAATTCAATAATGCTTTTATCTCTGCATCGTCTACAAATTCCAAGTGATCAACACTAATGGCGCCCACTTCAACTCCAGCCAGAACGCCGCCCGAATTGCTGAGCTGCTCTGCATGAACTTTCGGCGTCATTCCGTGTTTTTTAGCAGCAGTAAGGATTTCAATTGTTTCTTCCTTTGTAAAATAATTCTGTTCACAAAACACATCACAATAATCGGCCAGTTTTTCCTGTGCGATTTTAGGCATCATTTCATTCATGAGCAAATCGATGTATTTGCGTTTTTCGTGCTTGTATTCTGTCGGAACAGCATGCGCACCAAGGAAAGTTGCCTTAATGGTTAAAGGCGAAAGCGTTTTTAGTTTCTTGATAACACGAAGCATTTTCAATTCAGCCTCGAGGCTTAATCCATAACCGCTTTTTATTTCCACTGCACCTGTGCCTTGCAGCATGATCTCGTTCAGGCGTTTCAAAGCACTTTCTATGAGTTCTTCTTCTGAGGCTTCGTGTAATTTTTTAGCAGAATTGAGAATCCCACCACCGCGCTCAAATATCTGTTCATAAGTCAACCCATTGATCCTGTCAACAAACTCTCCTTCACGACTGCCGGCGTATACAATGTGTGTATGACTGTCGCACCAGCATGGCATTACAATTTTATCAGATGCATCAATGATGGTTAAATTCGTCCAGTCGGCAATTCCTCCCCAGTCATCCATCTTCCCGAAACCTGCAATCTTTTCATCCTCTATGGCCAGCCATGCATCTTCAATCACTGCAAGCTTTTTCATATCCTTTCCGGACACTTTCAATTGCGCCTTGTCTTCTGTTTGAACAAGTTGTTTTATATTTTTAATGAGGATCTTCATTTGTAACTAATTGTGGGCTGAAAGATACTAAATCGTCTACGATTATGCTTTATTTTTTTATCGGGGAGGCAACCTTTCTTTTTTGCCGCGTCTCAAAGTAAATCAGTTGTTATTTCATTTTAAAAACGCAATTTTCTTTATGGTATAAAATTACATTTTACTATTTATTAATTTAATCTAAAATGTAATCTCTATGAAAAAAAGATCAATTGCTATTCCGCTATTAGCAGCTACTATGGCTGCAAGCGCACAGGAACCCGTAAAAGCTCCGGCTAACATTCCAGATATGAAGAAAAACGAACTCAGTATCAATGCTGTGCCGGTTTTTAAAATGTTGTCGAATACCGGACCTTCTCCTGCTACGCGATTCTCCTTCACTTATAAACGGTATTTAAATGAAAAATCTACACTGCGTTTTTCTGTAAAGGCCGACAGGATTGATTTGGCTGCCAATAAGTACAATCCATGGAATGAGCATATCTTATTAGGTGATGATACTGTAATAACCAAGGAAAGAAGAGTTTCTCCCGCCTATTTTAGTCCGCATTTAAATATCGGATACGAACGTTTGTTCGGAAGGAACAAATTAAAATGGTTTTATGGAGCCGATCTTTCTGTGGGCTACGCCCGTAGCCGTTCTTTTATAGAAAGTAAAACCCTTATCAAAGATACTACCCAGGGCGCAGGCGGTTGGATTGAGTCGATGACAAATCAATCGGAGATTTTGTCCACAACAACTAAAAAAATTACTTCACTTGGGCTCAGTCCTTTTTTTGGTTTGAAGTATCCTCTTTCAAAACGTCTTTCGGTGTCGGCACAAGTGGGTGTTGATATGGTTTACAGGAACGAAGACCGGACTGAAACCACAGGAAGTACAGTTAAAAAATATCGTGTTTCGAGCTTCGACTTTAACCAGGATACAGGCTTTCTAAATGATATTTCATTGATATACAAGTTCTGATAGACTATTAAGCGCATTAAGGAGGAGTAAGCTTCTTTTTAATGCGTTTTTAATATAAACAGCGCTGAAGCTTGGTTTCAGGCAGGATGATTCTAATAAGCAATTATTATTAAGGGAAGCAACCTTTTCGATGTGTTTTAGCTCTACTAAGTGGATATTACTAAAACACCCGATTTATGAAAAAAATAACTACTCTTTTATTCTGCGCATCTTTTTTGGGAATCACACATTCAAATGCGCAATGTACGTTAACAGGTACAGCAATTCCTACAGCGTGTAGCGCCAGTACAAACACCTATTCCGTTTCGGGGGTAATTTATTACGTGGGCGCGCCTACTACGGGTACTTTAACCGTAACGAACAGTTGCGGGGGAACACAGATGTTTCCTCCTCCCTTTACCGGTTCAGCAAGCTATAATTTTCCAGGATTAACGGCTAATGGAGCATCCTGCACAGTAATGATTTATTTTTCAGATCTTCCTACCTGCTTTTATCCGGCTTCCTACACAGCGCCGGCTGCCTGTGGGACAACAACGGTGCAGGCGAATGCATTTCTGACAAACCTTTCCATTTCTCCAAACCCTACCAATAGCTCATTTAATTTATCGTTTGATCAGTCGCAGGAAAAAGCTGTGATGATTGAAATTGTTGATGTTTTGGGCAGAACTGTTCAGGTAGAAACGCTTCAGAAATTTGCGGGTTCTTATAACAAGCAGGTTGATTTAACGCCCTTCAATAAAGGGATCTATTTTGTGAGAATAACAGGCGAAAATGGCGCGGAGATCCGTAAAATAATTTACTTCTAAAGCCTCAGATTAACCACAATATTTGATTAAATTTGTCTGTTTTGTAATACGATTTTATGGCAGGCAATACCTTCGGGAAATTATTTACATTGACCACCTTTGGCGAGTCGCATGGTGTTGCTTTGGGCGGCATCATCGATGGCTGTCCCGCCGGCCTTTTTATTGACCTCGATTTTATTCAAACGGAACTGGAGAGAAGACGTCCGGGGCAATCCCACATTGTTACACAGCGTAAAGAAAGTGATCAGGTCGAATTCCTTTCGGGGGTCTTTGAGAACAGGACGATGGGAACTCCCATTGGATTCATTGTTCGTAATGAAGATCAAAAGTCAAAAGATTATGAGCACATTATAGATGTGTACCGTCCTTCCCACGCAGATTATACTTATGATGCAAAATACGGAATGCGGGATCACAGAGGTGGTGGACGCTCCTCTGCAAGGGAAACCGTGAGCAGGGTAGTGGCTGGGGCGATTGCGAAACTGATCTTAAAGCAACACGGGATCAGCATTCAGGGCTATACATCACAAGTGGGCGATATAAAATTATTGAAAGATTATCATGATCTGGATTTGAGCAAGATCGATTCGAACATTGTTCGCTGCCCGGATGAATTGCTAGCAGATACGATGATCCAAAAGATAGAGCAAGTGCGTAAAGCCGGGGATACCATTGGAGGAGTAATCTCCTGCGTGGTAAAAGGAATGCCCGCTGGCTTGGGCGAGCCTGTATTTGACAAGTTACATGCCGATCTGGGCAAAGCAATGTTAAGCATTAATGCCGTCAAAGGTTTTGAATATGGCAGTGGCTTTGAAGGTGTTAAGATGAATGGAAGCCAGCATAATGATCATTTTATTCCTGGTACTTCTGCAGAAAAGATCGCTTTTAAAACCAATCATAGCGGAGGCATTCAAGGCGGGATCAGCAACGGAGAGGATATTTATTTCCGGACAGCTTTTAAGCCGGTGGCAACTATCATGCAAAAACAAGATACGGTAAATTCAAAAGGAGAAGCGACAGAAATGATGGGCAAAGGAAGGCATGATCCTTGTGTATTGCCGCGGGCTGTTCCGATAGTGGAAGCAATGACGGCTTTGGTGTTGGTAGATCATCTGATGAGAAATAAAAATTCAAGAGTATAAATTAAAAAATCTAAATTCTAAAAATCAAAAAATGGGAACAGAACCAAAAAAGAAGAAGAGCTTAATTCGTAGGATTTTAAAATGGACGGGAATTACTTTTCTTGTACTGATTATTTTACTTATTTCAGCGCCATTTCTTTTCAAAAAACAAATTGTTCAATTTGTAAAAGATACAGCGAATGAGCAGTTGAATGCGAAAGTAAACTTTGGTGAGTTCGATCTGACCTTGTTCAGTTCTTTCCCTGATTTTACATTGTCGGTCGACAGTGTAAGCGTGGCTAATATTGGTGATTTCGAAGGCGACACTTTATTGTATGCTAAGAATTTAGAAGTAGGTTTAAACTTAATGAGTGTTATTAAAGGCGATAAATATGAGATCCACAGCATTGTGATTGATCAGCCCCGTATTCACGCTTTAGTAATGAAGGATGGGAAAGCCAACTGGGATATTGCAAAGCCTGCCAGCGATACTACAGCAACAGTGGATACCGCTAAATCCGCTCCGTTTAAAATGGCACTCGATAAATTCGAGATCAAAAACGGTTACATTGTTTATGACGATGCCTCCATGGGCTTCTATACTGAATTGTATAATATGAACCACACCCTAAGCGGTGATTTCACTTCTGATAATTTTGTATTGGAAACACTCACGGAAATTGAGCGATTCACGATGAACTACGGTGGCGTTGCTTATATGAACAAAGTGAAAACACGTATCAAAGCTGATATGGATGCAGACATGCCGAATTTTAAATTCACTTTCAAGAACAATGAATTTTCATTCAATGAATTAACATTAGGATTGGATGGTTTTTTCGCAATGCCGAAGGATGACATGGATATGGACTTGAAGTTCAAAGCCAATCAAACAGAATTTAAAAACATCTTATCGCTGGTGCCGGGCGTTTATACAGCAGATTTTGCAAACGTAAAAACTTCCGGTTCCCTGGCCTTGGATGGTTTTGCGAAAGGAATTTATAATGATAAAAAAATGCCGGCATTCGGTTGCCGCTTGTTAGTAAAGGATGCGATGTTCCAATATCCTTCCTTGCCAAAAGCAGCAACAAACATTCAGATAGATCTATTGGTGGATAATAAGACCGGCGATCCTGATGCGACCGTGATTGACCTGAACAAATTCCATGTAGAGCTTGGTGGAAATCCCATCGACGCTGTAATGCATGTGTCGACACCTGTTTCGGATGCGAACATCGATGCGAAATTGCTGGCGAAGATCAACCTGGCTACCATGAAAGACATTATCCCTCTTGAAAAAGGGGATGACCTGAACGGTATCATCACTGCCGATGTAAAGATGAAAGGACGCATGAGCTCTATTGAAAAAGAACGTTACGAAGAGTTCAATGCAGAAGGAAAACTGGCAATTATTGATATGAATTATCAGACAGCATCATTGAACTATCCGACCCAGATCAGCGCATTGTACCTGGAATTCAATCCGAAGACAGTTGATCTGACAAAATTGGATGCGAAGATCGGTAAGAGTGATATTCAAATGGATGGTAAGATCGAAAACTTTTTACAGTATGCTTTAAAAGATTCATTGTTGAAAGGAACATTCAATTTGAATTCTTCTTTGATGGACCTGAATGAATTGATGAGCAGCAGCGATACTACTGCTCCGGTAGCTGCAGCAGCTGATACGGCAGCAATGACTGTGGCAGAAGTGCCTTCAAATTTAGATGTTCGCTTAAATGCCAACATCGGAAAATTATTGTACGATAATTTGACTATCAGCAAAATGAACGGTGGCGTAACCATCAAGGATAGTAAAATGACGCTGGATCATTTGAAAATGACCATTGATGAGCTGGAAGGTACAATGTCTTTAACGGGAGTGTACAATACACAAAACGTGAAGAAACCAAAAGTAGATTTCGATGTGGAGATCGCCAATTTCGATATTCCGAAAACATTTAAAGCGTTCAATAGTGTTCAGAAGCTTGCGCCGATCGGGCAGTATGCAAAAGGTAAATTCGGAACCACCTTGAAATTTGCTGCCATCCTGGATGAGCACATGGATCCGGATATGAAAACGTTAACAGGTGATGGACGATTGATCACAAACAATGTGGTAGTAGAAGGATTTGAACCGCTTAACAAACTGGCAGATGCTCTGAAGCAGGAGAAATACAAACGAATGACCTTCGAGAATGTAAATGCTACGTATCATTTTGCAGATGGAAGATTACAAGTGGATGAAATGCCAATCAAATCAGGGAATATTACAGGAACTATAAAAGGCTCAACAGGATTCGATCAGACGATTGATTATACATGGAAACTGGAGATTCCACGCGCAGAGTTTGGCGCACAGGCAAATGCAGCAGCAGGAAGCGTGCTTGACCAGATCAACAAACAGGCAGGAACCAATGTGAAGCTGGGTGATAAAGTGAAGATAAAAGTGTTGTTTGGCGGAACAGCTACAAAGCCAACGATAAAAACAGATCTTATTAATTCAGAGCAAGGCGCGAAAGAGCAGGTGAAAGAATTGATTGGACAGGGCGTTGACCTGGCGAAAGAGAAAGCGCGTGAAGAAGCAGAAAAGATCATGAAAGATGCACAAGTGCAGGCAGATAAGATAAAAGCAGATGCAAAAGTGCTGGCAGATAAAACCAAGGCGGAAGGATATGCTGCTATCGATAAAAATATTGAAGACATTAAAAACCCGGTTGCTAAAATGACAGCGAAAGCCGCTGCTCCTGCTGCTAAAAAAGAAGTGGATAAAAAAGCGCAGGTGATCCTGGATGAAGCAAATAAAAAAGCGGATCAAGTATTGATCAACGCGAAAGCTGAGTCGGATAAGAAGCTGGAAGCGAAATAGCAGGTAGCAAGTATCAGGTAGTAAGTATAAAGTAGCAGGCTTTCCTGTATCTTTTAGTGCATTTTACGTTATAGAACTATGAAGTGGAAATCAATCATATTAGTTTTTGCAATGCTTGTTTCGGGCCTGCTCAGCTATGCGCAGGATGAAGCGAAGTGCCAGGAGATCGATAACAAAAAAGCGAAGAAGTTATACGAACAAGGAACGGATAAGAAATTCAAGAAGGAAGAGCGCCTGGCTTTTTTGAAGCAGGCCATGGATCTGGAACCGGATTATGTGGATGCCAATTTTGCCTTTGCTTCCGAACGCTTGAGAACACTCAGCATCAACGAAGAAAAATACAAGCCGGTAGAACCTTATCTCAAAAAGGTGGTTGAGATTTGTCCGAAATACCACTCCGACCCTTATTATTATCTTGGTTTTATTGCCTGGGAAGATGAGAAGTACGACGATTGCATCAAATACCTGAAGCAGTACCTGGATTTCAAAGATGATGATGAAAAGAAGTTCAATAAAGATTATGACGCTTTTCTCGCTCAGTCGAAACAGATGATCCGTTACGCAAAAGTGTACAGCGAGCTTTTCAAAAACAAGGTTCCTTTTGATCCAAAGCCGGTGGAAGGGATCTGTACCGAAAAGGACGAATACCTGCCCATCATTTCTTCGGATGATGAAATGATGCTTTTTACCCGTAAGCAGCCTTATGTAAACAAGGATGGTATTTCCGGAATGACAACCGATACGGAGATCGAACTATTCAGTTATTCGATGAGAAGCAAAACAACCGGACAGTTTGGTAAAGGACAACGCATGCCTTATCCATTCAATAAGGATGGAGGCGAAGGCGGTGCGACCATGTCGATTGATAATAAGCATGTCTTTTTTACAAGAGGTAAAGATGAAGGTGGCCCTGTAATCAATTTTGATATTTATACTTCGGATAATATTAACGGGGAGTGGACTGTGGCGAAAAAAGTGGAAGGCATCAACGATCCGGTTTACTGGGATTCACAGCCAAGCTTAGCTTCGGATGGAAAAACCCTTTATTTTGCGAGTGATAGAAAAGGCGGCCGAGGAGGCGTTGATTTGTATGTGACTGTGAAAAACAGTGAAGGAGTATGGAGCAAGCCGGAAAACCTGGGACCTGTAATCAATACGGGGTATGATGAGAAATCAGCTTTCATCCATTCCGATTTTCAAACACTTTATTTTTCTTCCGACGGACATCCCGGCGTAGGAGGCTTTGATATTTTCTTTTCCAAAAAAGGGGGAGATGGAAAATGGAGCGAGCCGAAAAATATCGGTATTCCGATCAATACTGAAAGGGATGACCTGGGCTTTTTTGTAAGCACCGATGGCCATTTGGGATATTTTGCATCGAACGAGCCTTCCCGCGCGAATGGTAAATCAGTAGGAAGATATGATATCTACTCATTTGATTTGTATAAAGAAGCGCGTCCGGATGAAGTAGCATTCTTTAAAGGTAAAATTGATGATCATGGACATGGAGAGCCGAAAGGGTTTGCTGTAAAAGTAACAGATGCCGTAACGAATAAAGTTACCGAAGGAATGGTGGATACCATCACTGGAAATTATGCAATAGTTGTAAATACAAAAGCGAAGAACGACCTGATCTTAACGATCGAAAAAGAAAATTATGCTTTCAGCTCCCAGCTGATCAAAAAAGATTCTCTCATAAATGCCAAGCCTGTTAAGTTAAACATTGCAGTGGATACCATTAAGGTAGGGCAAACCTATACGCTTAATAATATTTATTATAAAACCAATTCAGCTGATTTAGATCCCAGCTCAGTAGAAGTGATCGCGAAGTTTGCAGTGTTTTTAACAGAGAATCCAACTATAAAAATCGAAGTGCATGGGCATACCGACAATGTAGGTGATGCGAAATCAAATCTGGCACTTTCCACCGATCGGGCTTTTAGTGTAAGGGATTTGCTGATCGCTAAAGGAATTGATGAAAAGCGACTGCTTAATTTCAAAGGCTTCGGCGCTTCCGTTCCTATTGCCGATAATTCTACGGAAGCAGGCCGTGCAAAAAACAGGCGAACGGAATTTGTGATCATCGCTAAGTAACTATTCGGTGCATTCCCACAAAAGTGTTTTTTTAGGAAGCGAATATTTATAATCGGGAAGTGTGAACTCTTCCATATAAATGACCTGCACAGTTCCAATGTATTTATCAGGATGTTGTTCGTTCCAGATGCGTTTGGTGTAATTGCAAAAATATCCGCGCATGAATTCATTTTCTGAAAAAATAAAATTCTCCGAATACTTTCTCCAACGATCGCTTTTAAACATGTCGACTACATGCAATGGTTTGGCATACGAGAGCGGCTGTTCCGGTTTTAGCATATTTACATGCTCGTTTTCATTTGTGATGCCTTCCACCACGTACCATCCATCGTCCTTAAATACCCCCGGCGCAAACATGCCCCAGTTTTGATCCAGCCTCAGACTGTACCCGATGAAGCGAAAATTTTCCGAAATTTTACTGTTGATAAACGACAGGTTGCTAAAATTCCAATCGAAAGTAAAAACGGTGAGAAAAATCAAAACAGCCGTCCGGATTTTATAATGGATGTGTCCAAGTTCGTAATTCTGCTTTTTCCAAGGTATCAGTTTAGCGATGGCTGCACCAATTCCTGTGAACGATTCAGCAGTGTGTGCCCTGAATTTTTTTGTCTTATTTTCCAGCCAGTCCATAGCTTCTGTCGGAAGAATTCCCAAGGTAGTACTGATACCGATAACAGGAAACAAGCCGATCAGTAAGGTCATCAGGTTAAGCGAATGAAAAACAATGATCGTTAGTACAGCAAGCGTGCGCAATAAAGAATGTTTAACCGGGATAAAGAAGAGGACCGGCACGAGCAATTCAAAGAAGTAAGCAATAGCCGTGAGCTGTTTAAGAAGTTCGGGATGGTAATAAAAATAATGCGTTATCGGGTAGCTGATCTGATCTAAGCTATAGGTATAATACAAGGCGGTAAAATCCCTGCTCCATTCAGGGCCTTTCAGCAATGCTGATCCTGTGTAGATGTAACAGATCTGAAGGAGATAAGCAACAGTAGCCACGGTCACTATTCTCGTATTACGGTTTTCATGGGGTGATCGGATGTTGTCGTATGAATAGTAGGCACCCCATGGAATAAAGATTCCCCAGAACAATACCATACGCAGCAGATCATCACCGCCCTGGAGAATAAGTCCGTTCCGATTATGAAGAGAAAGCATCATGAACCAGCTGAGAAGTGTAAAAAGCTTTGTCCTGTAGCCAATGAATAGCATAATGGCGCAAAAGAATGCAAACAGGAATAAGACCAGTTGAACCTGCCACATTCCGCTGATAGTATGAATGGAAATAAAATACCTGTTCCAGACATTTTCAAAGAGCATATTGAGAGGAACAACTCCCGTATTGGAATAGAACACTTCCAGGTCGGTGAGGCGATTGCACAAATCGAGCATAATTACGGAGGCAAGGGCGATCCTCATCAGGGCCAATGCACGCAGGTCAAATGACAAATAATTTTTCATCATGTATTTTAACATTAAATAAGCCATTTCGGTTAGGAAATGGCTTATTCACTCAATTATAAAAATTAGCGATTAATAAGTTGTAGAACCACCACCAGAAGTTGATCCGGTTGAACTACCACCGCCAGAGGTTGATCCAGAAGTTGAACCACCACCAGAAGTTGATCCGGTGCTACCGCCGGAAGTCGATCCCGTAGTTGAACCGCCACCGCCAGTTGATCCTGAAGTAGATCCGGTAGAGCTACCACTGGAAGTGCCACCTGAAGTAGAACCACCTGAAGTTGAGCTACCGGTTGAAGAAGTGGAAGATGTACTCTTATGCTTTTTAGTACTGTCTTTATCCCAATCTTTATCTTTGTTCTTATCCTTACCGGATGTAGAGCCGGATGTACTTCCACCGGTGGTCATTTTATTTTTACCGGTAGTAGTAGATTCGGTATCACCCCTTCCACTGCCTGTAGTACCTTTTGTGGAAGAAGTAGTTCCAGTACTTGAAGCGGAAGAAGTAGAGCTTGTTTTACCATTAGTACTTTTTCCTGAAGTGGAAGTCGACTTTTTTCCAGAAGAGCCGGTGTTTCCGGTTGTTCCGCTGGTGGTACTATTATCTGTACTGCTGGTAGAAGAAGAGGTATGCTTTTTCTTCCCACTGGTGGAAGAGGTTCCGGTAGAATTCATGTTAGTTGAACCGGTTGTCATATCATCATCTATATAGTCATCTATTGATGTTGATCCGGTAGACCCAGTTGATGAAGTAGATCCGGTTGAAGAAGTAGAGCTTGTCGACGAAGTGGAGCTTGTTCCTGTCGAGTTGTCCATACTGTTTGTTCCGGTTGAGCTGCTTCTGGTGCTCATGGTTGTTCCAGTAGAATTATCCATGCTATTAGTACCGGTTGAGCTGGTATTGGTAGTCATGGTTGTTCCTGTGGAAGAGGTTGAATTATCTATATTAGTAGTGCTGGTGCTGGAAGTCGTGTTGCCGTCGATATCGGTAGTGGAGGAAGTACCGGTTGTCATATCGGTGTTTGTTGTTCCTGTTGTTGTTATATCCACTCCTGTTGATTTATTTGAAGCTTCTGCTTCCGACGTCATTGTTCTCGTGATTCCAAAAATAGCGGCCGATGAAACTATACAGGCGGCTATAAACAAATGGTTCTTTTTCATAGCGTTATAATTTAATGTGTTTAATACTTACTCTGTAACACTAAAACCCTATGCCAATGATTAATAAAAAATAGTGTTTCTATTGGTTTAGGGGGCGTTTATTTCTCAAAAAGCAATTTGGGAAATAAACCTTGATAAGAATGTTTTTTGTTTTAGCGGATAGCAATCAGCAGTGAGTGGCATTCTTTTTTTGTAGCAGATGTGCAAATCATTTAAACAAGAGAATATGAAAAGTGATGTAATAGGAAGAGTAAGCATTAATATCTATGCTACGGTTCCAAAAGTGTGGGAGGCCTTGACCAATCCGGAAATGATTAGAAAATATTTTTTCGGAACAAATGCAATTACCGACTGGAAAGCTGGAAGCACGATTGTTTTTGAAGGGGAATGGGAAGGACACTCTTATAAAGACAAAGGAACGGTTCTGAAAGTAGAACCATACAAATTATTAAGCTATAATTACTGGAGTTCCATGTCTGGCATAGAAGATATTCCCGAAAATTATGTTACAATCACCTACGAATTATTAGATGAAGGGAATAAAACAAGCCTGACGATTATCCAGGAAAATATTCCTACCGAAGAAATGAGGGAACATTCAGAACAAAACTGGAAAAAAATTCTGCATAATTTAAAAGAGCTGGTGGAAAAGTGATCTTAGTTGTGCTTTTATAAATCGGTCGCCCTCCGGAGCTTTGATTTTTGTTTGCCCAGATGCATCTCTTTGCAATTCTGCTTCCATAACTTCGCTAATCAAGCGTCGGTAGCAGATTTTATATAACTTTATCCCAAGCCCTCATAAACAGGTCGCCCTCCCGAAGCCTCGGGATGGGGCTTTGTTTTTGTTTGCCAATGAAATGTCCTTTCTATACTTTGTTTGTTTTTATAGTCCTCCGAAGCCCTCCCGAAGCCTCGGACGGGGGCTACCTGTTTATAACTGCTAGGTGCCAATATGTAATAGTGAGAAGATGATAACGTCAGCTAACATTGCCTTTGCGAATATGCCGAGTTTATTCTGCGCTGGCGCAAAACGACTCTGCGGTGCTGAAAAATGACTTTGCGGACGCTAAAAACGAAATAAAGGCCCCTCAAAATAAATTTGAAGAGCCTTTAAAATTACTTTGAAGAATCATTTCCTGATCGTTCTGATCCTGAAAATGATTAATCCGCCTGTAAAAATGGATATCTGTAATCAGTAGGTGGTACAAATGTTTCCTTAATGGTACGCGGTGAAACCCAGCGCAATAAATTGACCATTGCTCCGGCTTTATCATTTGTTCCGGAACCTCTTGCGCCTCCAAATGGTTGCTGACCAACTACGGCGCCGGTACATTTATCATTAATGTAGAAATTACCTGCGGCATTGCGTAATTCTTTTGTTGCATGCTCAATCGCATAACGATCCTGTGCGATGATTGCGCCGGTTAATGCATAAATGGAAGTAGTGTCAACCACTTTTAAGATCTCATCAAATTTATCAGCATCATATACATGAAGCGTTAATACCGGACCAAATAATTCTTCGCACATTGTCACATACTTCGGATCTTTTGCCACCAATATAGTCGGCTCAATGAACCAGCCTTTTGATTTGTCGTAGTTCCCGCCTGCAATAATTTCTATGTCTTTATCCGTTTTTGCATTGTCGATATACTTCGCCAGCTTGTCAAATGATTTTTCATCGATCACCGCATTCACGAAATTAGTGAAGTCCTCTGTTGGTCCCATCTTGAATGATTTCAAATCGGTGATCAACAATTGTTTTACTTCTTCCCATAAATTGCTTGGTACATACGCACGGGATGCTGCCGAACATTTTTGTCCCTGGTATTCAAATGCCCCACGGCTGATAGCTGTTGCCAGCACCTGTGCATCGGCCGATTTATGTGCAAGGATAAAATCCTTTCCTCCGGTTTCACCTACAATGCGAGGATAAGTTTTGTATTTATGAATGTTGTTTCCGATTGTCTTCCAGATGTTCTGGAATACTTCCGTAGATCCGGTAAAATGGATACCTGCAAAATCAGGATGGGAGAAAACCACTTCCGCTGCATCCGGGCCCGAAGGATAGATCAGGTTGATAACGCCATCCGGCACACCGGCTTTCATAAAGATCTCCATCAATACATTGGCAGCATATACTTGCGTGTTGGAAGGTTTCCAAACCACTACATTGCCCATCATGGCGCAGGAAGTCGGTAAATTTCCGGCAATCGCCGTGAAGTTAAAGGGAGTTAAGGCGTATAAAAATCCTTCCAATGGACGTTGTTCAACGCGGTTCCAAACACCAAAGCCAGTTCCTGCAACAGGTGGTTGTTGTTTGTAAATATCCGTCATGTATAACACATTGAAACGAAGGAAGTCGATGATCTCACAAGCGGAATCGATCTCCGCCTGAAAAGCATTTTTCGATTGCCCGAGCATGGTAGCGGCATTCAGCTTGGCACGGTATGGACCCGCGATCAATTCTGCTGCTTTTAAAAAGATGCTGGCGCGGTGTTCCCAGGCCAATGCTTCCCATTTCGGCTTTGCAGCCAAGGCCGCATTGATTGCCTGAGTAACATGCTCTTTGGTACTTTTATGAAAATGACCTAAGGTATGCTTGTGATCATGAGGAGGAGCGATGCGAACTTTATCATTGCTGCGCACTTCTATTCCACCAATATACATGGGGATATCAAGCTCTTTTGCTCTTAATTCTTTCAGCATAGCCTGAAGCGATTTTCTTTCGGGGCTTCCTGGAGCATAACTCTTAATAGGTTCGTTCACCGGGTAGGGAACAGTATAAATTCCTTTTGGCATAATTTTGAGATTGAAATTTAAAATTCGATTAAAAAATTCGTCTGCAAATATACGAAAAAAGGAGGGATTTTTCCCTATATTCGCCGGATAAAACTCCTTTCTCATGTATTTAAAACAACTACTTTTTGCGCTATTTTTAACTACTTCCAATTTCCTGTTTGCAGGCTGGGTTGATCAGAATACTGGCATAAGCGACGACCTTAATGATGTCTCATTTTTTAGTACCAATGAAGGGGTCATTGCAGGGAATAAAGGTATCTATTTTACCACGTCGGGCGGCTTCGGTCCGGGGAGCTGGACCAGATTTAATATCACCGGAAGTCTTACTGATGCAGCGATATATGATGGTTGTCAGTTCTATTCAGTGGCTGCGTATTCAACTTACGGTGCTTATTTTTGCGGTAAGGATACTGTAAACAATAAGGCTGTTATCTTCTATTTTGATTTAAGCGCTCTCACATATTCGTTCAAATATTTTGGTGCCTTGGGGTCTAAGTTAAACGATATTGAGATGGGGCTTTCGCAATACTATGCTGTCGGTGATGCGGGTCTCATTGTTCGTTCAGATTTTACAACCTGCGCAATCAGCGCAAGTGGTACTACTGCTGATCTTTACTCCATCGAAAGAAATGGATCAGCGATTTCGGTGGGTGGCAATGGTGTGTTTCTGAAGGGGACAGAGACAGGATCATATTTATCCACAATCCTTCATTTGCACCCTGGTTTTGATCTTAAAGCAGTTTGGCCCTATTCTACGTCAATTACGTATAGTGTTGGTGAAACTGCATATAAACTGAGTTCGAGCGGGACTGTTTTAACGTCCATGAACAGCTATGATCTAGGTCCCCTTAATGCGAACGATATCTTTGGTCTTACGTCAGGATATATTGTTGCAACAGATCACGGTATATTTAAATCGGATCCGGCATATAGTTATTTAGAGCACCAGATAACATCCGGAACTGATTATATAAATAAATTATGGTTTTCATACTCGGCCAGCACGATCGGATATGCTGTTGGCAAAAATGGACTGTTGTTAAAAACAACAGATGCCGGTGGAGCGACTCAGCCGTATGCGACAACAAACCTTACTATCAATTGCAGAGGAACCAACTCCAATCTTTATGGTTCCCCTGGCTCGGCAACCAATTGTAAATGGACTTTAAATTCAACATTAATAAGTAGTTCGTGCAGCGCTGTTTATTTATTTACGACTTCTGGAACATACAATCTTAAATATATCGTCTGGAATTCATCAGGGATTTATGATACGGTTTCACAGACGATTTATATTGTTGATCCGCCATCAATTAACCAGCCGGTCAGTATCGTTGATTCTATAATTTGTAAGAAAGAGAGTGTTGACTTGACAATAGATAGCACCCAGGTCAATTTTATATATCAATTAAAAAAAATCGGTTCACCGTCAGTTTATGGGTCCGTTTTAGGGAGCGGAGCTTTGGCTAATTTAACTTCTGATACTTTAACGCAGGGAGGGCTCTTTTTCATAAATGTACTAAGTGCTTATTCGCAATGTTCTAAGGCATTTACAGATACAATAAAAATTGCGGCTGAGTATACAAAAGCCGATTTTCATAGTAGTTTGATAAACGCCGATGTCGGGGAGAATGTAAACTTTTATGAAAAAACAGTAGATGCTCAGAATTTCCTTTGGGGGTTTTCTCCGGGAGCAAGTGTATTAAGTTCTGCTTTGGCTTCGCCATTCGGTGTAAATTTTAGCATCCCCGGTTCAACACAGGTTAAATTAATTTGTTGGAGTGATAACGGTTGTTATGATTCTGTGATTAGAACCGGCCCTTATATATATATAGAGCCGACTGTTGATAGCTGCTGGGCTTTTGCAACGAATGGTGTTGACCCCCCTTATATGACCTCTGGTTGGGATCCCGGAATATTAACTTCCGTTATTGCAAAGGACGGATATCTTTCAGCAGGACGGACCTATAAAGACCTTTTTACCTCTCGTTATGCTAGTGTTTATGGGCCGTCAACAACATTCGGAGGATGTCTTGTAAAATATTCAAAAAATGGCGTATTGAAATGGCTGATTTCGAATAAGGACGTCATTGGTTATATTTCAGCTGCGGTTGAACCAGTCGTATCGTCTGTTTGTACAGATAAGTTTGGCAACATTTATATTACAGGAAATAGTAATGATGAAATGTACTTTTATTTGAATGATGGCGATTCCGTGAAAATATCACATCCTGATCCGTTTACCACTTCAACTGGCAGCAGGTTTGATGGATATGTTGCAAAGCTTGATTCTTTGGGAAATCTTATCTGGAGAATTGTTTTAACTAATGCGGTTCCAGAGCACATTAAATTGGACAAATCAGGAAATATCATTCTGACGGGGTATTTTCGTGGGAGTGCGACTCATTATAAAGGCCTCGTTTCTACTACCGTGCCTAACTCTATATCTCAGAACTATTTTTTGATGAAATTAGATACTGTTGGAGATTTATTGTGGAATGCAAATTTAGATATAAATCATACCAATTTTGTAGCAGTTTCAAATTTTGATATGGATGGTTCCAATAATATCTATTTAACAGGCGCTTATGAATATTCATCCTACTTTCAGTCTGCAACAGGCAGCACCATGGTGTCTTTTATTAATTCATCCGGTACTACCGGGGAAAAAATGTTTGTGGTAAAATACGACAGTCTGGGGTTTGCAAAATGGGGCGTTAAAGGTGTAACCAGTTACCTGAATAAAAATGCCCTAGGAAGCGATATTGTAACCGACTCAATCGGTAATAGTTATGTTGTTGGGTCAGCTAATATTTTTGATCCCTCCTACACATTTGACCTTACTAATTCCTTGGGCGTAGTAACTAATTATAATCTGGGCAAATACATAGTTTTTAAAGTTCGACAAGACGGCCTGATTGCATGGGTCAATGGATCCAATGCACAAGTTTCTTCCTCGGGACTTAATAGATATTCTAATATTTGTTTACACAAGAATGAAATCAGTGTATCAAGTAAAATAATTAGTAGTGCTGTTCTACCTTGGTCCGGTTACCTATCATCAACTGATGGAATGACTATGAGCAGTACAATCCAACGTGGAGATTTTTTTATAGCGGATTATGATTCAACGGGTGTTTTAAAGAAGCTTTTCCTTTCCGGCTCTAATCCGGTTTCAATGGGCGATCCTCGCTCTCTATTTAGGGACGAGTCAGACAATTATTATGTATTTGGTACTGCTTCTTTTGGGCCACCGCTGGTGTATTTGGGTGACTCAATGACAGCAAATGGGAATTACGAAAGCTTTACCGCAAAAATGTCACCTTATGGCTGCGCTTCCCCTCTTATCACAGGTGGAAATCAAATTGCAGAAGATAAAGAACTTGACGTTATAATTTATCCCAATCCGGTTACGGACGTTTTTCATATCGGGTTGAAAGAAAAAGTGAGCTCTATCATCAATATTTATGATGTATTCGGACGTTTATTACTTTCTAAAGGTTTTGAAACTGATTTAATAAACCTCCATAGAACAGAGTTTAAAGGTAAGTCAGGAGTGTTCATGATTGAAATTATTTATTCAGACAAAAGAATAACAAAGAAAATTGTTGTGAACTAGAGTATCTTACTATTTCGTAAACCTTGTCGATGCAATTCCCGTTTGTTATCGTCTATTTCGACAGAAATTTAATAGGAATATTCACCTGTACATTCGCTAACTCTCCCTTGTTTTTCCCGGGTTTCCAGTCGGGCATATTCCGGATCACTCTCAATGCTTCAGCGTCGCAGTCAGGATGGATGCCACGAAGTAATTTTACATCATTGATACTTCCGTCCTTTTTCACAACAAACGTTACATACACCGTTCCCTTAATATCTTCTTCCAGGGCGGTGTTAGGAAATTTTAAGTTGAGTTGAATATATTGTTGGAGTGATTGGCCTCCTTCTTTGAATTCCGGCATTTGATCAACAATGCCTAAAACAATATCTTCCTTCCGAACTTTAATGGTATCATGTTCTTCTTCGTCGGGAAGTACCATGTCGCCAGTTATATACGGCTCTGTAATTACCAGCTCCGGCGCAGCAATAACGCCGGTGACGGGTTGGATTTGCGAGACAATTTTATCTGAAGCGGGAACAGTATCCGGCTCGATGATCATAATTCCTGTTGTTTGGTAACATTTCTCACTTTTTATTTCTTCAACGCTTTCTTTGTCTCCAAAAACAACAGAGTTGCAACTGAACAAGGTCATTCCAAACACTAACAAAAGTGCGGCTAAAAAGCGGATTGATTTTTCGTGATGAGGAGGCGGGGGGATTTGCGGAAGTTGTTGTTTTTTAAAAGTACCGCACATTTTCTTGCCGGAATTTGCATTGATGTAATCGAGGATCTCTTGGTTTGTTTTGTTGGTAAAGTCTACAACCACTTTCTGACAGGAGCCACAATAGCGGCCATTTTGTTGTGGTAACATGTTTTGCCAGCTTTCGTGGCAGGGATCGGGAACGCTAAAGTTTTTGATCATGGAGTATGATTAAAATTAGCGGGGATGAATGCAGATAACGGTGGCTTCTTCTTTTTATTGCCGTTCGGCGGACCTGATAAGGATAAATAAACAGGCCGCCCCTCCCGAAGCCTCGGGAGGGGCTCGGAATCTCTGTGTTGTGGGATAAACAAATCAAACAGGATATGTCGGTTCGTCAATCTCTCCGTCGGGATATTGTTTTTTGTATGCGTCATTGCGAGCCGCCTTCGGCGTGGCAATCTCACACCAGTTTGGATTTGTTTTTTTTCTTGTTATTGTAATACTGGAGTGAGATTGCTTCGTCCCGAGGCATCGGGACTCGCAATGACGCACAATCAAAGCATCTCCTATCATCCCCCTGCCCCCTTCGAAGGGGACAACCCTCTCACTCGAACAATCCCAGTCACATCCGCACATCTGCACATCTTCCAATCTGCACATCAGCACTACCCAATCCTTTTCTGTACAAAATGTTCCACCTTTTCATACAGTTGCTGCGGGGTGGATGTGCGCCAGGCGATGTCGTTGAGCTGCCCGCCTGAAACGATGTAATAGTCAATATTTGCTCTCTGAAATTCATCCATTACATGCTTTCTGAAATTCAGGAATGCGATCCAGCCTTCCTCCACTTCTTCAAACCATTCTTCGTAATAGCAATCATCGGAAGCATGGAAGTTCAACACATTTTCTCCGATAAGTATGAATTTATTTATTCCATGTAGCATAACGGGTTCAATGATATCACGCTTCAATAACATGATATCATTATTAATGGCATCGTTCCATTCACCGATTAATTCAATGATGGCAAATTTATCATCGTAATCAACATGCAGTATCTTAATGTAAAGAGTAGGGGAGTCAATATCATCCCATTGCGGATGAATAAGGTAATTATAAATGGCATTCGTGTATTCAAACTCACTGTATTCGCGACCATACAGGGGAGAGCGCTCATCTTCGGATGCGATGTATAAATGCCGCCAGTTATAAAATGGTTCTAAGTCCTGCATGCTAATTTGTGATTTATCGAATTGTAGAATTTTAGAGTTTTCGATACTAAAAATTCGCCCGGTCTATTTCTACGATTTTTTAAAAGAGTCAACCGCCTTCCTTACATTGCCGTGTTTTTTAATTAATTCAACGGCTTTTGCATAGGGGATGTTAAGTTCTTCAGCTACCATTTTTATGCCGCGGTCTACCAGCTTATTATTGCTCAGCTGCATGTCCACCATCTTATTTCCTTTTACTTTTCCCAGCCTGATCATCACCGAAGTAGAGATCATGTTGAGCGTTAATTTTTGTGCAGTGCCTGATTTCATGCGGGTACTTCCTGTCACAAATTCAGGACCTACTACCACTTCAATTTTATACTTCGCAACCTTCGCCACATTGCTGCCTTTGTTGCACACAATGCAAGCGGTGGTAATGCCATCTTTGTTACAGGCTTCCAAAGCGCCTATCACATAAGGTGTTGAGCCGGACGCGGCAATTCCAATCACCACATCTTTTTTATTGATCTTATATGCCTGTAAATCTTTCCAACCCTGTTTGGTATCGTCTTCCGAAAATTCCACGGCTTTACGGATGGCTTTGTCGCCACCTGCAATGATGCCGATCACCATTCCCTGGGGAACGCCATAAGTGGGCGGACATTCACTGGCGTCTACAATGCCCAGCCTTCCGCTTGTTCCGGCGCCCACGTAAAATAATCGTCCTCCTGTTTTCATTTGCTTCACAATCACATTCACCAGCTTTTCAATTTTTGGAATTTCTTTTGCGATGGCATGAGGAACAGTTTGATCTTCTTTATTGATGTTGGTAAGAAGTTGTTTTACACTCATCTTTTCGAGTGCCGTATAATTGGAATCCGATTCAGTGGTTTTTTTCATAATGGGTTTTTAAAACAAAGGGCGAAAAATTTTTTCGCCCTTTCAATTAATAAATGCTCGGAAATTTATTCGGATTACTTTCGGCCATCAATTCATACACCGTATCGAATACATCATCGGCGCTCGGTTTGGAGAAATAATCTCCGTCGGAGCCATAAGCCGGACGGTGGTCCTTCGCCGATAAGGTACGTGGTTCGGAATCCAGGTATTGATAAGCGCCTTGCTCTTCCAATACTTTTTGTAAGATGTACGCGCTTGCTCCACCGGGAACATCTTCATCCAATACTACCAGGCGATTGGTTCTTTTTACAGATTCAACTATGTCGTGGTTGATATCGAAAGGCAACAATGTTTGCACATCAATTACTTCCACAGAAATGCCTGCTTCCGCCAATTGTTTTACAGCTTCCATTGCAATTCTGCAGCAGGAACCGTAAGTAACCAGCGTAACATCGCTTCCTTCATTGATGGATTCTACAACACCAAGCGGTATTTTGTATTCCCCCACATTGGATGGCAATTGTTCTTTCAGTCGGTATCCGTTCAAAGGTTCAATCACCAACGCAGGCTCATCAGCCGATAACAAAGTATTGTAAAAACCTGCAGCTTGTTGCATATTGCGTGGAACACAAACATGGATCCCTCTTAAGGAATTGATGATCATTCCCATTGGTGAGCCGCTGTGCCAGATTCCTTCCAGGCGATGTCCGCGTGTGCGGATGATCACCGGTGCTTTTTGCGCGCCTTTGGTACGATATTGAATGGTTGCCAGATCATCACTCATGATCTGCAAAGCATACAATAAATAATCTAAGTATTGGATTTCCGCGATGGGGCGTAAACCGCGCATAGCGAGGCCAATTGCCTGACCCATGATCGTTGCCTCACGAATTCCGGTGTCGAATACTCTGATCTCTCCGTATTTATCCTGCAAGCCTTCCAGTCCTTGATTTACTCCTCCGATCTTTCCGGAGTCTTCACCAAAGATCATCACTTCGGGGTATTTTGAAAGAATGGCGTTGAAATTTTCACGCAATAATTCTCTTCCGTCAACGGACTTTGCTTCCCCGGAAAATTCTGCTTTCACAGGCTTCACTTTCAAAGCGCTCCATTCCGATTCACTATGCAGGTAAGAGCTATAGCGATCATAATTGGCCAGTTTGGATTCATTGATCCAATCGGCCAGTTGTTTTTTTGCAGCAATGTTTTCTTCTCTTGTTAAACGCAGAACACTTTTTGCAGCAACAATAATATCTTTACGGATCGGCTCTAAAATAGAGTAGAGGTCGTTTTTTATCTTAGTGATGAAAGCAGCATTCGAGGATTGTGCAGCAACAGCCTCCATCATCACACTTACTTCTTTCAACTCTGCTTTGATCGGATTTAAATAGGCATTCCATGCTGCAGATTTTGCTTCACGTACCGCTTTCTTTGCAGCCTCTTCAATCTCTATCAATTCATTTTCGGTAGAAAGCTTATTGGCTAAGATCCATTCACGTAATTTTTTGATGCCGTCGAAATCAGATTCCCATTGTAAACGGTCCTTTGATTTGTAGCGTTCATGAGAACCGGAAGTGCTATGGCCTTGTGGCTGAGTTACTTCTTCCACATGGATCAGTACGGGAACATGTTCTTCCCTGCAAACTTTACTTGCTTTTTCGTAGGTTTCGCAAAGGTGTGCATAATCCCATCCTTTTGTTTTGAAGATCTCATAGCCTGCGCCGCCTTTTTCACGTTGAAAGCCTTTTAATATTTCAGAGATGCTTTCTTTGGTGGTCTGGTATTTTTTCGGAACGGAGATTCCATGACCATCATCCCAAACGGAAACAAGCATAGGGATTTGCATCACGCCGGCGGCATTAATGGTTTCCCAGAATAATCCTTCGGAAGTGCTGGCATCTCCGATCGTTCCGAAAGCAATTTCATTTCCCTTGTTGGATAAATGCTGGAATTTTTCCTGCTGCAATTCAGGGTTCTGTTTAAAATATTTGGAAGCCATTGCCAATCCGAGCAAGCGGGGCATTTGACCACCGGTGGGAGAAATATCGGGAGAGGAGTTCTTCATTTTAGTAAGATCCTTCCAGCTTCCATCGGCGTTTAAGCTGCGTGTTCCGAAATGTCCGCCCATTTGTCGTCCTGCGCTCATTGGCTCTGCATCAGCATCGGTGTGACCATATAATCCCGCAAACCATTCCTGTAAGGTAAGGTTGCCTGTAGCGAACATAAATGTTTGATCGCGGTAATATCCTGAACGGAAATCACCGTTTTGAAAAGCTTTTGCCATTGCCAATTGAGCAATCTCTTTTCCGTCGCCGAAGATTCCGAATTTAGCTTTACCTGTCAATACTTCCCGTCTGCCCATTAAGCTGGCTTCCCGGCTTTCCTGTGCAATACGGTAATCGTTCAGAACGATCTTAATGTATTCGCTGACTTTTATTTTACCAACTGTTTCTTCTGCTTTTGACATATATTGAGGGCATTTATTTCTGTGATCACAAATATAAGTATTTGAATTAGTAAAAGAAGGGGATTTTACATTTTGTGAAAAAAAGGGGAGGAGAGCTTAATAGCTTGATATTAAACGCTTAAGCGGGTCGGGGAGAGACCATCTAAGAATTGTTAAAGAGCCTTGGTTTCGTCCGGCTAAAGGATTACAACTTAGAACTTCTGATTGTATATTTTAATGGCTGCACTGTTTAAGCGTACTTTCTTGTGTTTATTTACAGAAGAAATGATAGGACAGCTGATTGCTGCAGCAAAGCACACGCCTCCTATCGTTAGAAAAGTGGACCGGTCAGAAACCTGGTAGGTTGAAGCCGCATAAGCAAGGGAATACATGCCGATGATGCCCAAAGGGATCGCCGCAAATCCCACAAATTCCATTTTCTTAGCGTCCTTTGCCTGGCCAACAAGGCCTATGATCTTTTTATCTTTTGTTTGCAGCAATATGTAGTGCATTTCCCGTTCGTTGATCGTTCGTTTTTGGTAACGGTATCTCGCCCCCCAGTCATCGATCTTATTGTTGGATGTAGCACCATTAACATAATCATCATTGCTATTGATAACGGTAACTGTTGGTTCTTTTACCTGTTCACGCTGAAATGTTTCTTTTACACCATTCGAATAAATGACCATTTTAATATCCGATTTTCTTTCGATATAGGTGGGGCCGTCCAGAAAAGCAAACTTTTTATACTTCACTTCATCTGGACTGATTTCCAGGATCTTTGCAATTACTTTATCATTGTTGTATTTGATGATAGTATCCTGGGCAAAGCCGATTTTTATAACGAATAAAAAACTAAGTAGGAGTATGCGGTTTTTCATAATAAAGGGTTTCAACAAATATAAAAAAAATAAAGCGATAAGTAGAACTTATCGCTTTTAAAAGAAAGGGGCGGAGAATGAGAAATGCTACGAACTCATTCTCCTGTTATTAAATTTTTTGCACGAATTTATATCCCCTTTTGAAATGTTTTCTGTGTTATTTACTTCTATAACGCCTGAGGCATTCAAAAGTTACAGCACTTTGAAGTTTATATCGATAAAGTAAACAGCATCCTGCTTTTCGGCTACAGTATTGAAATCCATCTTAGGGAATTGATTACAGATGTAATTCTTCAATTCGGCATTTGATGTTTCTACATTCAAAACAGTGGCTTTTCCGTTCGAAGTGATCTTGAACTGGACATTCACTTTTTCGTTCAACTCTTTGTTCTTCAATGCGGCAGGAACTTGCAATTGTTTGCTGATAACCGCATTGATTTTTTTGTCGTTGCCAGCATAGCTTGTATTAGCGCTCATCAGCACTGCAATAATTAATAGAACCGCAATTCTCATTTTTTTTATTTCCTTTAAGGAATTGGCGAATACTTTATTGTTCATAGGGATGTTGTTTTATGGTTTATAGCCGGACGGGCAGTCTATTCAAAAGTTACAGCTTCCGGAAAAAAATATTTTTTTGCAGAAGGCGGTGGTGGCGGTTCTAACGCATGTGGAGCAGGCATATCATGCAGATCATGCGGATCAAGCGTATCATGCTCATCGAAATCCAGGGTTTGCAGATCCTCACAATCGATGCAGCGCAAGCCTTGCTTTGTCATGATCCATCTACGGTTCACCATGTCGTAATCAATAGCGTTATTGATGTTCGCGATGTTGAAGATGATCCGTTGCATGCTTTTGTTCAGATAAATTACCTGGTTCAATGGGAGTTTCAGCGTCAGTTTTGCTTCCTGGCCTCTCCATTTATCATCTTTTGGCGTGTGGAACTGAGGCTCAAATTCGATCAGCGAATCCGTTTGAGTCAGCATGTAGCTTATATTCTTAGCGCGTAACTGTGCTTCAGATTTATTTTCACCATGGGCGCTTTTTGTCAATATCAGCTGAAGCTCATTCGTTTCACTTTGCTCAATGTCGAACGATACCGGGTGCTCATAATACAATTCATCCTGGCTATTGTCGTAATAGCTCCATTTTAAATTTCCGACTTTGTAATGCGACTCGGAATCTTCGTCTTGTTTCAGCAGCTTATCAAAGCTTTTCACCGAGAGGTATAAAGTATCGCGGGGAGATATCTCTATCTTTTGCTTCACCGTTGCTTCTTCCGAGAAAACCTGGAGGGTTCTCATGCCAACATAGATCAATAATCCGAGGCCGATCAGCCACAAAGTATTGAAAGTATATTTAACAACCTTATTGTTATTCCTAATGCCGAACAATAATTTTATTCCGGCATAAATGATTGCCAATAAAGGTATTCCGAGGAATAGCAGTGCACCAACTACGAGGTAGTAGATCGACATATCTTCAGGAAACAATTTACCGGAAAGATCATAAATGGAGTAGGAGTAATTGTTGCCCATTTCATTGATATGTATGAAATTCATTCCAAACATGGAGCCCAACAGACCCACCATAAATAGCACAGCAATGATCACAATAAAAACTGCAAATATTTTAGCGATTACTTTAACGATATTATAAAAGACATCGGCTACAAAATCGATGGTCCGGCCGGTCGAAGTCTTTATCCTGTCGCGGTTCTCCTTTGAACTAACTTCATCTCCGAATTCCTTCATTCTGTTTTTGAAGTCTTCAAATTCTTCATTAACTGCCTTTCCGATGTTGTTCACATCCACTTTCTCTCCGCGCATCTCCAATTTTTCAGCAGTGGTTTTCGCTTTAGGAATGATGATCATTAGAATAATATAAAGCAGGAATCCAGATCCGAACAGGAAAAAGCTCACAGCAAATAATCCTCTGAGCCATAATGGATCAAAATTGAAATAGTTGGCAATTCCAGAGCAAACTCCACCAATGATCTTATCATCCGGATCGCGGAAAACCCTTCTTCTTCTCTTCGCTTGTCCGGAAGAAGATGATCGCCCTTCCTGTGAAGATTCGGCTTTGTTTTCGGAGGTTTCTGCGCTTCCGGCGAAGTCTTCGGGTTTTCCCATCAGAGCGATCACATTTTCCACATCCATTAACAGCACAGCTTGCTTGGTTTTATTCACTTTCTCCTGAAGCATCTCTGCAATCCGGGACTCTATATCGCTCATGATCTCATCACGTCCTTCAGAATCCCTGAAATAGCCTTTTATGGTGCTGAGGTATTTGTTAAGCATTTCATATGCATCTTCTTCGATGTGAAAGATGATACCGCTTAAGTTCATTGTTATTGTTTTGTTCATCGTTTTAATTTTTTTAGTTTATCCACCGAAGCTGGCGTAGGTGGGTTTGTGATTGTTTTTATTGAGTAATCCCCAATTAATTTTTTTGTATCGTTTTGTTTACCGCATCTACCAGCTCATTCCATGTTGTTTCGAGTTCCTTGAGAAACTGTTCTCCTACTGGAGTGAGCTTATAATATTTGCGTGGTGGCCCCGAAGTGGATTCTTCCCATCGGTAGCTTAACAAGCCATCGTTTTTCAGGCGCATCAGCAGAGGGTATAAGGTACCTTCCACCACAATGAGTTTTGCTTCTTTCATTTTGCCAATGATTTCTGAGGGGTAATTTTCTCCTCCCGAAAGAACCGACAAAATGCAAAACTCAAGAACGCCCTTTTTCATTTGCGCTTTGGTGTTTTCTATATTCATGTCTTTTTATTATTAATTGTTATTTATAATTCGTCCTGTAGCTTTCAGGAATCAATGTAAGTTGCTATACCTACAATTTGACATTGCAAAGATATATATAAAATGTAGTACCTTGTATCACATAGTACTAAAATAAATCTCAAAGTATTGAAAGTCAGGCACAAAATTTTTAATTAGTAGGTTGAGAAAATCTACGTATTTTTGCAAAAATTATTTCTCTATGCATTTGACCCAGGATTTTAACGATCTTTTTAGCATCGCCTCCCTTATTAGTTTGCTTACCTTATCAGTACTGGAGATCGTTTTGGGGATCGATAACATCATCTTTATTTCCATTATCGCCGGTAAGCTTCCTAAGATGGAACAACCAAAAGCACGCACAATAGGTCTTATGATGGCTTTGGTTATGCGTATTATATTGCTTTTCAGTATCTCCTGGATTGTGGGGTTAAAGCAGGCGTTGTTCCATATCGGCGATTTTGGCGTTACCGGACGGGATATTATTTTATTTGCAGGTGGGGTGTTCTTGCTTTACAAAACAACCATGGAGTTGCACAACAAGATTCAGGGGTATGATGAAGACACCATGACTATTAAAAGGACAAGCTTTAAAGCAATTGTAATGCAAATCGTATTGATCGATATTGTGTTCTCTTTTGATTCGATATTAACTGCGGTGGGCCTTGTATCAAATTTAATCATTATGATTCTTGCGGTAATTATTGCCATGATCATCATGATTGTTTTCTCCGGAAAAGTGAGTGATTTTATCAATGAAAATCCAACTATAAAAGTACTGGCTTTAGCATTCCTGTTAATGATAGGAGCCGTGCTTATCCTGGAATCTTTCCACGAGCATGTGGATAAGAAATTTATCTATATTTCTATAGCATTTTCACTGTTTGTAGAGATGATGAACATTCGTATGCGCAAAAAGTACGAGAAGAAGAGCCGCGATACGAATAACGATCCCCGGGATGTTATTTAGGCTTAATGGAATAATGCCTTCTGAATAATTCACGGTATTTTTTCGCACTGTGAATGCTCGCATTCAAATCAAACCCCAAAAGCAATATCAAGGAGTTGATGTATATCAGCATCATGATCACGATCAATGTGCCTATAGAGCCATAAAGCTTGTTGTAGTTACCGAAATTATTTACATAATAGGTAAATCCTACTGTTGCACAAATGATAAGGATTGTCGCAAACATGGAGCCGGCAGAAAAGAAATGCCATCCTTTTTTTCGTTTCGGCCCGAGATAATAATTGAAAGAAATGATCGCATAGCACAATGCGCCGAGAATCAGCCATTTTAGGAACGACAGTACATAATACAATCCCTTGTTATCATCCACCAGGCGTGTCATGCCAAATTCTCCAAAGATCAGCAGAGCAATGGAGACAGACAACAACAATACAGTAAGCATTAACATATAAAACGAAACCAATCGTTGTTGCAATGGTTTCCGGGATTCTATATCATGATACGTTTCATTAAACGAATTGATCATCGCATTGAAGCCGTTCGTGGAAAAGTACAATGCTGTTAAAAAACCAATAGAAAGCAAGCCACCACGTTCATTACTGATGATATCGGTGATTGTGCCCTCCGTAGCTTCAAACGCTGCAGAAGGCATTGCTTTTTGTAAAAAGTTAAACAGGTAATCCTGGAAATTATCGATGGGGATATATGGAATGAGCGTAAAAAGAAAGATAATGGAAGGGAAGAGGGCAAGAAAAAAGCTGAATGCAAGCGAAGAAGCTCGCATGTTCAATGTGCCATTATGAATACCCTTGAAAAAAAATTTACTGACCAGGTAAAGCGACATTCCTTCAAAGCCGGGCAAAACGATC
>DASWNK010000144.1:0-5704 GCA_036399275.1 Bacteroidia bacterium | reverse complement strand
TATCCGTTTCGTGTTCTTTTGCATTTCTGCATTCACCGCCACCTTTAAGAAATACTTCAAAGAAAGATCATTCTTTTTCTGGTTGGAGTAAATCATGCCCATTCCATTGTAAATGGACGACAATTCGGAATACATTTTTTCATTTTCTCCGGCAATGGCAGCCTTTAAATAATTCTTCAATGCCGCCGCATAATTCAATTGACTATACTGATAATCACCTATCAGCTGATTAGCAATACAGATTCCCTTGTTAAACCTAATACGCTCCGAAAGCTCCAGTGCTTCCCGTGCAAAGCCTAATCCTTTCACGCGATTCATTTCATACGCTTCACAAAGTGCTAGGAGAAGATTAATCTTGGTTGTATCAACTGTGGCTGTGGAATACACCCTATAGAGGCTGTCCACCTTAGTCTGCTGCGCTCCTGCCTTGCCGGATATACCAACAAATAGCAATACTAAAAGAGAAAGAATAAAACGTTTCATGTACCGGAGCAAATATCCTGCAATATATTAAAAAAAATCGGCCTGTAAAATAGTCAGTTTCAAACAATTCTATCGGCCAATGCGTCACGCCAATTCAACAATTACAGCCAATTCGTCGCATAAATTCTGCGTTCTTCCATTGGAATAAGTTTTGACTAGGAAATTGCATATCAGATTATGCAACAACGAGATTATATCAAACGACAATTGGAAGAATTGGGAAAGGTCTTAGCAAAGATTCTTGCAGATATCATGCGTTTGAAAGAACATGGAAAAATACAAGAGGCTTATGTTTTAGCAAAAGATAACTTGGTTTCGCAGTTTGATCTTGATATGGAGCATATACTTTCACTTTCGAAAGAAGATTTTCAATTACTCATAATAAAAGGAAACCAACTGAACCCAACACAACTGAATTACCTTGCGGAACTTTTATATACAAGTGCAGGTTTACTGGAAGAAAAAGAAGAGCAACAAATTAATGATCTGTACACTAAAGCCTTGCTAATATATCAGCACTTAAACCGAGTTGAAAAAACATTTTCAATCGAACGGGAGAAAAAAATTACAGCAATTGAGCAACACTTTAAAACAATATCATGAACTTAAATAATTTCACAATAAAATCGCAGGAGGCGGTGCAGCAAGCACTTCAGATCGTTACTATTAACGGCCAACAGGCAATTGAAACGGCTCATCTCCTGAAAGGGATCCTGGAAGTAGATGAAAATGTGGCACCATTCATTTTGAAAAAACTGAATGTTAATACTATTAATTTTTCCAAGGCACTGGATAAGATCATTGAAAGCTATCCGAAAGTTTCGGGCGGGCAACCTTATTTATCCAGTCAGGCCAACCAAGTGATCGCAAAGGCATCAAACTATCTAAAAGAATTTGGTGATGAATATGTTTCCATTGAACATTTGCTACTTGCTATCCTTTCTGTAAAAGATACAACTTCACAATTGCTGAAAGATAATGGTATTACAGAAAAAGACCTTAAAACCGCTATTAATGAGCTCCGTAAAGGTGCTAAAGTAAACAGCCAGACCGCCGAAGACACTTACAATGCTTTAGGAAAATATGCCATCAATTTGAATGAGCAGGCAAAAAAAGGCAAGTTGGATCCTGTAATCGGGAGGGATGAGGAGATCAGAAGAGTGTTACAGATTCTCTCGCGGAGAACGAAGAACAATCCTATTCTGGTTGGTGAGCCGGGTGTAGGTAAAACCGCTATTGCTGAAGGCCTTGCACATCGTATTATCAATGGCGACATTCCGGAAAATTTAAAATCAAAACAAATTTTTTCGCTTGATATGGGCGCCCTAATAGCCGGTGCAAAATTCAAAGGGGAATTTGAAGAACGATTAAAATCAGTAGTGAAAGAAGTAATTTCTGCAGAAGGAGAGATCATTCTTTTCATTGATGAGATCCACACGCTTGTTGGCGCAGGTGGTGGCGAAGGAGCCATGGATGCTGCAAATATCCTGAAACCGGCCCTTGCTCGTGGTGAACTGCGAGCGATCGGTGCAACAACGTTGAATGAATTTCAAAAATATTTCGAGAAAGACAAAGCGTTGGAAAGACGTTTTCAGAAGGTAATGGTGGATGAGCCGAGCGCCGAAGACGCGATTTCAATTCTGCGCGGTATCAAAGAAAAATATGAAACACATCATAAAGTCCGCATTAAGGATGAAGCAATCATTTCAGCGGTGGAATTATCCCAGCGCTATATCAATGATCGTTTTCTTCCGGATAAAGCAATCGATCTGATGGATGAAGCTGCATCCAAACTAAGGATGCAGATCAATTCCATGCCGATAGAGCTGGATGAAGTTGAGCGCAAAATCCGGCAGATGGAAATTGAACGCGAGGCAATTAAGCGGGAGAGTGATCAAAAAACATTATCTGACCTAAGTAAGGAAATTGCCGAGCTATCCGATAAACGTACCAACCTTCGTGCAAAATGGCAAAGTGAAAAAGTTGTGGTAGACGGTATTCAGCGTGTGAAAGAACAAATAGAGAATTATAAATTTGAAGCGGAACAAGCTGAGCGAAACGGCGATTACGGTAAAGTTGCCGAGATCCGTTATGGCAAGATCAAGGAGGCCGAACAACAATTGAAATCTTTTGAAAGCAAGCTCGCTGAAATGCAGCAAAACGGTTCTCAGATGATCAAAGAAGAAGTGGACAGCGAAGACATTGCAAGCGTTGTCGCAGTGTGGACAGGAATTCCTATTTCACGAATGCTTCAAAGCGAAAGAGAAAAATTATTGCACCTGGAAGAAGAATTACACAAACGTGTTGTTGGCCAGGAAGAAGCCATTGAAGCCATTAGCGATGCGGTAAGAAGAAGCCGTGCCGGATTGCAGGATACCAAACGTCCTATCGGATCTTTCATCTTTTTAGGTACTACCGGCGTTGGTAAAACGGAAGTCGCAAAAGCCCTTGCTGAATTCCTTTTTAATAATGAGAACAGCCTGACCCGTATTGACATGAGTGAATACCAGGAACGTCATGCGGTTAGCAGGCTGGTGGGAGCGCCTCCCGGATATGTGGGATATGAAGAAGGCGGACAGTTGACAGAAGCCGTCAGGAGAAAGCCATACAGTGTAATATTATTGGATGAGATTGAGAAAGCACATCCGGATGTGTTCAACATCCTGTTGCAAGTATTGGATGATGGACGCTTAACAGATAATAAGGGACGTGTTGTTAATTTCAAAAATACGATCATCATCATGACCTCTAACATGGGCTCACATCTGATACAAGAAAATTTTGAGGGTCTGACTGAAATAAACAAAGAAGAGATCATTGCCAAAACGAAAGTGGAAGTTTTCGACTTGCTGAAAAAATCGATTCGACCCGAGTTCCTCAACAGGATAGATGATATCATCATGTTCAATCCGCTGAACCGTGAGGATGTTTTCAAAATTGTTGAATTGCAATTCAAAGGCATTCAAAAAATGCTGGAACAAAGCAACATTCAGCTTACTGCTACTCCTGAAGCAATTGAATGGCTGGCGCAACTCGGGTTTGATCCTCAGTTCGGGGCAAGACCGGTAAAGCGGGTGCTCCAGAAGCGGGTATTGAATGAGCTTTCAAAACAGATACTTGCGGGAAGCGTGCAGAAAGACGCTCAGATAGTGCTGGACGTGTTTAACCACGAATTTGTATTCAGGAGTCCTGTTGAAAGCGATACAAAAAAACAAAAAAGAGAAAAAGTAAAATAAACCTGTTAATTTATGTTAACCTTTGCAACATTGGCAGCAATGTTGTGTTTTACACTAGAATCAATGACACAAACACGCAATATTATGAAAACTAAAAAAGAAGTAATCGATAACCGCCCTAAATTTAAATTGCAGCTTGATAACCGGACAACAATTACCGTTCGTTCTACCGACGCTTTGAAAGCCTGGCAAGAAAGGTATCCTGAAGCAAAGCTGATTGACTAATCAGACAAACATCCCAACTATTTAATGAACAGCTTTTGCCGAACGCAAAAGCTGTTTTAGTTTGTTCCTATCAATTTTCCGACAGTCGTTTTTTACCATTTATCTAAAAAGTGCTCGCATGTTTTGCGAAAGGACTATATTTGTGTCCAAATTTAAAAAAAGTATGAGAAAAGTACTACTTACGATTGTTTTCTTTTGTTCTGTTTTCACGTCTTCCCTTATCGCTATTGAAGCGGGGGATTATGAGCAGCAAACTGTCGACAATTCCATTGTAATAGATCGCATTGGTAACAATGATATTGAAATCACCATCCCTTCCCTTATTTTCACCTTTTCAGAGGTCGATGTTAAATTGAAATTCATTAATTCCAACCATACTAAATTATTATTGAATAAAGGGAAGATTGATTTTATAGTGAATGGCGAAGACATGCATCTATTGTTTGTAAATGGAGAAGCTAGCTTTAAACATCAGTTTGATAAAAGCAAAGCATTGACAATTTATACTGAAGACTTTAGTTATAAAAATATCGTTACCGCTTATCCATTATGGGCTTTCATGGTTCCGTTGGGATTCATCGTAATATGGATCATCAGAAGAATGATGAAAAAATAAAAGAAGAGAATGTAAAAAGGCCCTTTTCCTAACTGGGAAAAGGGCCTTTTTTATATCTGATAAGCAGCTTATTTCATAAGTTCAGCAATGATTTTATCTACACTCACACCTTCCGCTTCCGCTTTATAATTTCGAACGATGCGATGGCGCAATATCGCCGGCGCTACGGCTTTTACATCTTCAATATCAGGTGAATATTTTCCTTGCAATAAAGAATGGCATTTTGCACCGATCACTAAAAACTGCGATGCTCTTGGCCCTGCACCCCAAGAAAGGTATTTATTTGCAATTTCGGCAGCATGCTCGGTGTTTGGGCGGGTCTTTGAGGCCAGCTTTACCGCGTATTCCAATACATTATCCGATATAGGAATCCTTCTTACCAATTCCTGGAAATAAAGGATCTCTTCTGCGCTCACGATTTTTTTCAGGCTTACTTTATACCCTGAAGTTGTGTTTTTTACCACCTGGTATTCATCCTGCAATTTTGGATAGTCCAGCCAGACATTGAACATAAAACGGTCAAGCTGTGCTTCCGGCAAAGGATATGTTCCCTCCTGCTCTATCGGATTTTGCGTTGCCAGTACAAAAAATGGTCCGGAGCTTCCATCTGGTAAATGTCCTAATTCATAACGCCTACCGCCTGTGGTAATGCTTCTTTCCTGCATTGCTTCCAACAGAGCTGCCTGTGTTTTTGGGGGTGTACGGTTAATTTCATCCGCCAATACAATGTTTGCGAACAAGGGGCCTTTAATGAATTTAAAATTTCTGTCTTCTGCTAATATCTCAGATCCGATTATATCCGAAGGCATCAGATCGGGAGTGAACTGAATGCGATTATATGTTAAGCCTAAAACATCCGCAATGGTGTTAACGAGCAAAGTCTTTGCTAATCCCGGAACACCGATCAATAAGCAATGTCCTTTGCTGAAGATAGAGATCAAAACATCTTTCACTACTTCATCCTGTCCGATGATCACTTTACTGATCTCAGCATTCAAATCTTTGTATTTAACAACAAAGGCATCTACTGCTTCTACATCTGATTTATACATATTCAATTGTTGATTTTTTGAATTTCAGATTTTTGATTCAAAAACCTAAAATCTTTATTCTAATATTAATTGATCCACTTATTATTAAATGT
>DASWNK010000143.1:0-9920 GCA_036399275.1 Bacteroidia bacterium | reverse complement strand
TATTGGGGAACAAGCGAATGGAGTGCACAGGAAATAATGGAAGCTTACGGTATTTCCCGCCAATACAATCTTACTCCTCCTACCATGGAACAACCGCAATACAATATGTTTCACCGCGAACGGTTTGAAAATGAGTATTCACGCCTGTATTCAGAAATCGGATTAGGGACTACCATCTGGTCGCCGCTCGCATCCGGGCTGCTGACAGGAAAATACAACGACGGCATTCCTAAAGATACCCGCATACAATTGGCAAATATGGAATGGCTCAAAGAAGCTACCATTGGTGAAGAGGGGCAATTAAAAATTGACAAAGCAAGAAAGCTTGCGCAAGTAGCAAAAGAGCTTGATACCAATCTTCCGCGTCTTGCACTTGCGTGGTGTCTGAAAAATAAAAACGTAAGTACCGTAATTACCGGTGCTTCAAAACTGGAGCAGTTGAAAGATAATTTATTGGCCCTGGAAGTAGTTGAAAAATTAAGCGATCAGGCGATTGCTGCCATTGAACTAATTTTGGACAATAAGCCTAAACTTCCTGCTTATTAATATGAACAAGCCTTTCAACGATCTAAAAGTAATTGAGCTGGCAAATGTGTTAGCTGGCCCCGCCGTTGGATTGTTCTTTGCAGAGCTCGGCGCTGAAGTGATCAAAATTGAAAACAAAACGCTGAAAGGGGATGTAACCCGCAGTTGGAAACTGCCCTCAGAAGATCAAGGCTCAGCCATCTCAGCATATTTTTCTTCCGTTAACTGGAATAAAAAGAGTCTCTTTCTTGATCTCTCCGATTCCTCTGCAAAAGAAAATGTTTATGCACTTGTGAAAGATGCAGACATTGTGATTACCAATTATAAGTCGGGCGATGCTGAAAAACTGGGAATGAATTATGAATTACTAAAAAAAATAAATCCGGGAATTATTTACGCACACATATCAGGTTTTGGCGAGGACAGTTCCAGGACAGCTTTTGATATTGTATTGCAAGCTGAAACAGGTTTTATGTTCATGAACGGAACACAGGAAAGTGGTCCGGTAAAAATGCCTGTTGCGTTGATCGATATTCTTGCAGCGCATCAATTGAAAGAAGGAATTTTGATTGCCCTCTTACAAAAAATGAAAACGGGAAAAGGAGCGAAAGTTTCGGTCTCCTTATACGATGCTGCAATAGCTTCCTTGGCCAACCAGGCTACCAACTGGCTGATGGCCGGGCATGATCCACAGCCCTGCGGATCATTGCATCCAAACATCGCTCCCTATGGCGAGCTGTTTACCACCCGCGATAAGAAGTTAATCGTGTTGGCTGTAGGCAATGATAAACAGTTTAAAAATCTTTGTACTGTTTTACAAGCAAACGAATTACTTGTTGATAATAGATTTTCTTCCAATACACTAAGGGTAAAAAGCAGAACTGCACTTTTTGATCATTTACAATTATTAATAAATGAAAAGGATTCTTCCGAGCTGATGAAACATTTTATTGAAAATGATGTACCCGCCGGGTTAGTAAAATCAGTTAGGGAGGTTCTGAATGAAAAAGCAGCCCAACAACTCGTATTGAAGCAGGTGGAAGAAAATGGCATGGAAAGTCAAAGAATAAAGACGGCCGTTTTTCACATAAAACACTGATTACAAGTTAATTAACATCAGCATGTTACATTCTTTTTTTGTTTGTTTGGATAATTTTATTAAATTTGCAACCTACTCACAGACGGACAGATGTTTAAAAAATTACTAATTGTATTGCTCATCATTATTCCTATTGTTGCTTCGGCTCAATACAAACCAAATAGGAAAAAAGGTGGGATGCGTTCAGGATCATCTTTTACAAAAAGAAAAAAGCCGCGTCCTGAATTTATCCTTGGTATTGGGGCTTGCAACTTTTTAGGAGAACTTGGAGGAGCAAATCAGATAGGTACATTTTTCGTTCGCGATTTGGAATTTAAAGCAACGCGTCCTTCTGCCCAGGTAGGCATCCGTTATAAGTTCAGTAAACGCGTGGCTGTTCGTGGCGGAATTTACTATCAATTGCTCAGCGGATCTGATAAGCTCACCAAAGAACCTTATAGAAATAATAGAAATTTAAGTTTCCGTTCAAACGTATTTGAATTATCGGGGCAATTTGAGTTCTTTTTTACGAAGGAGCAACAAGGCCATCGTTATCAGATCAAAAATGCCAAGGGAATGAAAAATTATAATTTCCAAGCTTATGGATTTGTCGGGGCTGGTGTGATGTATTATAATCCACAAGCAAAATACAAAGGCGAATGGGTTAACCTTCAACCATTGGGAACTGAAGGACAGGGGCTTGAAGGCGGGCCAAAAAAGTATTCCCGTGTTGGATTTGTTATTCCTTATGGAATTGGTATCAAAGATGCAATCAACAAAGAATGGTCAATTGGTCTGGAAATAGGTATGCGAAAAACTTTCACAGATTATATGGATGATGTTAGCGGTGTATATTACGACAACGACAAATTAAGGGCTGCACGTGGTGATATGGCTGCTGATCTTGCTGATCCTTCTTTGCATAACTATCCGGAATCGTTGGGCGGAGACGCAACAGGTGCCAATCAAACATCTGCCGGAGAGGTTAGAGGACACTCCAACCACAAAGATGCTTACATGTTTCTTAATATTACAGCTTCATATAAAATCCCTGCGAAACGCAGAACACGCTCTAAATTCTAATCTTTCTGGAATTACCTGTTTCAATAATTTTAAAAAAGCCTCAAACCCCTCAGGAGTTTGAGGCTTATTATTTACTGCGGTATAATGTTCTTCGAAAACCTTGGAATCAGCCGCCGGGAAGTGAAAAAGATGAGCAGGAGAATATATCCATTCATCTCATGGCATGCGATAAGGAAAACACTGTGCTGGGTGTTTGCCGACTGCAACTAAATTCTCCTGAAGAAGCCCAGCTCCGTTTTATGGCGGTAAAGGAGAACACACAGGGATTGGGCATTGGAAAAAAACTAATTGCTTTTGCGGAACTGGAAGCAAATGAAAAAGGCGCTTCAAAAATAATCCTTCAATCAAGAGAAATAGCGGTAGAATTTTACAAAAAATGCGGTTATACCGTAGTAAAAAAAAGCTTCTTGATGTGGGAGGAGATTCAACATTATCTGATGGAGAAAAAGCTATAATTAACGCTCTTTCCAACTCCATTTCCAAAATCACATTGATCATAAATCCTGATGTCTAAAAAAAAAAGAATAGCAATACTTGGTATTGGCGCTGTTGGAGGTTATATAGGTGCATTACTGGCTGAGAAGTATCGCAATTCTACGGATATTGAGATCATCTTTATTGCCAGGGAAAGAACTGTCGAGATCATTCAAGCAAAAGGCTTAAAACTGATTACTCCACACAATGAAAAGATTGTTTTTCCTCATCTGGTAAGCAATGATCCGAAAGAAATCGGAAGTATTGATTTTTTAATTTGTTGCGTTAAAAGCTATGATCTAACAGAAAGCCTGATTCCTTTAAAAGAATGCATTCATCCGGGAACGGTGATCCTTCCTCTGCTTAATGGCGTGGATGCCAGGGAACGAATAGCGCCCCTCTTTCCGACTGCTGAGATCTGGGACGGTTGCGTATACATTATCTCACGATTGGTCGAACCGGGTATTGTCAGAGAGATTGGAAACATTCATTCATTCTATTTTGGCTCGCAAACGGCCAGCGAAACAAAACTAAAACAATTAGAATCCATTTTAAAAGCAGCAACCATTGATTGCCACTTATCTGACACTATTCTGCAAACAATTTGGGAAAAATTTATTTTCATTTCTGTAGTCGCAAGCCTCACCAGTTATTTAAACCTCCCTATCGGTGCAATCTTAGAAAACGAAAAGTATCGTGAACTGCTACATCAGTTATTGTCGGAGGTAAAAGCTGTTGCTGATGCAAAGCAAATTGGTTTGCCGGAAGACATTATAAATAAATCCATTGCTACGATGGAACGGATGCCTTTTGAAACAACCTCTTCCATGCACAGTGACTTTCTAAAAGGAGGGAAAACAGAATACCGCTCTTTGACGGAATATGTGACAGAAGCCGGAAAGAAATGCAAGATACCAACGCCTGCTTATAACGAGATTTTGAAAAAATTAATTGCGCTGCCTTAGATCTTACTTTTGATCAGTTTATACAAGGCTTTTGCATCGTCAGCTTCCAGCTGTATGCCCAGTTTGACCTCTTTGCCATAATAGTCGAATACAAGCTTCTCCCCCGCTATCACCCAATACGAGTTATTGATATCCTCAAAAAATGCATTTTCCTTGGCCTCCGGCATTCTGAAATCTTTGATAAAATCACATTCAAACACTTTAACTTTTCCTTTTCCTGCCACATCTCTTTTATAAAACAATTTTCGGTCGCGCAATTTAATTTTTTCTATTCCGTAATTCCTCCACATCACTGCTTTAAATATCTTGTATTCGAAATACACCCAAAAGCCCATCCAAACTAATAATGCAACCCTTGTCTGTTCATCCTTTATCAGAAAATATTGCGTAAAGATGATAATGCCGCTCAAGCTCCATAAAGAGAACCAGATAAACAACAGGATTTTTTTCATTTTATCTGCTGTGGAAAGTATAACGATGCTTACTTCATTTTCGATGCGCTTGATGCTGATCCGTTTCCCGATGTATTCCATTTTTAAAGGCTGTAATTAGTAAGCAAAATTATCAATTAATTCTATATTTGCTTAATTAAACAAATGAATTCAAAGGATGTTATGCTACAAACTGATCGCCGGATGAAACAAAAAGCAGAGGACAAAGAACTTGGGTTTGGCAGCAAAACGTCCGCTCAAAAAACACGACTAATCAATAAAGACGGCTCTTTCAACATCGATCGGATCGAACTATCCGGTTGGGGATCCACGAGCATTTATCATGCATTAGTTACTATGTCCTGGCGCAGGTTCAACTTCATTGTATTGCTTTATTTTATAATTATCAATCTGATTTTTGCATGCTTTTATTATTTCACGGGTATGGACGGCTTAAATGGCGTACAGGCAGATTCTGAATTTGGCAAATTTACAGAAGCCTTTTTTTTCAGCACACAAACATTCAGCACGGTCGGGTTTGGTAGAATAAGCCCTTCTGGCTATCTAACCAGCGGCATTGCTGCAATCGAATCATTGGTAGGCTTATTGGGCTTTGCCTTGGCAACAGGCTTGCTTTACGGAAGGTTCTCTCGTCCTGTCGCTAAAATGATTTTCAGCAAAAATGCCATTATTGCTCCTTTTGCTGGAAGGAAAGCATTTCAGTTCCGTTTGGCAAACAAAATACGTAACAGCCAGATCACCGACATGAGCTGCAGAGTAACAGTTGCTAAGCTGGAAAAGGAGAATGGTTTACTGGTTAGAAGATTTCGGCCGATGGAGCTGGAAGTAAAAAATATCATTTTTTTTCCAATGACCTGGACCATCAATCATCCCATTGACGAGAACAGCCCCTTGTTTGGAATGAGCGAAAAGGATATGATAGATGCCGACGTGGAATTCATGATCTCTCTCAGTGGATTTGATGATACCTTTTCCCAGAATGTTACGAGTCGCTTTTCATATACGCATGAAGAGCTTGTTCACGATGCTAAATGGATCAGCGTATTCAGCCAGAATGCGCGGGGCCAGACTTCACAGAACCTGAATAAAATCAACGATTACGAAAAAGTTTTTTAGATCAACCTTTGATTATCTTTTTCACTTCCATTTTGTCCTTGGCGACAATCCTGATAAAATAAATTCCTGCTAAAAATGAAGACACATCAACTGTTGTCAGAGCTTCCTGGCTGATGGTAACCTTATCCTTTTTTAGTTCCTTTCCATTTACATCAAACAACACATAGCTGATCTGCTCTTGCTCATGACCATAGAATTTGAGCACAATGTTGTTCTTTGCAGGCTGTGGATAGATCGTTTCGATCAGGCCGGTGCTGGTTTTCTTCGAAGGCACAGCGGTGGTAATCACACAAGGACTTGTGCAGAATTTCGAAAGCAAACGTGCGTAAGCAGCCTGCGTATAGATGCCCGCTTCTGTGATCGTCCATGAATTAATGGGCCAGCTGGTATTAAAGTCTTTCCAGGATTTCTGGATGGGTTGATTCTTAGGCGGGTCGATGGTTTCAGCATAGCATAAAGCATTGTTTGCAGCGCTTCCGCATCCTGTCGGACAGCATCCATCCCAATCGTAAGAAGGGTTTACACCGCCCGGCATGAAACCCGGTGCAGGACCATAAGTCGAAATTCCGACCTCGTCCCATAACGCGCTGCCATCCTCAAACCAACTGTGATAAAAGGACGTAACAGAATTTTCTGCGCCGTATTTACCCATGTTACTCACATACGTTTTGGAATTAGGATTCACTCCATGAAAATAATGAACAAAGCCCGAAGCGGCATTTGTATAATTTGCCGCATTCCCTGCATCAAACCCATATTGATTCATGTTCAGAAACATATTGCCTTGCTTCGATTTAGTCTGATTGCTGTTCCACGTATAGTTTCCATCATTTAAATAAGCTTTATAAGCATCTGTTTGATTCGTATATGCTGGCAGATTATCCGCATTCCAGGTACTCAACGAATTGGAATAAGCTGATATAATCGCGTTCCTTACGGAAACTGTGGCACCGGGCAAGGCTGCATAATATAAACAAGCATCCTGCTCTCCGCCTTCAAAAGGATAAGCAAAGGTCCACATCAATAAATGCATTGAATTATAATTAGCGTCTACAAAAGATCGATATGTTGCATTGCCCGTTAATGCATAGAGATATACCGCAGCGGAGAATTTACGTGAAAAAGTTTGGTAAGTATCCAGCTCCTGCTCTCCCGCTCCGATCACTCCCGCATTATAAAACAATACTCCCGGATTGGCATCGGCCCAGTTCCATGCATTGATAGCAGCTGTTTGCAGAGTCGTACCATAGCTCGTCATCCCAATCGCATTGTATTGCCTTGCCGCCAATGCGAAAACAGATGCGCCAGTTAAGGTCGCAGAAGTATTGGCCGGACCATAACGCCTCACAGCAACATCTGCGGATGGCGGACTTGCTCCTCCACCTCCTACTATGCTGAGCAATGAGCCATCGCTTTTCTGCATCTTTAACAACCAATCCAGCTCAATTTTTGTTTCATCCAACAGGTCGGGAACACCATTGCCGGATTCAGGAATGCTATAATCATCGGACCAGACAGCTGGCTTTTCCTCGTAGGCTAACAGCATATCGCACAAAGCGCTCCAGCTAAAATTCACATATTTATTGTAATCTCCGGCATCGTACCAGCCACCGGAAAGATTTTTAGAAGTGGCTACTGTCGGAGAAGAATACAAACGGCAGTCGAGATCCTGCTGCGTACCCATATGGCTTGCTCCATCCACATAGCCTGTATCTGCATAGGGATAAGCTTTGGCAAAGCCACAACGCTGATAATAAAACATCCTCATAGCACCTTTTAATACCGAATTATACACACAATCGTCAATTTCAAAGCGGTAAGAACCTACATTATTCGAAGGGTCAAAAACATAATAGCTGCCGGGTGTAACGAAGGCTGAAAAATCGAACCAGAAGATCTTATCGCCCGATTGCAAATGAGTGGCGCCGCCATTCCAGGTAGTGATTGCTCCGCTGAATACAATAGCATCGGTTATCCAGTTCCGCACCTGATAAGTTGCGCCGGGTGAAAAAGAAAGCGCCGAGTTATAGCCTGTCTGAGGGTCGCTCATCACGGCAATTTTCTGATCGTTGGGTTTATACCCGAACTGATCAATTTTAATAAACTGTGAGATGGTTGCGGGAATTGCCTTGCCAACGGCCATTATTCCAATAGAAAATAAAATCGTCAGGATTGTTTTTTTACTTGTTCTCATTCGCTTGCTTTTGATCTTATCAAATATAGACCAAAAACAAGAAATATGAAAGCCCGATGGTTTCCGGCTTGCTATTTTTGACCAAACAAGTATTTACCCGCTTTATCTACTGTCACTTTGGGCAATTGCTTGTGTTCTTCAAAATAATCATAACCGGTTTTCAGGTTTTTCCAGAAATCAAGTTGTTTTGCATTCTGCCCGGATAAGAATGTCATGCCTTTTTCATTCAGCCGGGTAGGGAAAATATGCACAGGAATGCTTTGTTGCCCACTGTTTCTTGCTTCTACTGCCAATATGTACACTTCTTTGATAAAGTTATCCGTAAGCGGCATACAACCGATGGTAACACAGTCTCCGTGGATCATAATATCGCCGCCTAAATTTCCTTTGCCGATGATTCTGTCACTTGCATTCGGATAACTCAGGCCCATCGATAAATGATAGCTGCTGTAAGGATTAAAAACGGCAATGGTGTAAAAACCTTCCGGCACCTGGCCATCGCCTTGTTTCCGTTTCGGACCCAATTCGCCGGAGGAAGCACAAATTGCGTATGTTTTGAATAACTGAAACTCTTTTTGATCTTTTGGGCGCAACCAAACTTCCAGCTCTTTATCTTCCTTGAACACTCTAATAAAGAGCTCAAAGTCCTCCTTGATTCCCTGCTTTTTTATCGCTGCTTTTAACCCTTCCCACTTTTCGGAATAAGCCGCTTTTACTCTTCCAGCCTTCTGTTGGGTTGATTTAAAGGTTTGCGCTGTTGATTGAAAACTTACAAAAAACATCAATAAAAAAGGTAAGGCTCTTCGCATATTGTTAATTTTTTAGTTGATAACGTATCTTGAAACTTGTTTATTTCTTTCAGAAATCAGCTTATTTTTGTTTAAATTACTATAAAATGAAAAAGTTTCTGTCAATATTAAAAAATAAATATTTACTCACGCTCATCGGTCTGGTTGTTTGGGTGGTGTTTTTTGATAAGAACGATTTAAGAACCCAGATCGAATTAAGAAAGGATGTAAAGAAACTGGAAGAAGAGCGAAACTATTTTGCTAAAGAAATAAATATCATTACTTCAGATATTAAAGAATTGTATACCAACCCGAAGACCCTGGAAAAATTTGCACGCGAAAAATATCTGATGAAGCGGGACAATGAGGATATTTTTGTGTTGGTGGAAGAAAAAGAATAATAGTTTCAGAAACAAAGAAGCGCCGGACAAATAATGTTCGGCGCTTCTTTGTTGTAAAGTTTTTCTATTTTATAATCAGTTTTTGATTAATTGATTTCCCGGAAGCTGAACTGGCATTCACAAAGTAAATTCCTGACACAAAAGTTTGTTTCAATTCGATTGCACTGTTTCCTGCCTGATCTAAACGTACCGATTTTTGCGACATCATTTTACCTGTTACATCATAAATAGAAATGGTCACAGTTTCATCTGAATTACCGGAGAAAGCTAAATAAGGATTATCATTCTCACCGGATGGATTGGGATAAATCGTGAAATTCAAATCTGCATTCATATCAATTGTTACTTCCTTTATTGAAGAATAGGAGATTCTACCATCGTAATCCGTTTGTTTTAAACGATAGTAAGTGGTTCCTGCTAATGGCTTAACATCTTTCGATGCATAGTTTAACAAAGCTGTGCTATTTCCTGCACCGTCTACTACTTCAACTAGCTCGAAGCTTGTTCCATTTTGAGAACGCTCAACGGTAAAATAATCATTGTTTTTTTCTGAAGCAGTTGCCCAGGAAAGATCAACAGATTTATTTCCAACCGCATTTACATCAAAAGACAATAGCTCTATTGGAAGAACAATGATACTGCCTGCCGTAATTGAATAATTACACGCTGTTCCCGCAAAACCATCGACATTAATATAATAGCATTGATTTGCAGCGGCAGTCCACTGATAATAAAAACTAGATACACTTCCAGGGTTTTGACAGACTAATGAAGAAGTAAGTGCCGCACAGGTTTGATTAGCGCCAAACACGCCAATCTGCAACCCTCCGGTAGCGTTACAGTA
>DASWNK010000142.1:0-13970 GCA_036399275.1 Bacteroidia bacterium | reverse complement strand
AAAAACAAAAGTGCAAATTGGTAATAATGTGTCCATTGGCCATAATGCGCTTGTGCATGGGTGCACCATTCATGATAATGTGCTGATAGGAATGGGCGCTATCGTTATGGATAATTGTGAAATAGGTAGCAATACCATCATTGCTGCCGGGGCTGTTGTGCTTGAAAACACCAAAGTGGAATCAGGTGTTATATACGCAGGCGTTCCGGCGAAAAAGGTGAAGGATATTAATCAGGAGCTGATCAATGGCGAAATCAATCGTATTGCAAATAACTATTTGATGTATAGCGGCTGGTTTAAGGAGGAAAAGTAGCTGGTTAATCTTCGGTATAGAAGGTATTATTGGGTATAAAGTATCTTGTCCCTGCTATAATTGTATCGTTGTTTCCGTAAGGCATATCTGAAGAAGCATTTGTAGGATATTCTGTTATTTCTCCAAGATTATCAGTAAGGCCATAGAACAAGAAATTATCTTTTAATCTCCACTTCCTGTGTTTTTTATCGCCTTCCGAAGGATAGTCTTCATAGTAAACTCCACTGCCATCTTGGTTTATTTCCAAAATTTTGTATTGATCTGTGCCTGTTTGTTCCGTCCAGCGACCTGCTAATTCAGGATGGGTTTTGGATATTTTTTCCTTTTTGCATGAAAAAAGCATGAACGACATTAGAACATTCAGCAGGATGCCGTTTTTCATAATTCCAAATGTTTGGAATGGACTTCTTCCCCGTAAAACATACTGGCAGCTTTATCGAAATTTTCCGGAGAATCGGTAGTGAAGAATTCAATTGAATTTCCTTTGCTTAATTTGTGTTCGATCTCGGAATGACGTTTTAAGTAATCCACCAGGCTCTCGGAAACAATTTCACCCTGTGATAACAATGCAATATTCTCAGGAAGATGCTTTTTAATTTTGTGAACCAATAGCGGATAATGCGTGCAACCAAGAATGATGGTGTCAATATCCGGATCCTTTGAAAGTAGATTGGTCAGATTTTTCTCAATAAAAATATCGGCGGCTTCACTTTCTATTTCATTGTTCTCAACAATCGGAACCCACATCGGGCAAGCTTCCTGATAAACGGTAATGTCAGGATAGAATTTAGCAATTTCTATGGGATAGGAATTCGAAGTGATTGTACCTGTTGTGCCCAGCACACCTACGTGTCGGGTTTTGCTGTATTTTCCAACCACTTCTGTTGTAGGCCGAATTACGCCAAGTACGCGGTTATCCGGAGCAATTCGGGGAAGATCTTTCTGCTGTATATTTCTCAATGCTTTTGCAGATGCCGTGTTACATGCCAGAACGACCAAAGGGCAGCCCATGCTGAACAATCGCTGCACGCATTGTAAAGTGTATTCATATACTGTTTCGAAAGATCTGGTGCCGTATGGAGCCCGCGCATTATCTCCCAGGTAGATATAATCATAGGAGGGAAGCTGTTTAACAATTTCCTTTAAAACAGTTAAACCGCCAAAGCCCGAATCAAATACTCCTATAGGTGTTTTAGATTTCAAATCTTTATTCTTTCTTTCAAAGATACTAATAAAAAAGCCCTCCTGAAAAACAGGAAGGCTTTGGAAATAGGTAAATGATTTATTTTTTAGGTGCTACTGTCGTGCTTGCAGGTGCAGTAACTCCTAGCTTCTTCATAACTAAAACCAGGATATCATCCGTTGGTTCGCTATACAAAATCAAATTTGTGCTGGAATCCAAAACATATTTGTAACCGCCATCTTTTGCAACCTGATCGATTGCCTTTTTTGCCTTTGTTTCAACAGGCTTGTAAAGCTCAGCGCTGTATTTCTGATAATCAGCTTGTGCTTGTTGCTGGAAATCAGTGATGCGCTGGTTCAGATCGTTTAATTCTTTTTCTTTGTTTGCACGAACGATCTCAGCCATGTTCTTCATGTCAGCCTGGTAAGCTTCGTATTTGGTTTGCAATTCGGTTTGCATTGCAGTTATTTGTTGCTCCAGTTGTTTTGCATGCTCTTGTATTTTATCTGCAGCTAGTTTGGTTTCGGGCATTAAGGAAATTAGTGAATCCAGGTTGATGTGCGCAACTTTTTGCGCGGTAGCTGTAAATGAACTAACTACTAATGCAACTCCAACAACAGCTATTTTTAAAAAATTCTTCATAGGTTTATTTTTTTAGTTTTGATTGTTTATGTGTATGGTTAAAATTTAGTTTGGTTTTTTAGTTGTTCCTGTTTTTGTGTTGCCACCTTTATAACCCAATTGAGTTAGAACGTCGTCGCTTTTATCAAGCTTCGAGCTTGCATAAAGCATGGTTAAATCACTTGATTTGTCAAAGATAACAGAATAAGCGCCTTTTTCTGCAACCGCTTTAATTGCATTGTAAACTTTGTCCTGGATAGGCTTTACTAACTCCTGGCGCTTTTTAAATAATTCTCCGTCTACACCAAATCGTAATTTTTGAAGATCCTTTGCATCTTTTTCTTTTGCGATGATGTCTGCTTCACGTTTCTTTTTCATATCCTCTGTAAGCAGGATTTGTTCCGCTTGATAGGCTTTGTACATTTTATCTATTTCGGCATATTTTGCTTCAATTTCTTTTTGCCACTGGATAGATGTTTTATCCAGTTCAGCCTGCGCCGCCTTGTATTCCGGAATCTGGCCTAGGATATATTCGGTGTCAACGTATGCGAATTTCTGTGCGAATGAAGCAATGCCTGTTGCAAGCATGATGCTTACTATTAAAATTAATTTTTTCATTGTTTCCTTTATTAATGTTTAATGCCCGCCTCAAAGACGCTGCGAATTTAATAATTTATTATAACTCTCCAATGGAGGCTCCAATCGTAAAGTGGAACTGTCCTTTTTGCATTCCGCGGTTGGAAGGAACATCATCCAGTCTCCAGCCGTAATCAAAACCTAATAATCCAAACATCGGAAGGAACACTCTTACACCAACACCTGCTGAGCGATAAACATCGAAAGGGTTAAAATCCTTCGCTCTTCCCCAGGAATTACCTGCTTCAGCAAACCCCAGGATATAAATGGTCGCTTGCGGATTTAATGTAACAGGGAATCGCAGCTCTGCAGAATATTTTGCAATGTATGCGGCTCCTGTTTGTGGCGATAATGATTGATCGTCATAACCTCTCAATGCAATGATTTCTCTTCCGTCCAAAGCAAACCCTGTTAAACCGCTTCCGCCCAAATAAAATCGTTCAAAAGGCGAAATCCCAACTCTGCTGTTATAGGAAGTTAAGAATCCAAACCCTGCTGATGTTTTAAGAATCAAATTGCGTGCCTCTTTTCCGTCTTCCCCGCGCTTATTGGTGATCGGAGTGAAAAACGTAGTGGTGAATTTGTATTTCTGGTATTCTACAAATTTGTAGCGCTGCTGATCAGTTAGTGTTGAACTTGCATAATCAACATTGTTGAACATGGAATAAGGTGGTGTCCATTGGCCGGTTAACGCAATTTGTGAACCTCTTGTTTCAAAGATCGGTTTGTCGACATTGTTACGTTGCAAAGATGCTTTGTAATAGATATTGTTCGAATAGCCTTTTGAAAAAGAGAAAATGGAATTGAAGTTGTTCAATGTATAATATTGATAATTAATTTCTTGGTAAAGCGTGAAATAATCATCCGGGCGCTTAAGTCTTTTCCCTAAGCCAACAGATACACCAAATATATCAAGTGATTGACGCAAAGGGTTTGCAATCTTTTCGCCATTGTTGGTAACCGTTTTGCGTTGTCCATTTGTTTGAACGGAATAATAAGCAGTAACACTTAAAGAGTTTGGTTTTCTACCACCCAGCCAAGGCTCCGTAAATGAAATATTATATGATTGGAAGTAGAGCCCGTTGGATTGTGCACGAACGCTGAGACGTTGCCCGTCTCCTGAAGGCAATGGTCGCCAGGCTTGTCTCTTGAAAAAATTGCGTCCCGAAAAATTGTTGAAGGAGACACCCAATGTTCCAACTACTCTTCCTCCGCCATAACCTCCGGATAATTCGATTTGGTCAGAAGGTTTTTCTTCAACAGTGTATTCGATGTCTACAGTTCCTGTTGCCTGATTGGGTGTTGGAACTACATTCATTTTTTCCGGATCAAAATAGCCCAATTGTGAAAGTTCACGTTGTGAACGGATTACATCGGATCTGCGGAACAGTTGTCCTGGCTTCGTTCTGATCTCCCGCAAAATTACGCGGTCGTTGGTCTTGCTATTTCCTACAATGGTTATTTTATTAATGGTAGCTTGCTTTCCTTCATAAATGCGCATCTCAAGATCAATTGAATCTCCGCTCACCATGGTTTCAACAGGAGTGACATTAAAAAACAAATAGCCTTCATCCATATACAGGGAGCTGATATCGTTCCCATTCGGATTCATGAATAGTTTTTGATCCAGTTCTGCCTGGTCATATATATCTCCTTTTTTGATTCCGAAAACATCATTCAGGGTTTTGGTTGTGTATTTACTATTACCTATCCAATTTACATTTCTGAAATAATATTTGTTCCCTTCGGAGATCACAATATCTATACTGATACGTTTGGTGGAACCTGGTGTTCTGTAAATGGAATCCTTAATGATTTTTGCATCACGGAAGCCTTTCTCATTATACTTGGCGATCAGCGCCTTTTTATCTTTCTCATAATTGTCCTCATCAAATTTTCCGGAGTTGAACGGATTCCACCAGAACCTGCGTTTCGTTTCATCAAATGTTCTGCGAAGCTTCCATTTTTTTATACTGCTGGTTCCTATAAGGTTTATATCCTTGATGCGGATCAAATGCCCTTTGGTAACATTGATCACTAAGGTTACAAGATCGCTCTTTTCATCTTTCTCCTGTTTCACATCAATCTTGACGTCCATATAGCCTTTGTCTACAAAGAACTCCTTGATTTTGGAGGTGGTGGAAGAAATCAGCCGGTCGGTAACAACTGCTCCTCTGTATAGTTTGATTTTTTCTCTGATGTCGTCCGCTTCACTTTTTGTCATTCCTCTTAATGAGAATTTTGAAAGGCGCGGTCGTTCTAAAACTGTTATCGTTACAAAAAGATTTTCGCCCTCTGCTCTTCCGGTAATTTTAACGTCTTCAAATAACCCCTGCTTCCATAGATTTGAGATTGCGGTCGAGAATTTTTCTCCGGGTACCTGTACTTTGTCACCATAAGCCAAGCCGGAAAGTAATATCAGAACCTGCGCATCTAAATGATCGGCGCCTTTAATAGCGACGTTAGCAATCTTATATTCTTTTGGACTTGAAAAATCAAGGATGGTAGAATCTCCTCCAATTTTAATTACTTCCTGTGAGCGCACAGATAACGTAAAGAAAGAAATGAAGAGAAGAAATGCTATTTTTTTGTACATATACGTGTTTGTATAACAGGTTTCAGCCTGTTTGATTTTGTGCTCTTATGAAATTAATTGTTCGCTTGTTTTTCCAAATCTGCGTTCACGGTTTTGATAGTCGACGATCGCTTCGTAAAAATCTTCTTTTCTGAAATCCGGCCAAAGCTTATCGGTGAAATAAAGCTCGGCATAGGCCAGCTGCCACAGCAGAAAGTTACTGATTCTATGCTCTCCGCTGGTACGGATCATTAGCTCCGGTTCCGGCATTCCGGCAGTACATAAATGTGCATTAATGGTTTCTTCTGTGATGGATAAAGGGTCGATTTTGTTACTTTCAACTTCAACCGCAATTTTTTGAAGGGCATTTGTTATTTCCCAGCGAGAGCTGTAGCTCAAGGCAAGTACCAATGTTGTGCGGGTATTGTCTTTTGTTTTTTCAATTGCTTCCTGCAATTCATGGTAACAGTCCTCTGGCAGGCTTTTTAAATCGCCAATCGCTTGTAATCGGATTTTATTTTCATTTAATGTTTTTGTTTCTGCACTGATAGTGTGAACAAGCAATTGCATCAGGGCAATCACTTCTTCTTTGGGACGGTTCCAGTTTTCAGTGGAAAAAGCATACAGGGTGAGGTATTTTACTCCAAGCTCAGCGGCAGCTTCAACAGTATCACGAACGGATTTTACTCCGTTTTCATGACCGAAGATGCGCTCCGCGCCTTGCTGCTTTGCCCATCTTCCGTTGCCATCCATAATGATGGCAATGTGTTCAGGTAATTTACTAAGGTTAATTTTTTCTTTAAAATTCATCTTCTTAAAACAAAAATCGTTCTTCAATGAAGAACGTTTCATAGTAATTTGTCTTTATTTATTACTGCACTCCTGGACAGGTTTCCCTTTTTTCCTTGAGTTTAACGGTAAGTGCTATTCCTGCAAAACAATACCAGTCTTTGTTTGAGGCATTGCCTCTTTGACGTCCGGTATTGCTGTAAGCAGGGTCCGTTCCGATACTTGGATCGGACATTACTGCAGCAGTACCGCCACGGGCAGCAGCCAGCTTCACAGGATCGTAATACTTTGTGCTTACATCATCCAGGTAATCTGTAAAGGTTTTGCGTATCCCCCATTCAAACGAAATTCCAATGTTTTTCGACAAATTTGCTTTTACGCCCACGCCGAAAGGAATGGAGATCTGCACAAGCTTGTACTTCTTTTTGCTTGCGCCTCCGTCAAGGCCCTGCCCTTCGGTACCAAGGGGCTGAAGAGCCACCCAGTTATTGTTAAGTTCGCCCTGTGGGTTGAATTTAAAACCGGCAATTCCTAAAAAAATATAAGGAGAGAATTTCCTTTTTTCATTGCCGATCTGGTAATCCAGAAAGTTAAATTCCAATTGACCGGATAATTCTGTAATAGGCGATTTGAAGCTTAAATTGCGTTGTAAGGCAGCATCTGATTTTGAAAACGAATCATGTCCTTCAATTCCCCCGAAAAGAACATTGGCGCGAACAGCCAAGCGGGGATCCAGATTATAGCGAAATACGAAGCCTCCTGCAGGCTTTGTAAACTGATTAAAATGACCGAAAGGGTTAAGGTCTCCGATATAATAAGAGCCGCCCAAAAACACACCGATCTCCGCACTTTTCTTTTTGCGTTGAGCCGATGCAGCCACTGTCGATAACAGTATGATTGTAAGAATGAAAAGCTGCTTTTTCACGTTTCTGGGTTTCACGCTAATTAACTTAAAAAATGGACCATTATTGCCTTTTTAATCAGCGGAAAGCAAATATAATGGAATTTTACTTATTCGGGCTTGTTAAAATTAGTTAATTACGCTTGTCTAATCCCCAAAGTAGCTTGTTTCGGATAGTCGTAAAAAAGTCCTGATTATTGAGTTTTATCAGGTTGGCATAAAAATCGGCTTTTTTGATGGTAAGCTCAACGGATGTTTCGAGCACCTGATTTCTGGAATCCAGTGTAGCCAAGTAGTTGGGGCTGCGGCCCTCCACTTTTAAGGTGATAATATTGTTGTCGGAAATCACTAAAGGCCGAACATTCAAATTATGGGGAGCAATTGGGGTAATTACGAAATTTTCAGAGCCAGGCATGACCAAAGGTCCTCCGCAGCTCAAAGAATAGGCTGTTGATCCTGTTGGGGTGGCAATAATGAGGCCATCGGCAAAATAAGAATTGAGGTAATTACCATTGATATACGTATGGATAGTGATCATGGCGGATGTGTCTTTTTTCAAAACAGTAAGCTCATTCAAGCCATAATTGACAGCTCCGAAAATTCCAGTAGGCTCGGAAACACATAACAAGGAGCGTTTTTCAATGCTGTATTTTTGTTCGGCCAAAGCGGCTATCGCCACGCTGATCTCTGATTTGGAAACGTTTGCAAGAAAGCCTAAACGCCCTGTATTGATACCCAAAACGGGAATTCCTGAATCGCGGACAAAGAGCAATGTTTCCAGGAACGTGCCGTCGCCGCCAAGGCTTAGCATAGCAGCTGTCTTTCCGTCCAGATCATAATGGGAATTGAATGTTTTAATATTCCCGGAGATCTTTAATTTTTGATTGATGTGTTCGTAGAAAGGTTCGTAGATTAGTATTTCGGCCTTGTATTCGTTGAGTTTATCGAACAGTTGCTGAATATACTCAGAGGTATTATCTGCTGTCGAACGACCGTAAATAGCTACTTGCATTTTTTCTTAATTTCCGCTTCTTCTAAAGAGCGATGATTTATATGTTTATATAATTCATGAACGAGTCGAAGCGGTTCTTCATATCATCGGAAAATTCGCTCTGATGAAATGATGCTTTTACGTTATAGTTATAGCGGTAAAATGTTTGTAAAATAGCTGAAAGGTCCTCTTTATTAAGCTTCAGGGTGATTTCCACTTTTGTTGAGTCAGGCAGCGAACTCATATAGGAGCTCAGAATTTTAGCATCATTGCCTTCCACTATTTGTGCAATCTGGGTCATGGAATAATCATGCGTATTCAGTTCCAGAACAATAATTCCTCCGGGCTCGGCCGTCGCTGCAAGTTTTGCAAATTTATGTATCAATGAAGCCGCCGGCACTAAACCAACATAATGTTGATGTTCATTTAGCACGGGCAAGACAGATAACTTCAAATTTGAAACCATTTTAATCACTTCATAAATATGCTGGCTTTCAAACACAAAAGGGCGGATAAGCGAAAGCTTGTTATTGCCCAGCTCGCCATCTGTGATGTTCATATCAAGGATATCCGTATCGGAGATAATGCCAAGGTATTCATGTCCTTTTACAATAGGTAGTTGTGACACTTTAAATTCATCCATCCAGTTAATTGCCATTAAACCGGTATCCGAAGTTTTAAGCGGTGGTATTTCGTCTGTTATAAGGTCTTTTGCCAGCATGCGATCTATTCTCTCTATATTTATTAATTGTTTGCTATCTTTAAAACAATTAATTACCAATCTTATTACACAAACTTACTAATTTTTTAGCTTTGTGAGAACATTTTTGGCAAGCTGCAAAACGAAGCAAAAATTTATGCCCGGAAAATTTCCCGAAAACAAAAGATCTTTTAGCTCTAAATTTTGATTAAAAATGCATACGAAGTTAAGCGTAAATATTAATAAAATAGCCACAATTCGTAATTCCCGCGGGGGAAATACGCCTGATCTCTTAAAAGTAGCGATGGATTGTGAACGTTTTGGAGCGGAAGGAATTACAGTGCATCCCCGCCCCGATGAACGTCATATCCGTTACAATGATGTAAGAATACTTAAGCCCCTGCTTAAAACCGAATTTAATATTGAGGGAAATCCGAAGGATCAGAAATTCATTGACCTCGTGATGGAAACTAAACCCAAGCAGGTTACTTTAGTTCCAGATGGAACAGGACAATTAACTTCTGATCATGGTTGGGACACTATTGCAAACAAAGAATACCTGAAAGGCATTATTTTAATGTTTAAGAATGCAGGAATCCGGACTTCTGTTTTTGTTGATGCTGATATAAAGATGGTTGAAGGGGCTATTGAAACCGGAACAGACCGGATAGAGCTCTATACCGAATCTTATGCAAAAGAATATTCCAATGGTCCGGAAAAATCCATCCTTCCGTTTGTTGCCGCAGCAAAAAGAGCAAGGGAATTGGGGCTAGGAATAAATGCAGGCCATGACCTTAATCTTCAGAATTTAAAATATTTTAAACATAATATAGAAGGGCTGTTGGAAGTTTCCATCGGGCATGCCTTGATTTCTGATGCTCTGTATTTTGGTCTTGAGAACACCATTCAGTTATATTTAAGGGAATTAAAATAGATTCCTTCATTATCCGGCATTTTTTTTGAAAAAAAGACGGGAAAACACGATACCTATTTATGAAATTATTTTTTAGAAAGTTCGGTCAGGGACAACCGCTTATTATTTTACATGGCTTGTTCGGGCAAAGCGATAACTGGAATTCGCTTGCCAAACAGTTTTCCGAACAAGGATTTGAAGTGTATGCTGTGGATCAAAGGAATCACGGGCTTTCTCCGCATAGCGATGTGTGGAATTACAAAGCGATGAGTGCGGATATTCTGGAGCTGATAAAAGACAATGATTTGCAGAATGTGATTTTGCTTGGTCATTCCATGGGCGGAAAAACAGCCATGCAGTTTGCGATTGATCATCCTGAATATTTAGATAAACTGATCGTTGCGGATATCGCTCCGAAATATTATCCGATTCACCATCAGGGAGTATTGGAAGCATTGCAGGCTGTGGATTTTAATGTGGTGAAAACCAGAAAAGAAGTGGAAGAAGTGTTATCAAAATACATTTCCGATTTTGGTACGAAACAATTTCTTTTGAAAAATATTTTCTGGACGGATGAGGAGGAAATGGCCTGGCGTTTCAATTTGAATGTGATTATTCAGCAGATTGAAAACGTGGGAAAAGAAGTGGAGGATGTGAGCGAAGCACCATCAACGGATATTGTATGCGAAGTGCCGACCTTATTTATTCGTGGCGAATACTCTAATTATATTTTGGATGAGGATCTTGATCTTATTCAAGAGATTTTTCCCCATAGCCGGCTGGAAACTATTGTTGGCGCAGGCCATTGGGTGCATGCGGAAAAACCGGCCGCGTTTTTTGAAGCGGTTATGAAATTTGCTAAATAAAAAAAACGCTCCCGAATAATCAGGAACGTTTTTTCTCTCATAATAATCTAAAATTTAATTAATCACCAACTTCACTGCTTGTTTACCTGTTAAGGTACTAAGCTCAAAAAGGTAGATGCCTTTATCAAGGCCTATTGTATTAATTTCAACTGGATTGTTTCCAGTGTTTACTTTGAGCGACTGAGAGTAAACAACTTTTCCAATCATATCAAATAATTTTATTTCCACTTTTTGTTCTTTGGATGAAGTATAATAGGCGGTAAAATTGCCGGTGTTTGGATTCGGAGCCACCATTAATAAATCAGCATTGTCATGATTTTCTGAAATGCCTGCCGTAATACAAATTGCCATTGGTCCTGTTATTTTAGTCATGGTGCTGAAATCAATATAACAAGCATACTGCATGCTATCCACAAAAGGATTGCGGTTGTTCTGAAGCGAATCCACAAAGTCGTTGCGTGCAATTTCATAAGAAGAAGGAGGATCCTGGTAATGCCATCTTTTTAGCACATTCTGATCTTGTCCGTAAGGAATTGTTCCACTGATAGGGTTTGGGAAGGCCCAGTTGTTTCCGCTCACACCATTGTAGCAGGTAGCTTCATACATCAATGCACGTGCTGCATCGCCTTTTTGTTCGTCACGGGGTTCAAAAACAATTTTCCCGTTTACATCGGTACCTAATTTGCAGCCCAGATAAGTATAAGAAGCTGTTACTACTTCTCCTAAAGGATAATTGCTGCGCACTGCATTTGCATCGTTCTGGTTAGTAGGAAACAAATGATGATAATCATCGTACTCCGGTAAGCCTGTTGCCGGATTTGTGGGCATCCAATTATGGCAATAGGTATGCTCACGGCTGAATCCATTCGCTGTCCAGTCGAAAGGCTCTGCATAGATTTTGTTTTGGCCGCTGTACACACAGGTAATAACACGTTGGTCGTCAGTAGTATCGCGGGAAGCAAAAAGCATTACCATTTTGGGACCGTAATTGCTGTAAAATTGTTGTGTATGAGGGTTGATCTTATTGTGTAAGTCCGTTACAAAAGTAGAATTTGAAGTGGACACACTGCTGTAATAGGAGGCCGGTTGCATAGAGCCAGCGCTGGTTACCATTCCTGTTAAAGGAGAGGTTGTATAATAATTCCGGTAAGCGCCTGTTCCGTTATAAGTGAATACAGAAAAATAATAATCGGTGCTGGCTACAATATTATGCGGCGAAAAAGAAGTAATGGAACCGCTGCATACCACCATCGAATTTCCTATCACATCCCCGCGCTGATAAATGGTGCCATCGGCAGGAATGTCGGTGATCGCTGCGCCGTTTCTGCGCAAAACAATATAGCCATCAGGAGAACCTGTTGCCGGCGTGAATGCAGCATTGAAACGGTAAGATTTAATATTTGTAAAAACGAGCGAGCTTGCTTGTGCTGTTGGTTCGGTTGCGTATGATCCGCCAATTCCATTGAAGTTGATTACATAAGCCGCTTCGTCAGCATCATCACTATTGATAGTAATAACTGCATTTCGTGTTCCGGCAACAGAAGGAGTGAAATTGATGACAAGATTTCCATTGCTTAGCGCAGATACAGTTGTTGGTGCGGAGCTTACTGCCAGATCTGCAGAAGCAGGCCCGGTAATATTTACAGAGGAAATGTTTAGTGTATTGGTTGTCCCAAGGTTCTCTATTGTGAAAGTGGTGGGAGTCATAGTGCTGACAGGAGAGCTGGTATTAAAGGTTCCACCGGTGACAATAGTAGAAGCGCCTTGTTTTACATTTATTTCCTGTGCAGGACCCGCAACGCCGGCATTGATCGTAACATCATCCAAGCCGATGTTTCCTGTAACTTTAACAGAATAGTTAAAACGGATATAGCGCGTTGCCGTATTCGGTACATCTGTGAAAAGCGTGTAGGTCGCTGATGGCGGTGAAGTGAAGGTATGTAAGGTGGTCCAGGAAGTTCCGTTCGCCGATTCTTCCACTAAGAAGGTTCCACCAGCAAAGCTATTTCCGGCAAGGTAATAAGTTAAATTACCTGGATTGCTTGCAAAGTAAATAGTTACCATATCGCCGGTATTATCAAATTTACAAGCAGGAGGAGTCGCTCCGGAAGAAGTATAGAAGCTTGTTCCTGATTCCGTCCAGCCGGTGGGTAAGCCAGTGGTGGTGAAGCTCCACGTTGTTGGGAGCACTGCTTGTGCGATTGCATTTATGTTTGCCGTCAGGACAAGGAGAAATGCGTAGATGATCTTTTTCATTAGAGTAGTTTTAAGTAATTGTGATTTTAAAAAGAAATTTTCAGACCTATGTTAAACCGCCTACCCATTCCAACAAAAACTGTTGCAGTAGTTGGGTCAAATTTAGCTCCGTTTTGAGCATCCGTTATATAAGTAGCATTTAGTACATTCATAATTCCTGCAGAAATGTCAAATTTTAATTTCCAATAATCAAAACCATATCCGGCGTAAATATCCAATAGACCATAATTCGGCATTTTCCAGGATTCACGATCTTTATTTATTCCTTGCAAAAGAACCGGGTCGAAGTTGGCATAATTTCTTGCGAAATAAGTAAAACGTGGTTTGATGTATAAATTTTTAACAACTTCATATCTTACGCTTCCACCGATCTGCGTTTGTGCAGCATCACCAACATGTACGTTTTTTGCACTGAAATCAATAGTTTGCAGAACAGTCCCATCTTCTCTTGTAATGTATACTTTTTCATTTGACATCGTTTTCCAATCTCCAATCGAAACAATTCCTTCAACGTCTAAGTTTTTCAAAACCTTGTAAATAAAATCAAGTTCAATTCCTTTGTGAAGCGCGTCCAGTCCGTTTATATTATAGGAATAAGTTTGACCTGTAGAAGCATCAAAATAGGTAGGAACATAAGAAGGCGGTTTGTTTTTCCAAAGTGTATAATACAAGTTTAAGTTGGCAGCAAATTTTTTATGGTGAAACCCGTAACCTGCTTCTATTGCAGAGACCTCTTGGTTTTCTATATCCAAAAACTTCTTGTTGCTGTTATCAAAAACAAAATTCATTCGAGGTGCCATGTTTAGGAAACCTAGGTTAACAAAAACATTCTGATGATCGTTAATATTGTAATTAGCACCACCTTTAAATGTATATCCTGTAAATACTTCACGTTTGCTGGTTGGTATTTTTGCTTCTGGGGAATCATGAGTATAGGTAACTCCATTATATGTGTATGTGCTTCCATATGCCAACGCTTGCGAAATGGTTGTATCAGGAAGCACAAGGTCTTTCTTTCTGAAATAATCAATACGCTGACAACCTGTTTTGGACAATGTAGCAGAGACAAAGGAACTCCATTTATTTTTTTTGAATTCTACCTGACCAAATGCGCCACCCCACATTACAATCGCATCATTGTAATAACTTACTTTGTCACCAACAATTTTTTTTCCATAAGGTGCACCTCCTGGAACATTTTTTTTAGAATTGTCAATATCATAGAC
>DASWNK010000141.1:0-3769 GCA_036399275.1 Bacteroidia bacterium | reverse complement strand
ACCTATAATGTATTCGGGCAATCGGCTATCAGTAATATTTTTTCAAAAATAGATTCTGTTCCGAATCAGTACAACGCTGTCTTTGGATATAAGTATGATTTAAGCTTCAGTAAAATAAGCGGCAAGTTCACGTTTGATGTTAAGAGAAGCGGAATTAATCCAACCTATAATAACAACGACATGGGGATTACCCGTGAAACAAACTTTAATTACAATGGCCTTACATTCAGCTTTAACCAATACACTCCTTTTCGGTCATTCATAAGTGCAGGTGCTTCGCTTTCTGTAAATCATAGCGAAAATTTCAGCAATCATGTTACCAACAATCTTAATTTTAACCTGGAAACACGCGGTACATTTAAAAACTTCTATGATATTTATTTTGGAGGAAGTGCAGAACCAATAGAAAGCATCGATTATTATGAAGCAAGAACACCAGGCAGGATCTTCATTCGGCCTACCAATCAAACATTCTGGACAGGTGTGAACACCGACAGAAGAAAAAGATTCAATCTATCCTTTAATACATACGCTGGCAGAACCGGGCTGATCTCCAATACAATTGGCTACAATCCATATTATGGCGTTACGCTGAGCCCACGCTTAAGAGCGAACGACCGTTTATCATTTGAAGGCAACTTTACATACAGCCAGGATCTTGGCGACAGAGGCTACGTGAACAAAGATGAGAACAGCAATATCATTTTCGGATTACGTTTTATCAATTCAATGGAGAATATTCTTGCCGTACGCTACTTATTCAGAAACAATTTATCGTTAAGCTTGCGCGGAAGGCATTACTGGACAGGCGGGCACTACAAAAGCTTTTACAACTTAAGTGAAGAAGGCCGGTTAATTGATAATGTCAGTTACGATCATAATCATGATTTTAATTTCAATGCATTTAATATTGACATGAACTTTCAGTGGCAGTTTGCACCGGGCAGCTTTCTGAACATTGTCTGGAAAAATTCTATTTACAATGAGAGTAAAATAGTGGTCAATAATTATTCTAAAAATTTAGAAAGCACCCTGGAAGCTGATCAGCTCAATAGTGTTTCTTTAAAAATAGTGTATTTTTTCGATTATCTTTACCTCAGAAAAAAACGCGTATAATGATCAAAGCTTCAGGTATTCAAAAGTCGTACGGAACACTGGCCGTGTTAAAAGGTGTAACGATCAACATTGCAAAAGGAGAAGTTATCTCCATTGTTGGCGCTTCGGGCGCTGGTAAAACCACTTTACTGCATATCTTGGGAACGTTGGATCGCGCCGATCAAGGAAGCCTGGAAATTAACGGAGTAAACATCGCTTCATTGAATGATAAAAAATTGGCGGATTTCAGGAACAAGAACATTGGATTTGTTTTTCAGTTCCATCATTTGCTTCCCGAATTTACGGCCCTTGAAAATGTTTGTATCCCTGCATTTATTGCGGGTATCTCCAAATCGAAAGCAGAAGAAAAGGCAATGGAACTATTGACCTTCCTTGGATTGAAAGATCGGGTGCATCACAAGCCCGCAGAACTGTCAGGAGGAGAACAACAGCGGGTTGCCGTTGCGAGAGCTTTGATCAATGATCCTGCTGTGATACTCGCAGATGAGCCTTCTGGAAATCTAGATTCGGCGACCGCCAAAGAATTACACAAATTGTTTTTCACGCTAAAGGAAAAACTCAATCAGACGTTTGTGATTGTTACACACAATGAAGAGCTCGCAGATATGGCTGACAGGAAACTCATCATGAGAGATGGGAATATTGTTTAATTGTGGAGTTTAAATTTTTTCAACTTACAATTTACTAATCAAAAGTTTTACCCTTCTTTCTATTTCGTCCCGAACTTTATTAAATTCTGTCGCATCCATGTGCTTTGGATCATCCAATTTCCAATCGTCGCGATGCTCCGCCATTACAAAAGGGCATTCATCGCCACACCCCATCGTGATCGCATAATCGTATTTAACTTTAGGAATCTCGTCCAGTGATTTGGAGGCATGAGCTGTTAAATCATAGTTCAGCTCTTTCATGGCAGCAATAGCCTTTGGATTGATCACACCAGAAGGACGGGAACCTGAGCTGAATGCTTCCACTTTTCCCTTACCGTGAATTTTTGCGAATGCTTCAGCCATCTGGCTACGGTTGGAATTCTCCACACAAACGAATAATATCTTTTTCATTTCTCCATAAATTTAAATGTGAACATGGCCGTAATCGCACCAATTACCGGGGCAGTGAGATAAATCCAAATGGAACTGTACTGAGCGCTCAACATGGCAGGCGCCAAAGAACGGGCAGGATTCATTGAAGCTCCGCAGATTGGTCCGGCAAATAATGCTTCCAGTAAAACAACAAAACCGATCGCTATCGGTGCATAATAATTTTTTTGTTTTGCGGTGCTCAATACGGTAAACATCAGAAAAAAAGTAAGGAGCAGTTCCAGCACAAATGATTGCATATTACTTCCCGAAGGTAACGTTGCGCCTAGCGAAATATTGGCAGGGAACAACACCTTTAATAAAGCGCTTGCTGCAAAAGCGCCTGCCAATTGTGAAATGATATACAAAGGAATTTCTTTAGCCGGAAATTTATTCCCAATGGCAAGAGCAATGGTAACTGCAGGATTCATGTGTGCACCGCTGTATCCGGCAAAGGCATAAATCATGGCAGTGACAACAAGGCCGAAAGTAATGGCAATCCCTAAATGGCTGATCGCTCCGCCACTTTCCTGGTTAATTACAATGGCGCCGGTTCCTGCAAAAACGAGAAAGAAAGTAGCCAGAAATTCGGACAGTATTTTTTTCATTAATTTACTTTTTGGAAACTACAATAGGTGAAATTCTGCTGCGTATTAAAAGGTGTTAAGTGTGTATCATCCACACACTTGATTTTACTAAAATAAGCAGCAAATTCATTTTCCAACGCTTGTTTTGAATATTGCTTAGTTTCCAATCCACTGCATTTCAAAGGACCCGAATCGGAAAAAGTACCAACTACCAGGTAGCGATTATTTACAATTGATTCATTAGCATTCTCAAGATACAATTTAATTTCTTCTTGTCTCGTCAGGAAATGAAAAGCTGCACGGTCGTGCCAGAAATCAAATTTAACCTCTGGCTTGAAGTCAATAATATTTGCCACTATCCAATTAACCTTTTCAGCATTGTTCCCTAATCTCTTTTTTGCACGATCGATTGCTGCTGCTGAAATATCCAGCACATAAATATTTCGATACCCTTTCTCTAACAAATAATCTACGAAATAAGAGTCCCCTGCACCCACATCAATAATGTGTGCTTCTTTAGGCAAATTGAATGTTTCAAAAAACTCAATGCTTTGTTTTGGTACTGACTGATACCAGCTAAACTCTTGTTGCGTTTTTGTCTGGTATATTTTATCCCAGTGCTCCTGCGGCCCGATTGTTTCCATTTTTAACATGATTAAGCAGATTAATTACAGCAGCCGCTATTTGGTGTACAGCAACTTCCTTCGGCAGTTTGTAAGTCCGACAGATTTACTTTTTGTTTTTCTTTTGGGGCACCGCAATTATCTTTCGCCAGACAATCGGTCTTCTTAGAAAGTAACTGGAACTCTTTGCCGTTAAATTCAAGGCCGTATCTGCCAATGGTTTCGGTTTGATACTCTACTTCCACTTCATCATCCTGAAGCGATAGTGCTTTTTCAGAAAGCTCAATGATCCCTAATAATTTTGCAGAGGACAAGCGATGGTCGAAATCATTTGCTTCCCACAGTTGGAAATTAATTACATTTT
>DASWNK010000140.1:0-12601 GCA_036399275.1 Bacteroidia bacterium | reverse complement strand
CTTCCGGAGATTTATCTGCATACAGATCTTTCAGGATTCCGGAGTGAATGGCAATGTGTTGCCCCAGATCATAAGCTGTTTGGGTTTTCAGCATGGCAGAAAAACTTCTGACCATGGTGGCAAACTCATCCACTTTTGTTTTTGCTCCGGAATTTAGTCCGATTTCAAATTCATTGATGTTCTCAATGACTTTCCATAGGCTGATGTTATGATCGTTTGCAGCAACAATTATTCGGTCCAGTGTTGTGTCGCCGATGCCACGCGCAGGATAATTGATGATGCGCTTTAAAGCCTCTTCATCATTGTTGTTGATGGTTAGGCGATAATATGCCAGCAGATCTTTTATTTCTTTCCGCTGATAAAAGCTCAGGCCACCGTAAATGCGGTAGGCGATGTTTTGCCTGCGCAGGGCTTCCTCCATTGCGCGCGACTGAGCATTGGTTCTGTATAAAATTGCAAAATCGCGGTTATGCGCCTGCTCATTCATTTTTGTTTCAAAGATTGAGCTGGCAACAAAGCTTCCTTCTGCATTATCGCTTTCGGTCTTTACTATTTTTATCACTTCACCTTCCACATTATCAGTAAAGACATTTTTCTTTAACTGATCTTTATTTTTAGCGATGACAGAATTAGCGGCACCTACAATGTTTTTGGTCGAGCGGTAATTTTGTTCCAGCTTGAATATCTTCAGTTCAGGATAATCTTTTTCGAAATTCAGGATATTCTGTATGGTTGCTCCGCGAAAAGCATAAATGCTCTGAGCGTCATCACCCACTACACATATATTGCGGAAAGCTGCTGCAAGCTGTTTCACTATCAGGTACTGGGAAAAATTGGTATCCTGGTACTCATCCACAAGAATGTACTTGAATTTATGCTGATATTTATGCAGTACAGCTGGAAAATCACGTAAAAGTACGTTGGTGTTAAAGAGCAGATCGTCAAAATCCATGGCTCCCGCTTTAAAGCAGCGGTTTCTGTAAATTTTATAGATAATGCCCAATTTGGGTTTCACCGCCTGACGGTCTTCTTCCTGGATCTGTGGATTGTTTAAATAGGAATCAGGTGATATGAGATTATTTTTAGCGGAAGAAATTCTGGAAAGTACATTTCCCGGCTTGTAGATCTTATCGTCCAGGCCCTGTTCTTTCAGAATGGCTTTTATGAGGCTCTTGGCATCATCGGTATCGTAAATGGTGAAATTGCTTGGATAGCCCAGTTTTTCAGCTTCGCTTCTTAAAATTCGTGCAAAAACGGAGTGGAAGGTACCCATCCAGAGATTTTTTGCTTCACTTTGTCCTACAATCTTGGCAATCCGCTCTTTCATTTCGCGTGCCGCTTTGTTGGTAAAGGTAAGGGAGAGGATATTGAATGGATCAACTCCCTTTTTCATGATGTGGGCAATCCGATAGGTTAAAACGCGTGTTTTTCCTGACCCCGCTCCTGCAATGATCATAACCGGTCCCTCTGTGCATTCAACGGCCTCCCGTTGTACCGGATTCAACTCATCTAAATATGTTCCCACTTTATAAAATCCTTAATGTTTGAAATAAGACCCCAAATTTACAGTTAAGTACTGATGTTTCAAGGCCCTGTTGAAAAGTATGAACAATAATTTTTCTAAAACATGCAACTATTATTGATAATTGAACATCTGAAATAAAAATAAGGGTGCTTTGACTATTATTTTATACATTAGTATCGTTAAAACCAAATCTTAAAAAATCATGAAGAATTTTAAAATGTCTTTAATTGTATTGATCGTTTCTTTTTTCGTAAATACAGTTAGTGCCCAACAGTCGGTAATTCTTAATAAAAAAACGTCAAGAACCAATGACAATACCACTGTGACGATTAAGTTTGATGTGGATAAAATCACTTCAGCTGCACAGGCGGAAACATTCAGAAGTAAAATGGAAGCATCTGTGGCTACAAAAGGAAAAGTAACGGTAGGCCCTTTAGTTGCCGGAAAATCCAGTTATGTATTCATGTTTAAAAGAAAGGAATTCAAATTGGAGCATTTTCAAAATGCATTGCTTGCTGCTGGCTTAAATGATGTAGTGATTGATGGACAGAAGATGAAGACAAATACCTTGGTTGCTAAAAGCGCTAAAAAATAAGACATTCATATATAATATTAAAAAAGGACCATGCATTAGCGTGGTCCTTTTTAGTTTTATCGTTTTTGTTTATTTAAACGAATTGGGGTCAAATTCAATGCTACGGTTTACTTCGCCGTACATATCGTCATAATCCTCTCCACAGGTAGCGCCGAGATTAACATCTTTTGAATGATCGATCAGGTGCTGAAATTTATGGATCATTTTTGTATCACGCATTGTGTCTATGAATTCACTGTATTTTTCATGATTCTTAAAAAAGTCGCCGGCTAAGAGATAGTGAAAAATGGAATAGACCGTTTCTGTTTTGGCGTAATTCAGCATTTTTTCGGGCGAGCCCATGTCTGCAAAATTTAAAATGTCGGGCGAATAAAAGAGCTTGATGAACTTCTCCAGCAATCTTACCGCGCCGTTTATCTGCAGATATACATCTTCCAACGGCTGTTGATTATTTGATTTTAATTTTTCCTGTAAAGCTTCAGCAACCAGTTCGGCACTGTGCATCCCTACGTATATTCCGCTGGAAAAAATAGGATCCAGAAATGCTCCGGCATCGCCAACCATCGCATAATTACTGCCCAGTTTATTGTCGCAAAAATAAGAATAGTCGCCGTTGATCTGAACCTTGTGATCCAGCCTTGCGTTTTTTAAGAGCATGTTCACTGCCGGGGCATCTGCAATTTCCTTGATATAAATATCGTGCTTCCAATCTTTGCTTCCCGCCGCGGCGTATTTCTCTTTTTCCTGCTTAACGAAACTGTTGTTAAGCACCGCTCCAATACTTAAGTTGTCGGCACTGATAGGAATCACCCAGATCCAGCCAAGCTTGTCCTTGCCGCCCAGGTAAACAATTTTAATGACTCCCTGTTGCAAAGGAATATCAAAATCGCTTTTCGACCAGTGCGACCAAAGTGCAACGCGATCGAGGCCTGCTACGGCTTTTTTTACTCCCATCTTGCTTCCAAGGAAAGTACTTTGGCCGGAAGCATCAATGATGAATTTTGAAAAGAATTGATTTTTTTCGCCCGCTTTGTTTTCGGTGTGAACCTCCACGCTGCCATCGGGCTTGTCCAGGATCACATTCCGTACAGCTGTTTCTTCCAACACTTCAGCACCGTTTTTTCGGCTGTTGTTGAGCAACATTTCATCAAACAGAGAACGCTTGACATGAAATGATAAATAACTTTCATCCTTTACTATATTTTTGAAGCACCATAGCGATTGCTTCTCTCCATTGCTTTCCACAAAATTAACTCCCGGTTTGCGCGGAGATATTTTTTTCAATTCTTCGATTACTCCGAGTTTACTCAATGTATGATAGGAAAGGGGAATAAGTGATTCACCGATATGCTCACGAGGGAATTTTTCTTTTTCCAGCAACAGAACAGAATTCCCGTGGCGGGCGAGAAGTGTCGCTGCTGTTGATCCTGCCGGGCCTCCGCCTATAATTATTACATCATACATTTTCATCTGCTTGGAGTTTAACTTTAAATATAAGAAAAATTACAAACCTAACCAACGTGAAATAATATTCCGCTGTACATCGGATGTTCCAGAGTAAATCGTGCTTCCTATTGCGTCACGCAGCGTTCTCTCTATCTCAAAGGCGGTCATATAGCCGTTTCCACCATGGATCTGAAGAGTATCATATGCCGAAGCAGTAAGTGTTTCGCTCACAAAAAGCTTGGCTATCGAAGCATCCATTGAGTTGTTTTTATTGTTGTCGATATTCCATGCCGCTTTGTATGTTAACAAACGCGCTGCTTCCAACTGTGTTTTTATGTTGGCAATGCGGTGGGAAACAGCCTGGTTTTTTCCAATAGCTTGTGTGCCGGATTTGCGGGTATTTGCATATTGAATCGAATCTTCCAATAATCGTTGTATGGTTCCTACATGGCAGGCTGCAATTCCAACGCGTTCCCATTCCATCGAAAAGTTAAAGATCGTTGCTCCTGCACCTGTTCCTCCTAAAACTGCATCGGCGGGCACCAGCATGTTGTCAAACACCAGCTCCGAAATAGTGCAGGTCCGTAATCCCATCTTTTCATATTTCTGTCCGACATGATATCCTTTTGTGTTTTTATCGATCAGAAAGGCGGTAATGCCTCCATGAAACCCTTTGCTTGCATCCGTTAAGGCATACAATAAAATGGTATCAGCTACCGGCCCGTTTGAACTGAATGTTTTTGTTCCATTGATTACAAATCCTTCCGGAGTTTTTTTTGCAGTTGTTTTTATGTTGAAAACATCCGAACCGGATTCTGTTTCAGTCATCGCGTTCACCGCTATTCGCTTACCACTGCAGAGATCGGGAAGGAATTTTATTTTTTGTTCTTCATTCCCATATTTCCACACAGGAATGACACAAGCAAGCAGATGTGCGCAGATCGAAAAATTCAATCCTCCATCTTTGGATGCATATCCCAAAGCTTCTAAAGCGATAATGGTCGACAGTGCATCAAGAGCCGCACCACCGCTTTTTTCGTCTACCGGCAATCCCTGCAGTTTGTGTGAACCGCATTTTAGCCACAGGTCCTGTGGAAAAAACTGTTGTCTATCACGTTCAATAATGTCTTTACTCAGCTCTTTCTGAGCGAAAGTGATGATGTTCTCTCTGATTAATTCTTGTTCGCTGCTTAATGAAAAATTCATCAGATGAGTTGTTTTAGCTGTTGATAGTCGATCTTATTGCTGGCTGTTTGCGGCAAAGATTTCAGAAAGATAAAGTTATTCGGAATCATGTACAAAGGCAAATGTTTTGTACAATATTCTTTCATTTTAATTATCGATTCATCATTTTCCGAAATACAAGATACAAACGCCGTGATTGCGATTGTATTTTCAGCTGTAGTAAATGATAGTACTGCGTTTGCTTTTATTCCCGGATGCTGATGCAAAGCGGCCTCGATTTCCGAAAGTTCTATGCGATACCCATTCCGCTTCACCATGCGGTCGATCCGCCCTTTGTAAATCAGGTTTCCATCCGGATTTTTTTCAACCAGATCACCGGTTTTGTACCATTGCCTGTTTTCTTTGTCGGTAAAAAATGCGGTATTGTTTTGTTCTTCTGCCTGCCAATATCCCAGCATTATTCCGTTTCCACTAATGCACAGTTCCCCCGAATTCAACACCTGTGCTTGGTAATGCTCACAGCATTTTCCGATTGGAAATTGTTTCTTTTCTTGAAAGTCGAAGCTGGAATCAACTTCGTAGTAGGTACATACGTTCGTCTCTGTTGGGCCATATAAATTAAAATAGCGGGCTTTGTTCCAATATTCTTTTAGCTGTAAAAATTGATTGCAGGAAAAAACTTCTCCGGCAAATAAAACAAGTCGGAGCGAATCACAGTTGAACTTATGCATTTTTCCGAAAGTGCTGAGCATTGTTAAAATGGTAGGTGTGGAATACCAGATGCTTATTTTTTTCTCTGCGATCAGCTGCGCCAGGAGCAAAGGTTGTTTGGCGGTATTTTCATCAATCAGCACCAATGCTGCACCATGTTTAATGGATACGAACAAATCAAAAATGGATAGATCGAAATGGAAAGGCGCATGCGACGAAAAGCGATCAGTGGGGGCCGGTGTAAAAACATCCGAGCTCCAGTTGATAAATTCCAATGCAGCGGCATGAGAATACATGACGCCTTTTGGCCTGCCCGTAGATCCGGAGGTATAAAGAATGTAGGCCAGATCAATTGGTGAGATGCTACATTCTTTCTTGGATTTTAAAAGCTGTAAGTCCTCTTCTAATTCTGCAACGAAAACAAAAGAATCGGCAAAAGCGGTACTGTGTTTTTTATGGATGATTATTGCTTTTGCCTCACAATCTTCGATGATGAATTTATTCCTTTCAATAGGTGCGTTGAAGTCAATGGGCAGGTAGGCAGCTCCAGCACGGAGAATGGCGAATTGTGAAATAACAAATTCAATGGATTTTGCTGTGTAAATAGCTACTCGGTCGCCTTCTCCAATTCCATTTGCATGCAGGAGGGCCTGCAGTTTTTTTGAAGCAGAAGATAATTGGTTGTATGAAAAATGCTTTTGCTGAAATATTAGTGCAGTGGCATCGGGTGCCTTTTCTGCAGAAACATCAAGCAATTGGTATAGTTTGCCTGCTTTATCCACTTATTTTGGATAATACGAAGTTGGCAATGATCTCCACCGAATCTAAGTTATCGCGATCCACTTCATGGGCCTGGAATTCAAAATGATACTTTTTTTCAAGAAAAGCCACCAATTGCATGGTAGAAATTGAATCGATCAAACCGCCGCTGATTAATGGCGTGCTGTCGTTCAAATCGCTGCCTGCATTGTTCAAAAATCGCTCGGCAATGAAGATCTTGATATCATTCCGGATTTGTTCTGTATCGTTGGCCATTGGGGATGAAATTGATGATATAAAAGTAGGATTTTATTTTTTATTGCCCATGATCAATGCCTTGTTTTTCATAAACTCCGAGTAAAATTTTTCGGCGATCAAACGATGGCCTTCTGGATTGGGATGGGAATCAAACTCCGACAAAGCAATGCTTTTCCTGTCCACCTTGCCATACACCCCGTTCAGATCCATGATTACAAAACCTAATTCTAGTGCATAGTTTCTTATTCGTTCGAAATCGGCAGTTTTAACACTGTCTGCCGTAGTTGGCAAATATGCCCATACAGGCACCACATTGTTTTTTCTACATTCTGTAATAATTTGAACATAACTCCATCGAATGATCAGTTCTATGTAAGGTGCCAATCGTTCTTTGATTTCAATATCGCTCATCGTTTGTTTAAGGCCTGCCATTTCTTTTAGTTCTTTTAGAAATGGGAATTTCAGATCCGCGCCTGTTTTGATCAGATCAGAAATAAAACCTTGTAAGCGCCAGTCTTCACCCGAATGTGCAACATATATCAAGGCATCGGGCTTGAAATTAAATATCCTGGTGTTACAAAGTTCCACATGCTGAACCAAATGATAACCCGGTTCTGCAAAATTCATAATTTCAATTTTCTGATAAATGCTGTCGGTATCATTTTTATTTAATCTTTCTTCCACCAGCGATTCAAAAATCTCATCATTGTTCACACCGGCCCCCGATTCATAAGATCCTCCCAGCAATGCAATTCTGAATGTCGCTTTCTGTTTAATGTCCGGATAGTTTTTATCTCTTAATGCCTGTGAATTCGTTTCCAATAGATAGTGATCTACCTGGACCTTCACATTAGCCCGAAAAACGCGCGGTAGCAGGCCGTTAGTGCGGATGTATGCTTGGTCCAATGAAGCAAATTTATTCGGGCGCTTTAAGTTGACTTCCCATAATCCTTTTTGTGTATTATCCTCTCCGTCCATCAATGCTTTGTAATAACCTCTTTCATTTGCCTGGCGATCTCCGGCGTTCTCGTTTTCATCGGAGATGGAGGCAATGAACTCAGAAATTGCCAAGGGAAAGTGAATGGTTAGTTGTTTGAATGAAAGCAGAAATAAAAGACCAATGGTTGTCAACGTGAGCTTTAAGGTCAAATGAGGCGGGGTGTTTAGTAGTTTCTTGGTTTTAGCGCCAGCAATAATCCGTTGGGTCAAAACGCCGGCAACGATAATTGTAACTACAATAAAAAACAGGACAATGATCTCCCGACCGGTTGCATGCTGCATTTTTGATAAGAGAAACCCCCATTCATTCAATGAGCTGCTGTTCCATAAGGACCACATAAAGGACATGAATAAAAATACACCCAGTATTTTGAGCATATTGAGAGGAAAACGGATTGCATCGTTTATCTGTTTCTTTGGTTTGTCCATGTTTCTTTCTATCCACATTGAATTGATGGTGATGAAAAATCCAAGCACCGACCAAAAAAGAATATCCATGGCGGTGAGGGGGAAATAACCTCTGGCCCAAAACCACTGGTAATTATGCATAATCCAAGTCGCAATGAATACAATAATCATTGTGACCGGAAGTAGGCCCGAATTGATTTTTTTCTTCAGTTTGAACATGACGGGATAATAAAATATTTTCATCATGAACTCACGCCAATAAATGTTTATTCTTCTCCAAACATCTACAAAGCTGGTCGATAGAAAATAATTGTTGAACACGGGATGAAGATCCATTCCGAACAAACATAATAATCCGATTATAAAATGAAACAAACCGGAAAGTCTCAGGACAAGAGCAAAGCTGCAGGTCGTATATTGCAATAAGGTGTTGAGGTCGGTTACTTCAGCCGGACTGATCAGTAAATGAAGATAAATAATACGATAACAAAGCAAATGGATTACTCCTCGTAACATCCAACGGATTCCCTTTTGCCAGATCTCCGTATCAGGTCTGCAGTAATAAGTTCTAAGATAAGTTTTGTAATCAATAATTGGGAAGAGCAAAAAGCAAAGGTTTGGAAACAGGAAAAAGTAGGAGAGCCTTTGCCACAATGTCGCTGGAGTGTTTCCGTGCTTTATTTCGTAAAGATAAATGATGAGGCGGAACATAAACATGGATCCAAGAAAAGGGACAATCACTACTGCGCGCGGTGCATAAAAAAGATCGGCTCTGAGTATGATCATTGCAATGCCTGCAATAAGGATCAACACGATGCGCATCCAGAATTTAATGGGAAGGTGGCAGCAGGCAATCAATCCCAATCCTCCAATCATTAAAACACTGCCGCTGAATATTCCGAATGCATAATAGATCACACAAACGGAAGTGGCGAATAAAACAGCGGGCCGAAACCGCAGCGAAACACTACTGGAAAGAATAAATGCCCCAACGATGATGGGACCGACCGCCGTAATCCCGGAGCCTTTTTCAATATTGAATTTACTGACAATAAATAAAAGTGCACAAAGTTGTAGAAGTGACAAGCAGAATGCCTTCATTCTTTTCACGGAAAAAAGATTTTCCGGCAGTTTGTTCGATGCCTGCAATTCAGGAAATAGTTTATTAAGCGTGTTCATTTAATAATTGTATCCTAATTTTTCCATCAGGGAGTTTAATTCGTCATCCTGCTTTAATATTTTGATAAGACTTTCGGAAAAATGAGTCTTCCAGTTTCCTTTTTTGCCTTCACGAAAGAAAGGCTGATTACTCTGCTTCTGAAAATCGCTGCTGTGGACTGTTTCATTCTCTTTCAAACGCGAAAATTCACAACGGGCATTGATCTCTTCAAAAGACAGAAACGGTTGGATATCGCAAAAAGCCGCAATGGATGTAATGTGCTGGACAGGCGACAGCAAAAGCGCTTCATAGGAGAGAAGAAGAATTCTTTCCGGGTGATCGTGTTTAAACTTTAATGCCTGCAGAACATGTTCTTTCCAGGTTCCAAAAGGCTGGCTCACATTACTGCTGCTGATGAACTGTTCGAATGTTCCCTTAAAATGGTTTAGCCCGGTTTCATAATAGTAAAACGAAACCAATACATCTCTGTAATCGCGATAGATATAGACCGTTTTGGGGTAATATTCGAAGAGTGTCTGATGGGTTTTAATGATTCTGCCGTTTTTCTGCGAATTAATTATTTCTTTTGAGGTATATACATCGGGGACATATCGATCAATCGTATTGAAATTGATTTCTTCCCCTTTACTTCTCATATTGGCAAGTACAAAACGCAACCAGGTATTACCTGATTTCGGGTAAGAGGCAATATAAATATCATCCGGAAAAATACGGTCGATCTGCAGCAAAAAGGCACCCTTGTTGAACAGGCCCAGTTGCGCAGGAAGCCAACGGATGTATTGTTTTAAAAGCATTGTGTTTTTACTTCCAGCCATAATTTTGTCCTAAAAGAGTATACAGCTGTTGATTATATGGCTCATAAAATGTAGATAGCGACGCTCGCGTTTCCGGATTCATGTCTTCTGAATAGCTGCCCGGATTATGATTATCGAATTTTATAGTGTTGCACCTTTTGATTTTTAAAAAATCGGTCACTTTGTTAAAGGTTTCCTGAGGCTTTTCAAAAAGATCTTCGCTTTTGAGTATTAACAGATTTTCTGCCGGAAAATGCTTTTGCCATTGAGGGATATAATTTATGTAAATGCCTCTTTTTTTGTAGCTCAATCGTTGGAAAACATAGTTGTGCTGCGCTGTTGTTTTGATCTTTTTTTCTTCTTCATCCAAGCGCTGTTCTTCGAGTGCGAGCGCCTCTTCAAAATTCTTTTCTTCAAAACCAAAACGTTTGGCCATCTGATAGCTCGACCAGGCACGGTCTACTGGATTGCGGAGTATAAAGATAATTTTGGTCTGAGGGAAGTCTCGATGGATTAGTCCTGCAGCATGAGCAGCCTCGAAATAATTTGGGGTGCTGTCGAGCGTGATAGCATCGGTGCCATAGCGCTTATCATACAACATTTTATAAAGTTTCAATGCGAAATGTGCTTTATACCAGTTGAGCCCCTTCGCATAATGCACCGGATTGTTAAAATAAAATATATCCTTGCGCTGTGCCGGAATTATTTCCGGATGTGCATATAAATAGTTGCAAAGAGATGTACTGCCTCCTTTTTGAACTCCGGCTATAAAAAACGAAGGTAAAATCCGCAGAGAAGAAGTCAGGTGAAAATAAAGCCCGATTTTTGGAACAATGGTGTCATTATTTGCTCTTGCTTCATTGATCCCTAAGGCTTGTTCGGTAAGCATTCTGTAATTTTTTACTAATATACTAATAAAAGCATTTTTAAAGCGCCGAACAGTGTAATTTTTGTACTTTAGTGATTATTAAATTGGCCACACTTGCACATATCATCAATCCGGTAAATGCTCCGAAAAATAGAGAGCTGATGATTGCTCAGTCCTTTGTTTTTGAATCACTAAAGCGTGCAAAAGCAACTGCGAAATGCGGCGATGAAGTAAAATTGTATACCACACAATATCCGGAAGACCATGCTATAATCCCAAACCATTTTACCATTCTTCCCGATCTGAAAAGGTCAATCCAGAATATTAAAGCTTTTTCTGATGTGCGAAAATTGCCGCTCCTAAAAGATCTTCTCGAAAGTGTTTATGTAAATTCTTCTGCCGAATACCTCATTTATTCTAACGCCGATATTATTCTGATGCCTTTTTTTTATGATTCCGTTCAACAAATTATTGCTGAAGGGTATGATGCATTTATTATTAACAGGAGAAGGATCTCAGCGAAATATGAAACGATTGATCAGTTAGACCTGATGTATTCCGAAATCGGTAAAGATCATTTAGGGTATGATTGTTTTGTATTCAGGCGAGAGTTGTTTCCGAAATTTATTCTTGCTAACGTTTGCATTGGCATTCCTCATGCAGGTAATGATCTGGCGCATAATTTATTTTGTTTTCCTCGGAAATTCAAGCTGTTTACGCAAAAACACCTGACCTTTCATGTTGGTATGGAATTGCATAGAAATTGGGGTAAAGCGGATATTACGGCACATAATAAGAGCGAATTTCTAGCGGTAGTAAAGTTGCTCCAGCCATATTATAAAATAGAATTTATTCCCGGCTCTAACCTGAATTTTTTCAAACGTCATTTCAAATGGCTGATGAATTTCACTTTTCATTATCCTACAATGATGAAGATTGATTTTCAGCAGAGGAAAGTAAATCGCCCGGAGAGGGAAAGCGCGGAAAGAGGAAATTCGAAAAATCGATACCTCGATCGTCTGATCCGTTGGGTAAATTTTGATTAATTAAAGAGCTTTCGTTTGAGGATGGCCGCTTTCCCAAACCACTTATTCAGTTTCTTGAAACGTTGGACACGCGCAGTAAATTCATTTCCTTTTTTCGCGATCTCTCCTAAGAGTTTTTCTTTTGCATACACGTACAATAGCAAATCATACTGATTGTATTTTAATAGAAGATGATTCGGATATTCACTCTGATCTTCTTTTGCTGGAGCAATGTTACGTGAAGCATAAAAAGGTGTACGCCAATGAAGTTTATCCTGGAGTAATAATAATGACTCATCGTAATGTTCAACAATACCAAAAGAATATATTAGATTTTCTAAGTTCTGTATGGCTTTTTTATAATGCGTTTCATTGATTTCTCCGAAGGGTATATGGTGCTCTCCGCTCAGAAAACGCACCTGGCAGTTATCCAGGTTCTTAATGAAACCTCCTTCCAGTAAATCTTTTAACGAATAATTATGTGCTTTCATTTCCTTATGAAAGGAATGGCCTTCGAAGCGCTTGATGTACTCATAATGAGAAATTGTTCTGGCAATTGGTTCACGTAAGAATGTAAAAAAAAACATTCTCTGTGGTACTTTTTCAGCGATTTCCAGTTTGATGTGTCCTTTTATAATGCGGATCTTTTCTTTCTCAATTAAGTTTAACTGTTCGATTTCGTCCAGATCATCGACGTTCCAACAGCTATAGGTTTCTTCTTTTGCATATTGCCGGTTAAGTATGTCATGCAGCGTGAGTCCGCCTGTTTTCGGGATGTGTAAAAAGATAGCGGAAAGGGCTTTTTTTGCTGACATGCTTTATTTTAATCGAAGATAAATGCCTGTTTT
>DASWNK010000139.1:0-10789 GCA_036399275.1 Bacteroidia bacterium | reverse complement strand
CTTGCTTGCGATTGGATTCTACCCAAATTAAAAACGACTCATTGAGCGGAAAAATAACGGGATTCGCAACGACGGAGGTTATTTCGTAGGAATTTTTTACGGCGAAGGGAGTTAATATACTGTCTTTAACGACTTCTTGCGAAAAGACATTTATTCCTAAAAACAGGAATACAATAAAGAGTAAATTTTTCATTATAGGGAGTAGTTATAATTCAAAACAAAGATACAACATTTATTCCTGGGAAAACAAGCCAATATGGCTTATATACCTCATTTGGTAAAGTTTTAGACGAAGGTATCAATAAGGGATGCTATCAATCGTTTTTACGGCTTAAAGGCTTATTTTATGATCATTGGCATGCTTGAGCTGTTTTCTCCCTTAACTGCCCTAACCATGTATAAACCCGAAGATAAATTCTCCTCCGGATCAATAGAATAAATATTCTCGCCCTGAATGGCTTTTATAGCTTTTGCATGAGACATTTTTCCCATTGCATCGTAGATGGTGATCATCACGTCATCTCCTTCTTCCGACTGGAAGACAATGTTAAAATCCCCACCTTGATTAGGATTTGGAAACACTTTCAGAGAAAATTCTTCAGAGCCCTGAAAATCTACCGATATGGTTTCAAAGTACGTGAACTGTCCGTTAAAATCCGTCTGTTTCAAACGATAATAGTTAACACCCGACTGGGGATCGGTGTCATAAGCCACATAACTATTTATGGAAGTGCTGTTTCCTGCACCGTCAACGGTAGTAACAATTTCAAAATTAGACCCGTCTCTTGTTTTCTCAATTGTAAAGTAGTCGTTAATTATTTCTGTAGCCGTCACCCATTCCAACTGCACGCTTTTTAATAAGCTCTTCCCTTTAAAGCTCAGTAATTCAACAGGGAGTACCATCGGGCCGTTAATAGTTCCCATCCCGGCGGTCCAAACATTTTGTCCGCCAACCGAGATTAAGGTAGATGATCCACCTCCTGTAAATGTTGCTCCAATGGTTCCACCAGAAGCCACAAACACTGTGGATCCAGCGGGCAATTTAAATCTTACACCGCCGTCAGGAAAATTCATTGTTCCAAAAATATTCAAAGCTATAGGGCTCGCGCAGGCTGAATAATCAACATCCGCACTTATGCTAACGGTTGTACCGGCTGCCACATTCATTACATCTCCGCAGGTTGGCGGACCTCCCGCTGGTGCAGATGTACAGGTCCATGTCAGCGCTGCCCAGCTGGCAAATGCTCCACCGTTAGTAGTACATGAATTGGAATAGGAATTTTTTGCAACAAGCAAAATAGCAATTACAGAGAAGAGGAGTAATTTTTTGTTCATATATTTCTTACTGGGAGTATAAATACAGAACGAAAATACAAAACTATTTCAGAAATGCAACAAAATGTATGATTTTTTATCAACTCACCGATACTTATTTCATCGAATGATCCTTTTTTACTTTTAAAGTCGACTCACTTGCATTCCGGGAGTCGAGCACCGGAGACTTTTCTGGTAAACTCTTTTTTAGGAATCAGCCCCTTACCTCTTCGCATTCGTTATCAAATAATTAGCCGGTATATTCGCCAAAAACATTTCTCATCGTATCTGCGATCTCTCCTAATGTTGCATAGCTTTCTGCGGCTTCCAGGATGGTCGGCATCAGGTTAACATCAGCACGTGCATTGGAATCAAGTTTAGCTAGAATGGCTTTGACCTTTTCATTGTCCCGCTCTGATTTCACTTTATTGATCTTATCGATTTGCAACTGACGAATGGAATCATCCACTGTAAAAATATCCTCTAACGGTTTTTCCTGTGCAGTAAATTTATTCACTCCTACAATGATCTTCTCACCTGATTGAATATCGTGCTGGTATTTATAGGAAGATGCGGCAATCTCATTTTGCAGGTAACCTTGTTCAATGGCAGAAACCGAGCCACCCATTGCATCAATTTTATGGATATAATCCCAGGCAGCTGCTTCCACTTCATTAGTCAAAGATTCAACAAAATAGGAACCTGCCAATGGGTCTACCGTTTCTGCAATCCCGCTTTCAAAAGCAATGATCTGCTGGGTTCTTAAGGCTATTCTGGCTGCTTCTTCTGTAGGCAACGCAATTGCTTCATCAAAACCATTGGTGTGTAAACTTTGTGTACCACCCAATACTGCAGACATCGCCTGAATGGTTACCCGGGGAATATTATTCTGGGGTTGTTGTGCTGTTAATGTTGATCCTCCTGTTTGTGTATGGAAACGCAGCATTTGTGCCCTAGGATCCGTTGCTCCTAATTCTTTTGTGATCTGCGCCCACATTCTTCTGGCCGCTCTGAACTTTGCAACCTCTTCGAACAAATTATTGTGCGCATTAAAAAAGAAAGACAATCGCTTTGCAAAGATATTTATGTCCAGGCCTTTATCAATAGCTGCTTTCAGATATGCTTTCCCATTGGCAAGTGTAAAAGCCAATTCCTGAACAGCGGTTGAACCTGCCTCACGAATATGATAACCAGAAATGGAAATGGTATTCCATTTCGGAACTTCCTTGCTGCAATATTCAAAAATATCAGTGATGATCCGCATGCTTTGCTTTGGCGGATAAATATAAGTTCCGCGTGCCGCATACTCTTTCAATATATCATTCTGAATGGTTCCCGAGATCTTTTTCAAATCGGCTCCCTGCTTTTTCGCCAAGGCGATATACATCGACAAAAGAATGGATGCTGTAGAATTGATCGTCATTGATGTGGTAATATTCTCCAGCTTGATGCCTTCAAATAAAATCTCAATATCCCTAAGCGAATCAATTGCTACTCCGGCCTTCCCCACTTCACCGTCAGCAAATTCATGGCTGCTGTCATAACCAATTTGAGTAGGAAGATCGAAGGCTACCGACAAACCGGTTGTTCCGTTATTCAATAGATAATGATATCTTTTGTTAGATTCTTCTGCAGTAGAAAAACCTGCATATTGACGCATGGTCCAGAGCTTGCTGCGGTACATCGTCGATTGAACTCCTCTTGTAAATGGGAATTCCCCGGGCGCTTCTTCCTTCACATCAATCCTGGAATAAACACGCTTGATCTCAATATTCGAATCAGTCAAAAATTTATCTTTTCTTTCTTTCTCTTCCATAATATATTTTACAAATTAGAAACCTTAACATTTACAAACAACAATTCTGCTTTACAATATGTCTCTCAAAGATTCGTATAATAGGCACACAGATTTGTATTCATTCGTTTTTGAGTCGTACGAATTCGTAATTAAAATTCCTTTCCTATTTCTCTTTTAATAATATCGATAGCCGATTTTGTTGGTAATTCAGTGAGCTGTGACGACACGCCAATTACCGCCTGAGCAAATTCCATTGCAGTAGAATCGGCCGACACCCTTGTAGATGCAACATTTACAAGTTTTATAGTTTCCTCCTTCGATCTTACCAATGCTTCCCATGATTTGTTGCTCATATAAATCTGCTGCGATAGATTATGCTCAAATTCGTTTCGAATTGTTTTCAGTAATTCCTGCTGAAAATTAGCTGCAGAGCCCGTTTTATTTAAACGCATTACCATGCTGGTCGGGTTGATTCGTTCAAGAAACAGAATCACTCTTTCATACGCCTGCAAACGAATGGGCGTAAGCACCGTCTGATTGGCAAGCTTCAGGTCAACCACTCTTTTGCGACTTTCATGATCAAGAAAATTCTTTACAAGGTAGTAGGATGTAAGAAAAACAACTGCAGAAGGCAGTAAAACCAATGCTATGATAAATAATGGATCCATGTTCCGATTTATTAAATGTTTTAATCAAGGCTAAATATCGTAATTTTTTGCTAATATCTTTATTTGTCCGGATATTCTCCAAACAGATCCGATCTATCATAATTTTATTTAAACTTGTAAGCATAAAAAAATAAAACATGTATAGAGAAATAGACGATTTTATCACTGACTGGAATTATGAGAGCGAATCAACTCTTACTGTATTCAGGAATATCAGCACTGAAGCACTGAACAAAAAAGATCATGAAAATGTAAGAAGTATCGCTGTTCTTTGCTGGCATATTACCATAACCTTATCCGAGATGTTGAATAAAGCAGGATTAAAAGTAACAGGGCCGGATGAACACAGCTTACCTCCTTTGAATATGCAGGAAATAATTTCTGCCTACAAAAATTCAGCGGCTTCAGTTACTGAACAGGTAAAAAAGCAATGGAGCAATGCTTCCCTGCTGGAAGAAGCCAATTTATACGGAGAAAATTGGAAACATGGTGTAACGCTTTCCATATTAATAAAACACCAGGCCCATCACCGCGGGCAATTAACGGTGCTGATGCGCCAATCAGGAATGAAAGTCCCTGGAGTGTATGGCCCTGCAAAAGAAGATTGGGCTACGTACAACATGCCAACACCCGAATAAAGGAAAACTTGCCAACATATTATAATTTCGAACTATTGATTCATTTTCTTAAAAAGCACATCTAATCGCATTTAACATGTTTGCATCCCACAATTTTATTAGATTTGTGTTCTCTAAATAGCTACTTATATGAGTAAATTATCTGATAGAATCAATAACCTGGCAGAATCCCAGACGCTGTCAATGGCGAAGAAAAGCCGCGAGTTGCAGGCACAGGGCAAAGATATTATCAACCTGAGCATTGGTGAACCGGATTTCGATACTCCTCAATTCATCAAAGACGCTGCTAAACTGGCTATCGATAATAACATTACCCGTTATACGCCTGTCCCTGGAATTCTCGAATTAAGAAAGGCTATCTCTGTAAAATTTAAACGCGATAATAACCTCAATTATAATTTCGATCAGATCGTAGTTTCTACCGGTGCTAAACAATCCATTGCAAATGTGATTCTCAGCATGGTGAATCCTGGAGAAGAAGTTATTGTTCCTATCCCTTATTGGGTAAGTTATATTGAAACGATTAAACTGGCAGAAGGAACTCCGGTAACTATTCCAACAAGCATCGAGTCAAATTTTAAAATTACGCCTGAACAACTGAAAAAAGCGATCAGCCCTAAAACAAAGATGATCGTATTCAGCACTCCCTGCAATCCAAGCGGATCGGTATACAATAAGGAAGAGTTGAAAGCGCTTGCAGATATAATCGTTCAATATCCTGACCTTTATATCATCTCTGATGAAATTTATGAGTACATCAATTTTGGTGGAAAGCATGAAAGCATTGCCCAGTTTGATTTTATTTATGACCGGGTGATTACGGTAAATGGTGTGTCGAAAGGATATGCGATGACTGGTTGGCGGATTGGTTATATCGGTGCTCCGAAATGGATCGCTGATGCTTGTGAAAAGATGCAAGGGCAATTTACATCTGCACCTGCTTCCATTTCTCAAATGGCTGCATTGGAAGCTGTAAAGGCTGAACCATCAGTGACATATGAAATGTGTGAAGCTTTTAAAAAACGCAGAGACCTTGTGCTGAACATGATGAAAGAAATCCCCGGAATGAAAACAAATATTCCGGATGGCGCCTTTTATATTTTTCCGGACATCTCTCACTATTTCGGAAAATCCTTTAACAATTATCATATCAAGGATTCCAATGATCTGACCATGTTTCTTCTGGAAGAAGGAAATGTCGCATTGGTTTGTGGCGATGCTTTCGGGGATCCAAAATGCATTCGCTTTTCTTATGCCACTTCTGATGATAAGCTGATTGCAGCTGTAAACAGAATGAAAGAAGCATTGGCCAAATTGGGTTAACTTTGCTAATTAAAGAAATAACAATTGAATACAATACAAGACACATTCAAGGCTTTCAACAAACTCAATGTATTGATCATTGGCGATGTAATGATCGATGCCTACATGTGGGGAAATGTAAACCGTATTTCTCCTGAAGCTCCTGTTCCTATTGTTGCCATCAATAAAAAAGAAAACCGTTTGGGCGGTGCGGCCAATGTAGCGCTTAACATACAAGCCATGGGCGCAAATCCTATTCTATGCTCTGTGATTGGTGATGATGATGGCGCAGTAGTTTTCTTCGATCTGCTGAAACAACAAAAGCTTTCATCCAAAGGCATTTTTAAAAGCAAAAAACGCATTACGACTATTAAAACCCGCGTTATCAGCAATAACCATCAAATGCTGCGCGTGGACGAAGAGATCGAACATACGATCAATGATGCCGAGATCACCTTGCTGACCAACGGAATAAAAAAACTGATTGCATCCGAAAAAGTAAATGTGATCATTTTTGAGGATTACGACAAAGGCTGCATTAATGAACAACTGATTAAAAATATAGTCGCTTTTGCCAAACAACAGAACATCCCCACTGTGGTAGATCCAAAAAAGAAAAACTTCATGGCTTATACAGGTGTTACCTTTTTCAAGCCGAATCTGAAAGAACTAAAAGAGGGCCTCAAGATCGATTTTGATCAAAACAACACAAAAGAGCTCGGTATCATTGTGGATGGGTTCATTAAAAAACAAAAGATCACTACAGCCCTTATTACACTTTCTGAAAAAGGCGTGTATACGCATAGTGCAAAAACCAAAGCATTGGTTCCCGCACACATCCGCAACATTGCTGATGTTTCGGGCGCCGGAGATACTGTTGTGAGTATTGCCGCGCTATGCCTCGCATCCGGCCTTTCCGCTGTGACTACCGCAACGCTGGCCAATTTGGCGGGCGGACTCGTATGTGAAAAAGTGGGCGTTGTGCCCATAGACAAAAAACAATTGCTGGCCGAAGCTCTAAAACTAAAGCTTTAGTTTCCCAAACACAGAGCGGCATACATATCAATGTATATTGAATAAACGAATGAACAAGACTGTAACTCCTTATAAAGATCAAACGACAAGCAAAAAAGAACAGGTAGCCACCATGTTCAATAACATTGCTCCTAAATATGATTTCCTGAATCAGGTACTTTCCATGGGAATTCACAAAGGATGGAGAAGAAAAGCAATCAGACTCCTTGCGCACAAAAATCCAAAATCCATTCTCGATATTGCTACCGGAACAGGTGATTTTGCCGTAGAAGCAATGAAACTAAACCCTGATAAAGTAACAGGCGTTGACATTTCGGAAGGGATGTTGAAATATGGAATGGAGAAGATCAATAAGCTGGGCTTGCAAAAAAAGATCGAATTGAGATTAGGAGACTCCGAGAAACTGCCTTTTTCAGATAGAAGCTTCGATGCCATCACGGTCGGATTCGGTGTTCGTAATTTTGAAAACCTGGAAAAAGGAATCAATGACATTTACCGTGTTTTAAAACCGGGTGGAATGATTGCGATCCTCGAATTCTCAAAACCCCGAAAATTTCCTATCAAACAGTTGTATCATTTTTACTTCAGGTATATAACTCCTGCTGTTGGCAAGTTATTTTCAAAAGATAGTTCAGCCTATACCTATTTGCCTGAATCGGTAAATGCGTTTCCGGATGGGCAAGCTTTTTTAGCAATTCTGAGCAAAGCGGGCTTCAAAGAAACAAAAGCCATTCCGCTCACATTTGGGATTGCGTCCATCTATACAGCCGAGAAATAGCATTTAGGCGATTGCAGCTATTTGAAATAAATTATTCATCTTTACGTTAACAAAAATAAAAAGAAAGGTTTGAAATTAATAAACAACTATTTTCTTATACTGACCATGCTGTTAATAGCAGGAACAAGCCGGGCCCAGGATGGCAAGGAGCGTGGAAACCTGCCGAATTATTACAAACAGCGCCTGCACTTTGGTTTTACGCTAGGTGTTAACCGTGCTAACTTTATTATTCACCCCGCCCCTCATTTTGAGCGTTTTGACACACTAAAAAGTGTAGAATCTGTTCCAAAATATGGCTTTAATCTTGGGATTGTGTCTGAATTAATGCTGCATAAATACGTTACCCTGCGCTTCATTCCCAGCCTTTCCTTTGCTGAGCGCAATCTTCAATACTCTTTTGAGGGATTCGACACCATCGTTCGTAAAAAAGCAATTGAGTCAACCTTTCTCAACTTCCCGCTGGATCTTAAACTTCGCTCCAAACGCGTGAATAATTTTGGTGCCTACATTCTGGCCGGTGGCGGATATAGCCTCGATCTGGCCTCCAAACGAAAAGTAGTAAACAGCGCTGATCCGAATGAGCAGATCGTAAAGTTGAAACGCGATGATTTCTCCTATGAAGTAGGTGCCGGAGCTGAATTTTACCTGGAGTATTTTAAATTTGCCATAGAAGGAAAACTAAGCATTGGAACTACAAATCTTCTGATCAAAGATAATACGATCTATTCCAATTCTATCGATAAGCTGAATTCAAAAGTGTTTCTGATCTCTATTACTTTTGAAGGATAAAATCCTGAATTTTCATTTTGAACGTTATTGAAATTCTCCGAATCACCAACCAGGGAAAGTTCTTCTTCCCTGGCCGAACACGGTGATTACATTTTTTGTACCTTTGTGAAAATTTTAAATAAACAGACTTAAAACCTGTTCTAACTTGCACGATAAACACGTGCCGCTATACAAATGAAACACGAGCTCAACCTCGTCCTCTCTCCTGAAGAGGCCGCCAATGAAGATATTCTGAAATCAATTGCCGCACAGCAATTGCGTACCGTAATCAAGAGCATTACGGCGGTTAAAATTCTCAAACGTTCCATCGACGCCCGTTCGCGGAATATAAAGATCAATCTGAAAATTGAAGTTTACATCAATGAGCAAGTCCCTGCTCCTGCTTCCTATACAACAGAATACCCCGATGTTTCTGCCAAACCTCCCGTAATTGTTATCGGGGCTGGACCGGCAGGATTATTTGCAGCATTACAATTGATGGAAAAAGGCCTTAAGCCGATTGTTGTTGAACGTGGGAAAACAGTGAAAGACAGAAGAAGAGATCTCGCGGCAATCAACAAAGAGCATGTTGTGAATCCTCATTCCAATTATTGTTTTGGAGAGGGCGGCGCGGGAACCTACAGTGATGGCAAGCTCTACACCCGGTCCACAAAACGTGGCGACATTACAAAAATTCTGGAGATCTTCGTTGCTCACGGAGCTGATGAAAATATCCTCATCGAAGCGCACCCTCACATTGGCACAAATAAGCTTCCTAAGATCATTGAAGCCATCCGTCAAACCATTATCAATCATGGTGGTGAAGTTCATTTCAATACGCATGTCAAGGATCTGATTATAAAAAACAATGCTATCAAAGGAGTTGTTTGTTCTCAATTAGACCAACAGCAAACAATTGAATTTATTACCGATGCGGTGATCCTGGCAACAGGACATAGTGCCCGTGACATTTTCGAGTTACTGCATGCAAAAAATATTTTAATTGAAGGGAAAACTTTTGCCATGGGTGTTCGCGTAGAACATCCTCAGGCCTTGATCGACTCCCTGCAATACCACTGTGCCTTAACTGAAGTTTCAAAAAAGCGGGACTTTTTGCCTGCATCCTCTTACAGTCTTGTTCATCAGGCTTTGGGACGCGGAGTTTATTCCTTTTGCATGTGCCCTGGAGGCATTATTGCTCCCTGCGCCACAGCTCCCGGCGAAGTGGTGACCAACGGATGGTCGCCTTCAAAGCGAAACAACCCTTTTGCCAATTCGGGAATTGTAGTAACTATTGAGCCGGAAGACTACAAGCAGTATGCACAATATGGCCCGTTGGCAGGATTGCGCTATCAACAGGCATTGGAAAAAATGGCCTGGAATGCCGGCGGACAAACACAGACAGCCCCTGCTCAACGCTTACAGGATTTTGTAAACAATAAACTCTCCTCCACCCTGCCCGATGTTTCCTATCAACCGGGAATAAAATCTGCCCCTTTGCATGATCTCCTGCCTACGGAAATTGGTAAGAGGCTTCAATTAGGTTTCGTGGAATTTGGAAAAAAAATGAAGGGCTATTTAAGCAATGATGCGGTTATCGTAGGGGTGGAATCACGTACCTCCTCACCAGTCAGGATTCCGCGTGATAAGGAAACATTGCAACACCCGCAGATAAGTGGCTTATACCCATGTGGGGAAGGCGCGGGTTTTGCCGGAGGAATTGTTTCAGCTGCTATTGACGGACAAAAATGTGCCGATGCCATTGCTTCTGTAATTTAATTTAACTTTGTAAAAAAATATTTTATGAAATTTTTAATTCAACTGGTGATCTCCACCTTAGCTGTCCTGATCTCCTCCTATGTGTTACCTGGTGTAGACATTGATGGCAATAGCTTCCTAACAGCATTGGTGGTTGCTGCAGTACTATCTTTCCTGAATGCTGTTTTAAAGCCTATCATGATCATATTAACCATACCTGTAACCGTTTTTACTTTCGGCTTGTTTCTATTAGTAATCAATGCCTTGATGATCTTACTGGCTGATAAAATAGTGGACGGTTTCCACGTAGATGGATTCTGGTATGCGCTTTTATTCAGTCTGATCCTTTCGCTTGTTACTTCCGTTTTAGAAGGCGTAAAAAAACGGGATGAAAACGAAGGCGGCATCTAATTATAAATTCAAACAACACTAATAACCATATTTTGATAAAAGTAGGAGAGTACAACGAGCTGGAAGTAATTAAACAAATGGATTTCGGCATTTACCTGCGGGAAGAAAATGTAGAAATCCTTATGCCCACCAAATGGATCCCGGAAGGAACCAAAATCGGTGATCGTTTGAATGTATTTGTTTTCAGGGATTCTGATGACCGGTTGATCGCCACCACCGTTAAGCCGATGGCCATTGCCGATACCTTTGCCTTCCTGGAAGCCAAACAGGTAAATGATGTGGGAGCTTTCATGGAATGGGGAATGGATAAAGATCTTTT
>DASWNK010000138.1:0-5868 GCA_036399275.1 Bacteroidia bacterium | reverse complement strand
ATCACCGTCGCCAGCATGCCCATGTAATCACCCTGAACCCTGTCCATTCCGCCTTCAGCAGCCTGGATTCCTCTGAATATGTTTCCTCCGCCGATAACAATGGCAACCTGTATGCCCATGCCAGCGATCTCTTTTATTTGTGCGGCATATGCCGTTAAGCGATCATGATCAATACCGAATTGTTTGGTGCCCATCAGGGATTCACCGCTAAGCTTTAAGAGTATGCGTTTGTATTTCATGTGCTTTGTGTTTGCGTTCGAAGTCTGTGATAGCTTATGCTAAAATATAAAACGGCGTTTTGCGCCCAAAAAAAAGTCCCGAATGAATCGGGACTTAAAATAATAAAATAAGATTAGCTTAAAGCGATTCGTTTGAATGCTGTAACAGTTAAGCCTTTCTCGGCATCGTTCAGATACTGAGCGATTGTTTTTTTGTTGTCTTTGATAAACTCCTGGTTCAATAAAGTAGACTCTTTGTAGAATTTATTCAATTTTCCCATGGCAATTTTTTCAAGCATTTCTTCCGGCTTACCTTCTTCACGTGCTTGTTCTTTACCAACTTCAATTTCGCGTTTGATAGTCTCTGCATCAACATCACCTTTGTCAACAGCTACAGGAGCCATTGCAGCAACCTGCATGGACACATCTTTCGCAACATCAGCATTTACACTTGCAGAGCTAAAGCCTACAATGTTTGCCAATTTGTTTCCCGGGTGAATATAAGCGTAAACAAATGGTGCTTCTACCACTTCAAATTTAGTCAATTCGATTTTTTCACCGATAACGCCTGTTTGCTCAATTAATTTATCAGCGATGCTGATCTTGCTGTCGAAAGGTAATGCTTTTAATTCATCAGCCGTTTTAGCATTTTTCTCAATAGCAATATCAATAATTGCATTGGTCATTTTAATGAATTCAGCATTAATCCCTACGAAATCTGTTTCACAGTTTACGGCCAATACAACACCACGTTTGTTATCAGCAGTTACTTTCGCCAAAACAACACCTTCTTTTGATTCACGGTCGCCACGGTTAGCAGCTACTTTCTGACCTTTTTTACGAAGTTCGTCAATTGCTTTTTCGAAATCACCTTCTGCCTCGGTTAATGCTTTTTTGCAATCCATCATACCGGCACCGGTCATTTGTCTCAGTTTATTAATATCTGCTGCTGTGATTGTCATTGTTGTCATTTTTTATAGTATTGAGATAGTAGATATGAGAAGTGAGATTAAAAATGTGAGTGTCAAGATTTTTTATCTCAATACTCACATCTCAAATCTCACATCTTGTTATTTAGTTTACTTTTCTTCTTGGTTTTTTGCCTGCACCACCTGCAGTTTTTTCAGCACCACCTTCATCGGCAGATTTTACTTTTACTCCTGCAACTAATTGCTCAGCTTCATCACGAGATGTTTTACCACCTTCTTTTTCTTCAGCTTGTGTTTCTTTGTCTACTTTACGCTCAGCTAATCCTTCTTCAATTGCTTTAGCAATAATAGAAGTGATCAAAGCGATAGAAGTAGAAGCATCATCATTCGCAGGAATTGCGAAGTCAACAGCATTTGGATCAGAATTCGTATCAACGATTGCGAAAGTTGGGATGTTCAATCTTTTTGCTTCAGCAACAGCGATATGTTCTTTAGAGATATCAACGATGAACAAAGCAGCAGGTAAGCGGCTAAGGTCAACGATACTTCCCAAGTTGATCTCCAATTTAGCTCTCTCACGGGAAATCTGCAATTTCTCTTTTTTAGAGATATTGTCAAAAGTACCATCAGTGCTCATTTTATCAATAGTAGCCATTTTCTTAACAGCTTTACGGATAGTTGCAAAGTTTGTCAACATGCCACCTGGCCAACGCTCAGTAACATAAGGCATACCAATTGCTTTTACTTTATCAGCAACGATATCTTTTGCTTGTTTCTTAGTAGCAACAAACAATATTTTTTTACCTGATTTTGCAATTTGTTTCAAAGCATCAGCTGCTTCATCAATTTTTGCAACAGTTTTATTCAAATCGATAATGTGAATACCATTTTTTTCGGTGAAAATATATGGAGCCATTGATGGATTCCATTTTCTTTTCAAGTGTCCGAAGTGAGAACCTGCCTCTAATAATTCGTTGAAATTTGTTCTTGACATTGAGTCTTTTATTTTAGATTTAATACTTTTTTTAGATAGATGATAATCTTAACGTTTACTGAACTGGAAACGCTTACGAGCTTTCTTCTGACCAGGTTTCTTACGTTCAACCATTTTAGGATTACGTGTCATTAAGCCTTCTGCTTTCAGCAAAGGTTTAAGATTTGCATCCGTTTCAACTAAAGCACGAGCAATTGCCAATCTAACAGCTTCTGCTTGTCCTGTTACCCCGCCCCCTTTTACATTTACTTTTACATCAAATTCATTCATTGTTTTAGTAACACCGAATGCCTGAGTAACTTTGTATTGTAAAACGGATGTTGTGAAGTAAGCTTTGTAATCTTTATTGTTGATTACAATTTCGCCACTTCCTTTTTGCACATATGCACGTGCTACAGCGGTTTTTCTTCTACCAAGAGTATTTACGACTTCCATTTTTTTATTTAATTGTTGTTATTTTGATTTCTTTTGGTTGTTGAGCGGTATGAGGATGTTCTGCACCTGCATAGATGTAAACATTTCTTCTCAAAGCATCGCCCAATTTGTTTTTCGGTAACATACCGCTTACTGCCATTCTTACGATTTCCGTAGGCTTTTTGGTAAGTAATAATTTTGGAGTAGCAAAACGCTGTCCACCCGGGTAACCAGTATGGCGAACGTATTCCTTTTCACTCACTTTATTACCAGTAAGTTTAATTTTTTCAGCATTGATAATGATCACATTATCACCTGTATCTACGTGAGGAGTAAAATTTGTTTTGTTTTTTCCTCTTAAAATGTAAGCTACGTTAGAGGCTAAACGACCTAATACTTCGTTTTCCGCATCTACGATAACCCATCCTTTTGTCACAGTTTCTTTACTTGCTGAAACCGTTTTGTAACTAATTGCTTCCACTGTATTTGAATATTAATTTATGTACTAAATATGCCCGGTTTTTCTTAAAACGGGACGCGAAGATAAGCACATTTTATTTCTCCGCAAAATAATTCACAAATAATTGTTCATAATAAATAGGCCCGATTATGTTTTGTAAGTCAAGCCGCGCCCAGCACCTATATAATTAATGTATTAATAAATTTAGAGGCTTAAACAAAATTGAGGGCCCAAAAATACGAAAAAGATACATTATCGGTTTAAAATCGACACTTTTTTCGTTAAAAGTGTTCATTTTTCACAAAAAATGGCAAATTTTAGCTTGCTGCCGTTTTGTAAAACATCCCGCTTTCCACTTTTTGTTTTTGTTAGCCCCGCTCTCGGCTCAAAAATCGCCTCCATCGGGTTTAGATATTCCGGTCTTTTTTTCTTTGTGCAGTTTCCTGGGTCGGCTACTGCGAGATTGACTTTTGCCGCCTAGATATGATTTTCATCAGTAATTATAGCTTCTGACAGTATTATGACAAATCTTTTAATATAGATTCCCATTTTTGCAAGGCTAATCACACTACAAGCAATTGAACAAGTTTAAAATTATAGCATTTACGCATAAAACAACGGATATCAACGATATCGGGAAGCTTCATGTGGAAGAAAATGCCATCAAAGAACGCTTTGAGCCACTGAAACAAGCCTTCGGGATTGATGAGCTGCTCTATCTTTCTACCTGTAACCGGGTAGAATTCATGCTTTCTCATAACCAAACCATCGATTCTGCTTTCTTAACAAACTTCTTTACCGCTTTTGCTCCTCAATGGCCGGCAGCCGATTTGGCCTGGGCGCTGGAGAATGCGCAAGTATATGAAGGCGATGCAGCATTATGCCATTTATTCAATGTCGCTTCTTCCATCGACTCACTGGTAGTGGGGGAACGCGAAATCATTACTCAGGTGCGTAATGCCTATGAAAAATGCAATGCCGCTGGAATTACCGGCGACCTGATTCGCATTGTGGTGAAGAAAACGATTGAAGTGGCTAAAGATGTTTATACGCATACCAATATTGCAAAGAATCCTGTTTCTGTTGTTTCATTAGCGTATCGCAAGCTGCGCGCCTTGAATGTAAAGCAGGATGCGCGTTTCCTTATTATAGGCTCTGGTGTGACCAATACCACCATGGGCAAATATTTGAAAAAACATAAGTTTGCCAATTTCACCGTGTTTAACAGAACCCTTGCCAATGCTGAGAAATTGGCCGGCGAACTGAACGGAAAAGCGTTTCCGCTTTCAGACTTGCATACTTACGAGAAAGGATTCGATATTATTGTTACTTGTACCGGATCTGCTGAAAGCATCATTACTCCTCAGTTATATAAAAGCCTGGTAGGGAACGATAAATCAAAAAAGGTAGTCATCGACCTCGCCATTCCAAATGATCTGGATCCGGAAATTCTGCATAATTATGATGTCAACCTTATCGCAGTGAATAATCTTCAGGAAGTAGCCAAAGAAAATTTGCTTGCCCGCGAACAGGAAATGGATGCCTGCAAGGTGATCATCGATCAGAACATTGAAGAGTTCAAACAGATCCTGAAAACACGCAAGGTGGAGCTCGCAATGAGTGAAGTGCCGAAGAAGGTGAAAGAGATTCGCGAAACAGCAAATGAAGTATTTGCAAAAGAATTACAAGGACTGGATGTACAATCGAAAGAGGTGCTGGATAAAATCCTGGCCTATATGGAAAAGAAATACATCAGCGTTCCAATGAAAATGGCGAAGGACATTTTGATCGAGGACGCTAAAACAAAATAATGTAAGAGCCCGGAAGGGCTTTTTTTAATATTATACACAGTAAATGATCGAAAGAAAAATAATCATCGGCAGCAGAGGAAGCGACTTAGCATTATGGCAGGCCAATTACGTATTGCGTAAAATTCAGAAACTCGGTTTAACAGCCGAAATAAAAGTGATTACCACGCAAGGCGATGCCATTCAGGATCTGAGCTTTGATAAACTGGAAGGGAAAGGCTTCTTTACCAAAGAAATTGAAGAAGCATTGTTGAAAAAGGAAATCGATCTCGCGGTTCATTCACATAAAGATCTCCCGACTACGTCTCCTGAAGGATTAAAGATCGCAGCAGTTTCCGAAAGGGAAGATGCTGCTGAGCTGGTCATCATCCGCAAAGAATGTGTGGATAATACACAGAAATTTTCCTTTAAAAAAAATGCAGTGATTGGAACTTCTTCCGCAAGAAGGAAATCGCAATTGCTGGCTTTTCGTAAAGATATAAAACTGGAAGACCTTCGTGGAAACGTACCAACACGCATTCAGAAATTGCGCGATAAAAAATACGATGCCATCATGCTGGCAAACGCCGGAGTGGAACGCTTGCACATCGACCTGAGCGAATTTAAAGTACTGCGTCTTGATCCGAAAGAATTTATTCCTGCTCCTGCGCAAGGTGTATTAGGGTTACAGATAAGAGAAGATGATCACGAGTTGTTTCAATACGTTAATAAATTAAATTCAGAAAAAGTAGAAGATACCATCGCGATTGAACGCAAGGTGTTAAACCTGTTTGATGGTGGTTGTCAGCTCCCGCTTGGTGTTTACTGCATCAAGGAAGATAATAAGTTTAAAGTGTGGACTTCCCGTTCGGATGCCTGGGATACCATGCCGAAACGTCTGTATTTTGAATCGTTCACCAGCGATGGTTTTGCTCAACGGATTGTGGATCGTTTGAATAATGTCAAAGGAACTTCTGTATTGATCACCCGCGACTTGAAAGAGGATTCCTTCTTTAAAAATGTACTCGAAGGAAACGGTTATAAAGTAGAAGGCGTTTCTTTTATT
>DASWNK010000137.1:0-5943 GCA_036399275.1 Bacteroidia bacterium | reverse complement strand
GATTTATCAGGGCATTCGTCATGTTGGTTTCCAGCATGGCTTTCGCTACCGTATTGTTGCTGAGCGATGCGATCAACAGATTGCTGTATTGCTTGGAAAAAGCAGCGCTTTTCCAGGATCCTGTAATGTAGTTGGTAGGTGTGCAGCATTGAAAAATAATCAGAATTAAAATAACACTTATTACTTTTGCTCTCATTTTATCTGTTTTTTAATTATTAAAGGACTATTGGATATCTCCGCTGCTGTATATGTTGTTTTCTTCATCTTCAGAGCCAATGTCTTCCTGAGGGTCGTCCAGCTCTGTTCCCGGAACATCCAGGTCATGGCCCGTAAAATCAACAGGGTAAGAACGATTTAACAGATCTTCATCATCACCGCCATCCATGCTTAGGTCGGGTGGACCAAGAGCTGTCAGGTCTTCCGGATCAAGATTGCTTTTACCATTGTGAATAATATCCTGATCTTCATCATCGATTCCGAATCCGTCCTGGATCTCTTCTGTTCGATAGCCGGGAGTGGAATTTTCTTCATTGATGTTTTTATCCTGATCAATGTTCTTTCCTTGCTCTGCGTCTTTTTTACCAATAACGTTTTCTTTACCTTTCGGATCTTTCATAATTACTTGTTTATTTAAACCTTTCGGAGATTCTTATTTTATGCCCAATGCGGTGCCCAGCAATACGCCGTCGGTTCTCATTTTGTCGGCAATGATCTTGGAAAACTCTTTTGAAAAGGCCGGCAGATCGTCAGGAATATAGGTTTTTGATTGTGCCGACCACATCAGCTTCTCTGTTATCACATCATAAAGATTGGTTTCCAGGTAATAGATCTTTTCGGTAGAATAATACACAGGATCATAAAAGCGCGGATACCAGTGGCTGTAATAACCCCAGAAATTGTTGTAATAGCCGTAGCTTAAAGGTGAATATGGGCTGGGACTTGGAACATACCGCGATTCGGTTTCTTTGCTGATGATGGAAACCGTAAGGATAGCATCTACATTTCTGTTTTTTACTTTATCCATAATGGTTATTTTGCTGGAATCGGAATTTTTAATATCCGGTGGAAATTCATCGATGCTCTTCAGCACAGTAACTCCTCCTGTTGCCAAAGCTTTCGCCATATCGGCTTCCAACGTTGCTTTTGCAATAGTGTTTTTTGTAAATGCCGCTACCAATATGTTGCTGTATTGTTTGGATGGAGGAAGAGGACTTTTCCATGATCCTGTGACATAGGTAGTAGGAGTACAACATTGAAAAAAAATAAAGATCAGTAAACCACAAAGCGCTCTTGTTTTCATTTTGTATGGATTTTTTTAAGAAGAGAAATAAAAAAAAGTGCCAGAGGACAAGGCCAGTGCGAAAGATCACCGACTAAAAGAAATTGTAAAATACCTGTGTATAAAATGGCATAGGCATCCTTTTTTGAGAACAGGTATAAGACAGTTTATAATTAAAAGAAAGGACAAAGCATGTTAGCAATGAATTATCGCGGACCATTCAGAGTTCGCATTGACAATAAACCGGAACCCAAAATTCTGCATCCCGGTGATGCAATTGTAAAAGTGTTACGTTCCTGCATTTGTGGTTCCGATCTGCATTTGTATCACGGATTGGTTCCTGATACGAGGGTGGGAATGACTTTCGGACATGAGTTTGTGGGAATCGTAGTAGAGATAGGATCATCCGTTCAGAAATTAAAAGTAGGCGACAGTGTATTGGTTCCATTCAATATTTCCTGCGGCACCTGTGCTTTTTGTAAACAGGAATTGTATGGCAATTGCCATGAGTCGAATCCACAGGCAACAGCAGTAGGCGGTATATTTGGTTATTCACACACTGCGGGAGGATACGATGGCGGTCAGGCCGAATACGTTCGTGTACCTTACGCCGATGTGGGGCCAACCATTATTCCTGAAGGAATGGATTATGATGATGCCGTATTATTAACAGACGTTGTTCCTACCGGCTATCAGGCGGCAGAAATGGGCGGCATCAAAACCGGCGATACAGTCGTAGTTTTTGGTGCAGGACCTGTCGGCATCATGGCCGCTAAATGTGCCTGGTTGTTTGGTGCAGGGCGTGTGATTGTAATCGATCACCTGGAATACCGGCTTGAATTTGTTCGCAACTATGCACAGTGTGAAGCGTATAATTTCAGGTCGCTGGAAGATCCTGTTTTGTTTATTAAAAAAACTACCGGCTGGTTTGGAGCGGATGTATGTATTGATGCCGTAGGATGCGAAGCTGCAGGAAGCGCTCTGCAAACAATCACCGGAAGAAAAATGATGCTCCAGGCAGGTTCAGCGACAGCACTTCATTGGGCCATTAATTCGGTTAAAAAAGGAGGCATTGTTTCCATCGTTGGCGTTTATGGTCCTACGGATAACCTGATTCCTATCGGCAATGTCGTGAACAAAGGGATCACCATCAGGGCCAACCAGGCTTCAGTAAAGCGCCTTCTGCCTAAGCTGATCAAACATGTTCAGGAAGGAAGGCTTGATCCAAAGGCTATTATTACGCACCGTGTGCCTTTGGAAGAAGTAGCGGATGCGTATCACATTTTTTCAGCCAAGCTTGATAATTGCATTAAGCCAATTCTAATTACTTCAGCTGGGAGATAAAAAATTAAATGATCATGGAAAATTCAGAAAATAAATATTCGCATATCAAAGGATGGAACGTGGATGCCGACCCCAGGAACGAGCCCACGTATCCGATGAAAAAATATACAGGAGACGATCACAACCGTCTCGATTATCAAAAAGCACCACAGCAGGAAATCAATATAGAAGTATTGCATTCGAATGAACGCCCAAATGTAACGGCCGTATTCGGTACAGCCGTGCCACCTTCCGGATTGAGTGGAAGGATTCGTCGCTATGCTTTCAAACACAGTGAGTCGAGCTACCTGCACTGGTTGCCTTTGTTTTTAGCCGATCGCGTGAATGTGGTGGAAGGCTTATTGAGTGATTTCATGCATGGCAGCATTCCGAATGTATTTGCCGAGCGCGGCTGGAAAGCAAACTGGAAACACAATCGGGGAGGAGCGATGAAGCAGGCAATTAGCGGTGCTGTAATCGCTTCGATAGCAATAATATTTCTGTTAAAGAGAGGCAAACGCTTTCAAAGCACGTAATTAAAAATCATTGTTTATTAATGTAGCTATTGGTGAAGGTTTAAGCCTGCCAATAGCTTTTTTATTGACTATCTGGAAGTAGAATTTCCGCTAATTGCCGGATAATCATGTTAAAAAAAGATTATCTTAGTACGTCTTGTATCTATTTATAATTAAATCGTTATAAGATGGACACCAGAAATCATTTAATCTGAAGATGAAATACTCCGGCTATCTTTTGCTTTTGCTGTTTATTCCCCTGCACGCTTTTACGCAAGGAAACAAAAAAGTAGTGGAAAGGAACGGGAAAGTAGCGGCAAGCTATACCCTTAAAAACGGGAGGGTGGAAGGCGAGTTTACTCAGTTCTATCCCAACGGACTAATACAGGCGCAAGGAATTAACACTCCTCTTAAAAAATCCGGCGAGCAATATTGGTACTACCCGAATGATAAACTAAGAATGATTGTCGAGTATTCCATCACGTATTCTTATTTTGGAAATTATTCCAACTACTTTTTTAATGAAACAGTTACCGAATTTTGGGAGAACGGCAAAAACAAATCCTTAAAGAAATATATCAATGGAAAAGCCAAAGATGAACTCACTTTATGGTATGCGAATGGAAATATGATGCGGGAATATAAACCTGCAGCGGATGGAAAGCATTTCATTTACGCGGAATATTATGAGAACGGACAAAAAAAAGAAACACGTTCCTATCTGCCTGGAGAAAAAACAGATGTGCAAGATGGCCTTTATCAGAAATGGAATGAAAAGGGAATTTTGACTGCGGAAGCAAGCATACAGGATGGAAAAAATCAGGGGTATTACCGTGCCTGGACAGAGCAGGGACAACTCACGGATGAAGATTGGTACGAAAAGGGCTTGATACAAGCCCAGAAACGATGGTCCTCAGTAGGAGAATTAATCATCAGCTATGATAAACGGGATCCAGAAAACAATGTGGAAAGCGTTTCCTTTCATGCCGATAAAAAAACAATCAGCAATATATCTTATTTTAAAACCTATACTGTTGGTGATAGTGTTGTAAAGATTCGGTTCAGTGATCAATTTGATACCAAAGGAGTGTTGAAACAAAGCTCCGCATTCTATAAAAAATCGGTTGCTGTGGGATGGTTTAAAAACAATTTTGCGCTGTATCCTATAAAAGCAGAGTTTGTGCGCGATTCACTTATGCTATATGGAATCCAAACATCTTCATTGGAAGCCAGAATAATAAAACTAAAGGATCGACCCGAGCATGTTATCCGGATCATCCAGGTTCCGGCATTTAATGAAGGGTTTTATTCCGATGCATTTAATATTCCAGTTGGCGCAACCCAAAAGAAGATCACCAAAATTGTAGATGCTAAATTGAAGAAGATCGAAAGGTGGTATACCAATCCGGAAAAAGTGAATCCGCTATATCTGATCAGCAAAGAAAAATTCCCACTGATCAGGCCTTATGCGCTCTCCCTTATTCCACAATTGCTTTTTACATCTGTTGTTTGTACTCAGCACTTTGATGCAAGCCGCTCCGGCGATTTTATTTTTGAATTCACCGGAACAAAAATGAAATGCACCGGCACGTTAAAGGAGGGATTGCTTCATGGTAATTACATAGTTTACCTGAACGACAGTATTGTATTGTGTAGTAAGCCCTATCAATATGGAGTACTTCATGGAAAAGTAATGGAATATTATCCGAATGGTTTGCCCTCCATCGAAACGGAGTATGTGCTGAATAGAAAAATAAAAGAGACCAGCTATTATTTCAATGGTGGGAAACGGAAAACAATTTTTTATAACGACAAAGAACGATCGGCAAAAGAATTGGAATGGTACGAAAACGGAATTGCTAAAAGTGTGCTGGAGAATATTCCCTTCCCAAAGTTCGATCAATACTCTTTGAGGGAAGACTGGTACCCGGACGGCTCCGTAAAGCACTATTCCATCTACAAAGATTCTGTTTTACAAATGGCTGACCTGTTTGAAAACGGTGAGATAAAAGGATTTTCGCATTGGGATTATAAAAAGGAGATTTACATTTCGAAAAGCAAAGAAAGTGAAGGACGCATTTATATGAGCGTGAAGATTCCTCCTCAATCCGGCTTAAAGACCTTTGAGTTTGAATTTGAAAAATACGACATTAATATAAAAGGAAAAGCAGCCATTGTTCCTCCTTCAACCAATTGGAGCCTGGAAGATAACCTGGGGAAGAAAACGCAGGTTGATTTTTCGCAACTGAGCTTTTCGGAGAACTTACCTTGCGCCTGTGAAGACTGGACAAAGCATGAATTCTTTATGCCCTCCATAAAGGATAAAATGTCGGAAGAGACGTTTTTAAAATACCAGCTCCATTTTCATAAACCCCTTGCTATTTACCCTTTTATTTTTGGCGATCCTTATTATACTTCTTCAGAGCCCGAGAAATACACGCTTGGTAAAACATATTCCTTCAGCTCCAATTTTGTTTCATATAATGATATTGTTATTCCCATGACTGATTCCAGCGGGATTCTGTTTTCACTTACGCCCTGCCGTTCAAAATATGCCTTTGCTTCATTCAGCGTATCGGGCGAGTTTCGTTATGGTTTTCCGGCAGAAACGAAGATCTCCATCTATGATCCCAAAACAATGTCCATCACTTTCAATTCAAAATTATTGCGACAGGTAAATGAAAAGAATGAGATTCTTAAAAATTCCAAAGGTGATGACCTGCCGGGAATGATCCTCTTTAATGGAAAGCAGCTGAACTACAATTCTGAAAAAGAACTGGATGTGATTGAGCCGGGAATAAGCTGCAGCAAAGCGCTGGAAGTAAC
>DASWNK010000136.1:0-7816 GCA_036399275.1 Bacteroidia bacterium | reverse complement strand
ATCAGTTTTTTTTCAATTATGCATTGATATTTGCTTGATTATAAAATAAATAGGGCAGCGATAATCATAACGATAATTATTACAATGTATTGCCAGACATCCGGGAAGTAAATTTTAACATACTCCCAGGTAGTTTTCGGTTCCTTTTTTTCTTCCATTCTATTTAAAATGCTTTTGCACGGCATCTAAAAATTCATCAAAAAATAAACTGTTCCCTGCAACCATTTCTTTACCAAAGATAAAGTTTTTACCGCCTTTGAAATCCGTCACTTTCCCACCTGCCTGTTGAACAAGAAATGCTCCTGCGGCGACGTCCCAGGCCTGAAGGCTATATTCGTAAAAGCCATCAAATCGCCCACATGCCACATACGCAAGATCGGTCGCGGCAGAACCTAATCGTCTTAAGCCATGGGTTGTTTTCATAAAGTGTTTAAAAAGCTCCATGTATTCATCCATTCGGCCGTAATCGTAATAAGGGAATCCCGTCGCCAGGAGGGAATCTGATAGACGGGAAACTTTTGAAACTGTGATCTCTTTACCGTTCAGATATGCCTTGCTTCCTTCCCAGGCATAGAAGCACTCATCCAGATTGATTTCATAAATAACACCCATAATCAAATCCTGATTCCTCATTAAAGCAATGCTGATGGCAAAGCAAGGAATTCCATGGATAAAATTGGTTGTTCCATCCAAAGGGTCTATCACCCAGTTATAGACATCTCCTTTTTTACTGGAAGTGCCTTCTTCCGCTATAAAGCCAGATTCCGGCAAAAGCGTAGAAAGTCTTTCTATTATTAGCTTCTCTGAGGTTTTATCAACATAGGATACAAAATCATTCTTTCCTTTGGTTTCAATCTTCGCCAAAGAGAATTTATTCCGTTCATTTTTGATGAAATCACCTACCCCAATGGATAAGGTGCAGACTTCCTGGCAGAGTGTTTGTAAGTCAATACTCATAATTGTAGCGTTTATTCACAAAGTTACGTTTAAAACACGACAGGATGAATGAGTAGATGCGGCATTATTTGATTAATTTTGTTAAGTACAATGAACAGCAGTATCTATACTCCACAGTTGAAAAAGTCAGTTTTATTATTTGGCCTGTTTTTGTTGTTTTCTACATTTTCAGTGAAGGCGCAGGAACCTCTTTTTACTATTAAACTGAAATTTTCTGTTCAGGAAGGAGGGTTGGACAATTCTCTAATTACCATCACCCGCGATGGAAAGGTTTATCGGACAATTGATCCCAGCAAAGGCAAATACAATGTTGATCTTGAGTTAGGGTCCAATTTTGTTTTTACGTTTACTAAGCCCGGGCATATTACCAAGCAGGTCATTGTCAACACGGTCGTTCCAAACGGGAGAGAAAAGGAGGATTTTGCCAAATTCATTGCAGAGGTAGGTTTGGAAATGCAGCCGGAAGATAAAATTGTTACTTATTCGCAGCCCGTAGGGCGTATTAAATATGATGGAATAGCGGGGGATTTTAATTTTGATAATGATTATACGCAAACGGCTATTGAGTCACAAAAAAAAGACAAGGAGATAGCCAAACCTAAGCCGAAAGAACCGCCTCCGGCTCCGCCAAAGCCTGAACCACCAAAGCCTGTTGCACAAACAATTCCTCCGAGTAATCCGGTCGCCGTTGTTGTGAAACAGCCGGAATATACTCCGGAACCAGCGAAACCGCAAGTAACTCCTTCAGTTATTGTTGCTCCTTATAAGCCGGTTGTTAAAAACAAGGAAGAGAAAATTATTCAAAGAGATCGCTTGAAAATCACGGTGATTACGGTTACCATAAATGGTACAGCTTTCGAATATAAAAAAGAAGAGTACTCCTGGGGCGGCACCTATTACTACAGAGATGGAAAGAATATTACAGAGCCTACGTTCGATAAGGAAACGGAGTGATATTCGTTAGTTGTTGGTTGCTGGTTATTAGTTGTTAGTAATGCGGTTAACCAACAACCGTTTTCTTCTTCTCCAGCTTCCGGAAATAAAAGATCCCAATTACACCAAGGATGAACAGAATAGTTGAGATTAACTCAGCTTGAGTAAACCCAAATCCATTGATGTGATACAGGGTGTTTACACGAATTTTTTCTATAAAAAAGCGCTCTATCCCATTGAATATAAGGTAAACACAGAAAATAACTCCCGGTGTAGTAATCTTTTTACGCAATTTCCAAAGGATCACAAAAAGAAAAAGGCACATCAGTGTTTCATAAAAAGGAGTAGGAAACACCGGAGGAACAAGGTGATTACAATATTTCTCATCCATACAGCCGGCAAGCGGTACTCCATCATTTACCACATTGTGAGGATAATCAAAACTCCAGACCCAATCAGGGGCCCAGCTCAACCAATTCGGTTTCGGTTGTGTATTGTTGATTCCCCAGTCGCCATCACCTGAAAGATGGCAACCAATCCGTCCGACAGCGTACCCTATCATTAAAGAAGGCGCAGCCGAATCGATCAGGTGAGGAGTAGGAATACCATTTTTTTTGCCATACCAGATCAATACAATGGATGCAAGGATTAAGCCTCCATACATCGTTAAGCCATCAAAAGAAAGCAGCGCTCCCATTGGATCTGCAACAAATGTATCCCAGTTTTCGAGGTTGTGAAAGATCTTGGCACCGGTTAATCCGGCAAAAGCGGCTATTAATGTCATGTTTCCTACCAACTGATAGGGATGCACCGTTTCTTCCACCCAGACAGGTTTCTCCAGCTTGGTTTTTTCTTTTTCCCTGTATTTTAAATAAGCGGACAGTGCTGCAATTGCTAATCCTCCAACAAAATTCCCTTGAGTGGAAAGCAAAAATCCCTGGGTGTCTTCAGTGAAAGCAGAAAAGTTAAAAATGATGTAAAGCAATTTATAGCCGACCAGAAAACCGATCAGTCCGGAGGTAATCAATTCTGCGGTTGTTGCTTTCTGTCCTTTTAAGATCTTTGTAGATCCTACTTTCAAAAGGCCTCCCGCTTCTTTTCGCTTCAATTCTTTGGTCCAGAAATAAGCGGAAATCAAAAATGCGATCGCCACAAAGAATCCAAACATCTGTACCATTTTTAAAAATGGAAGGTCAGCGCCCAAGAGATCTTTTACAGCGTAATATAATGATGGATACATAGCTTATGGATAACAAATATTTTGCGAATATACGAATAGAATCACTAATTACATATTGGTACAAATATAGCTCTTACGCCATAGCTTCAGCGTAGGCGCTACAAATCTGTGTTTAGTCTGTGTGTGAAGTACAATGAACAATTAGCCGATAATTAACAACTTTAACCAATAACCAACAACCAATAACTAAGAACCAACAACCGTTTACTCCAATCCCAGCATAGCCCTGAACGATTCTTTTCCTTCTTTCGTTTTCTTCAGATTACTGATGAGTAAGATGGCGCGGTCGATTCTAAGTTGACTGTTTTTTACGGTGTTTACATAATGAATAATGTAGCGTTGTTTCCCGGGAGTCAGCATTTTAAATCTTCTCATGCCTTCTTCGTCTTGTTCCAACAGTTCTCTCAGCTCTTCCGGCATTTCCATTCCATATTCGCTATCATCTTTTTTTAAAGAAACACTTACTTCATCTTTAAATTTTAATCCTAATTTTTTTAAGCGGGAAATGTTAATGCTGATATAACCGTTGCCATTTCCTAAAGCAACTAATCCGCCTTGAAAAGTGAGCTTATCATTGACTGTACAAAGTAAGCGCATCTTGAACTTTCCTCCAAGCTGATCAATGATATCCGCAGGGACTTCCAGGTAATGCATTCCTACCAGGTGCTCCAATTTATAAATTTTTGTCTTGTAGGTGATCGGTTTATTTTTTGCCATTTTCAGCAAGCATTTTTTTGTTGAGATCGGCAACCACTCTCGGATGCATTTTCCCTATGAGACTTCTTAAAATATCGGTAGCGATGATAGGCCCTTTAATATGTATGGATTCTTTTATTCGGGTATCAGGACCGTCCGATGAAAAAGCAAATGTGATTGTGAGTGTAATGAAAAATGGATATGCAATATACATTACCTCATTTTTTTCAGCATTGTCAATCACTACGGCTTTGTATTTGAACGGGAAGCCTCCAAAAGGCATCCGTTCTTTAATAATATAAGTACTATTGCCCGTTTCTTCGATCCCGATGAACAAAGGATGGAATTCGGAGAATCTTCTCAGATCCGAAAATACCGCTTTTGTGCTTTTTAAGTCTGAGTGTACAATGTGGTCGAGTAGGAGAGTTCTTGCCATAAGCCTATAAAAAAGGGGCAATCAGCCCCTCTCTTTTTATTTTTTCAATAATCAATAAATCGTATATCTGCACATCAATTTACGCGTCCTTTTCAGCATTTTCATATTTTACAATGTCGCTTGCAAAATCAACAAAGAACTTATGAGCGGAAGTGAATACAAAACGATTGTCGCCTGTTTTTTCAATAATATTTCTTCTGTTCAAGGTGTTAATAAAGTTCTTGCGTGCATCAGCATCCTTCAATTGCTTGTTGGATAGAATCAGATCAATGTAAGATGAGTTGATAAAATAATTTTCAATCTCTTCCATTTCAAATTCGCTGAACTGAATGCGTTCCAGAAAGTTTTTTCCGTCTCTGTCCAGCTCATAGCTTAGTAAAGCGATAAAGATACAGATGTCGCGGGAAAGCATTTCAGCAGATTCTTCGGAAACAACAAAGGCATAATCCTGTGTTAATCGAAGCTCATAATTGAAAGAAGCTTTGAAAAAATACGTATAGGATTGCTCATTGTCTTTCAATACTTGGTAAGTACGCTCATTGGGCAGAACAAATTTTCCTGCCATAAGGTCTTCTACTATTTGTCGGTGGTGATTAGGAAATTCCATTTTCTGGTTCGATTAATTTTGATTGCTGATTGATTGTAACTTTCGGAACTGTTAATGTCAGGTCGTTGATTCTTATTTTGTCGAATTGTGGTTTTGCGCCATATTCCCGCTCAATGTCTTCATCGAATGCAAGCGTGGTAAGCGCGAAAAATTTTTCAATCTCCACTTTTTTGTAATCTTCTTTCAAGGTTTTGTTGCACCAGCTGAAGAAATTCTCCACCGGCATATTGTCTTTCAACTTCTTTGTGTAATGGTCTTTATCGAAAATCCATTTCTCTGCCGCCTGTTCTTCTTCTTCGAAATACACATCCGTTTCATTTTTAAACTGCTCGAAAATCTCGGACGCATTGTAAAACGTATCGTTGGAATAAACAGAAACCTCTTTACGTTTCAGCAATTTAGGCGCTTTGCGTTTGTATGGATTTTTCAAATACGTGATCCAGCCAGTTAAAATGATAGACTCTGTTCTGATGCGTTCGATCAGCGGAAGCAATTCATTGGTAAGGATCTTCGACTGACGTAATAAATTATCGTTCACCTGGATCAATTGAAAATAAAGCTTTTCGAACTGAACGCGTGCGCTTTCATCATCGAAGTTCAACCGGTATTTGTTTGAAAATTCGGAGATCTCATACAATTTATTCGCAACTGAAGTGGAATGGTTAATGTCCAGGATCTTATTCAATGGAATAATGTATTCGTCGATCCAGCGGGAAGCACGAATGATTTTTTCGCGGTAATCGATTTTCTTTACGTTTGCTTTCAGCTCACGTGTTTCCTGCAACAAGCTCATCGTATTGCGCTCTACCATTTCGTAGAACGAACGTACTTCAATAGCAAGGTCATTCAGACGCTGGCTCAATGTTACTTTATCGCCATTGATATTCTCTCTGATCTTGCGGAAAAGCTCAGCAATGGACATGTGATATTTCTCAATCGTTTCAGGAAGCAATGGTTTGAACTCGCTTAATATGAATTCAATTAAGTTATAGTAAACAGTACGGATCTCGTAATTGTCGTTTACCGGACTTAAGATCTTATACTCGAGCAATTGCGGACGGATATCGCTTTCATGTTTTGCAACGATCTGGTTCAATACCTCGAAAGCAATAACGCCTTCGTTGGATTGTGTCTCGTACAATTCAGCGATCACATCATAATGCTCCAATAAAAAGCGGAGTATGGTTTTCGGTTCTGCTTTCATGGACCTAGTTTATGTCTTTTAAATTCTTTTTAACCGTTTTCTCAACTACCGCATTGCGCTCAACAATCACCGCATTTTGTTTTTCGTTGATGTTGATCTTGCCTTTTGAAGGGTAGATGAAATAATATTTGTTGAATCCTTCTACTGCATCCGGTGCCGCAAAGATTGGAATGAAATTATGTGCATTACAGAATTTCACCAGTTCCGGACGGTTTTGTTTATCAATCGTTGCAACCTCATCAATGAAGAGTGTGATCTTGTTTTGCTCATCCGTAATTGCCAAACGGTTGATGATCGCCATGATAATTACCAAACGGATCATACGGTCGGTTCCGTCAGATTCTACCTGGTTGGCAAGATCCACACGCTTTTCTGTTCCTTTGATCTCCAGCAATAATTCAATGTTGAACAATTCATCAAAATGGACTTTCTTACCGGTATCCAGATAAGTGTTCAGAATCTTCAGGTTCTCAGACTGGTCAAAATCAAAGCTCATCTGTCCGTTAAATTCCTGGATAGAGCTGATCGATTTTAATTCACTGATGATTCTTTCATTGTCGATCAGATCAATCTTCAATGATTCAATATTGGAGATACGGGTAGTCGCTAATTTTGTATTAAACTTGTTGTATACAAATTGCTTGAACTCTTCGTAACGTTTTAATAAAGTAAATGCCGGGTTTGCGAACTGTGTGGAGATACTTGACAATAAGCCGTCAATACTTCTTTCCTTATCGCTCAAACAAGCAATTTCTTCTTCTACAAAATGAATGAATTCTACTTCATCCGCAATGCTGCTGCGAAGGCGGTATTTCAGGCCTTCAAACGCAACATCTTTGTTGGCTTTAATGTCGTGGCGATCTTTTTGGTGAATCTGGATTTTTGAATAGATATAATCCAGGTTATCGTTTGTTTCATATTCGCGAGGCTCCACTTCAATGGATTCCATCTCCATTTTGCGGTCCTTCAATTCTTTCACGCGAAGCTCAAGGTTACGCTTTTCTTCATTCAATTTATCCAGCATGATCTGTTTGGAAGAAATCTCTTTCACCAAATCATTCAGGTGCAATTCAAGATCCTTCTTTTCTTCTGTGTATGCTTTGATCTCTTCAATAATGCCTTTGATGGTACGCTCCAGCTGTGGCTTGGTTTCAATGTCTTTGATCTTTTCCTTGATCACTTCAAGTTCACCAAGAATGCTTTTTAATTTGAAATCGGTTTTTTCTTTGTCTACAACCGTTTTCAAAAGCTCTTCCGTTTGTTTTTTCTCAGCAAGGAAAACTTTCAATTCATCCTTTAATTCTTTAACAGATCTGAATTCGGTAAGCTCCAGTCCTTTTGAGATGTCAATCTCTCCATCAAAAATGTTTAACAGTTTATCTGAAACTTTTTTGATCTGTTTTTTGATTTGTTTGCTTGGCAAGCTCAATACCTGCTCCGAAAGAATCGCGTTGAGCAATTGTTTGGTCTTTTCGTCATCGGATATTTTGTGGATCAACAAATTGTTGTAGTTATTGATCTGATTCTCTATTGCTGCGATTTTATCGTTCACTTTTTCCAGTCGGAACTCCAGGTGTTTGCTGGATAATTTCTGGCTTTCGATCGTGGTAATGCGGTTTTCGATCTCTTTACGTTCCTGGTCCAGGTTCTTCATCGATTCTTTTAAGAAATCAATGCTTTCGTATTTGTTGATCTCGTCCAATGCCTTTTGCTTTTCGTTCAGGTAATTGGTCTTGTTTTTAA
>DASWNK010000135.1:0-36378 GCA_036399275.1 Bacteroidia bacterium | reverse complement strand
AAATCTCCGGAAGGCGTGAGCAGGCATGAGAACATACAAGAGCTCCTGAATGGATTGAAAGAATTTTCGGAGAGCGAGATCGAAACCATCCAGGATGTTGATCAGCAAGAAAACCAGGAATCTCAAAAAGAACCTGCATTAGAAAATGAAAACAAAAGCTTTGATAATGGGTTGTTATTTACTGACGAACCCACAACAGAAGCCGTTCAGCCAACAACCGCTCCTACCTTGAATCTATTTATGCAGGACATCGCATTGATGACCGATGCAGATAAAAAGAACGAAACAGAGGAAGATAAAAACAAAGTGGTGTTAATGACGATACATGCTGCAAAAGGCTTAGAGTTTCCTTATGTGTTTATTGTCGGACTGGAAGAAAATTTATTTCCTTCTCAAATGTCATTAACCGACCGGGCAGATCTGGAAGAAGAGCGAAGATTGTTTTATGTGGCATTAACACGCGCAGAAAAGCGAGTGACCCTCTCCTACTCGACGACCCGTTACCGCTGGGGAAACCTGATCTATTGCGAGCCCAGCAGGTTTATCGAAGAACTGGATCCCAAGCACATACAAATGCCTGCAGAAAATAACGGCCGCATGTTTGGCGATGAAGAACATTCCATCAAACCGCGACTGCAAACTGCAAAACCAAAAGAAACATTTGTGCAGCGACCGGTAATGGGCAAGAAACTCGTGAAGGTGAATGCTGCCTCAAAAACAACAACGGACTTTGATACCGAAAGCCTGCGTGAGCTGCAGGTTGGCATGAATGTTCAACACGACCGCTTCGGAAGCGGAAAAGTGATCAATATGGAAGGTGATTTTCCGAACAATAAAGCGACGGTCTTTTTTGAAGGTGTAGGACAAAAACAATTGCTAATAAAATTTGCGAAGCTGAGGATTGTTGGATAAAGGGGCCCCATGTATCTTTTTTATAAAATACCGTTATAAAAAATAAAATGCGGACCACACTCTTCCTTTTAGCAACATTCATCTTCTGTAAGTGTTATGCTCAGCAAGATACAATCGTAAATGGCAAACGTTACAATACGATCATTTATCACCCTTATTTTGATTACAGAGGGAATGATACAATAAGGAATAATTATATAACTGCGATAGGAAACAGTGTTGATTCTATTAAAAAAGGCATCTGGACTTACTATTTACCGGGCGGAAAAATACTGGCAAAAGGAAAATATAAGAAGGGATATAAAAGAGGAGAATGGATTTATACAAATTCTAATAAAGGAAGTACCGCTTTGATCTGGGCAAAATCGGCCAAAGCAACTGATTTCATCCGCTATAGCAGCAATAATAACAGGCGGGCTGAAATAATTGATGTAGTGCATACTAAAAGAGCGTGGTATAGAATGGTAAACGGTTTTGATGAATTTACCTTTTTAGGCTGCAGGTTTCTTTAAATAAAACATATTTATGAAAAAACTAAAATACTTATTACTTAAATTATTTTCTGTGAAAGGAATCGTTTCAAAACCAGCGGAAACATCAAAAAATCATGGCGCAAAATCTTTTTACGACTTCAAAGTAAAATCAATAGAAGGCAAAGAAATTGATTTCGCCACCTACAGGGGGAGGAAAGTAATGATCGTAAACACTGCTTCGGAGTGTGGCTTTACCCCGCAATACGATGAGCTCCAGGACTTGCATGAAACACATGGCGACAAATTAACCATTCTGGGGTTTCCTGCCAACAATTTCGGCGGACAAGAGCCTGGCAGCAATGAAGAAATCGGCGCATTCTGCAGAAAAAATTTCGGCGTTACTTTTCAGCTGTTTGAGAAATCAGATGTGATTGGTAAAAACCAACATCCCATTTACCATTGGCTTACCAGTAAAGAAGAAAACGGTTGGAATACCGAAGCTCCGAAATGGAACTTTTGCAAATACCTTATCAATGAAAAAGGTGAATTATTAAACTATTATTCTTCCGCAATAAGCCCGATGAGTCCAGAAATCATTAAGGCGATTACACAAAACTAACTAAAATTTATTCAGGGCTTTTGTCGTCGTCCCTCTTAAAGCCAATCATGTTACGGCTTTTCTTTAGTTCTTCCTGCAGCTTTTTATATTCTGTAACGTCTCTTATAGTTGCCACGGCTGCTATGATATAATCGTCTTTATCCCATACGGGCCGGCCATTTACTTTTATAATTTTCTTTTTCTTTGTTTCAGGATCCACCATCACGATCTCCACATCATCTGTAGATTCACCTTTCAGCGCCCTTTCCAAAGGAAGCTTCTGTGCCGGAAAAACTGTTTTGCCATCCGCGTAATACAGATCAAATTCATCCGACCAATCGGCGGGTGTAAAAATGGTGTGATCTTCCTTTACGCCGATGATCTCTTCTGCCATCCGGTTGAACAGGATAATCTTTTCATTTTGGTCGACGACAATAACACCTTCGCCAATATTTTCCAGAATCAAGCGCATTCGCTCCTGATTTTCCTTCAGTTGCAATTCCGCTTTTGCCCGCTCCCTTTCCAGTTTCTTCTTTTCAGTAATGTCTTCGGAAATACCCATCAGATACAAAGGCTTTCCGTTCAGATCTCTGATTGGTATTTTTTGCGTATGAAGCCATTTTTTCCCTTTCTTCGTATCGATGGGTTCCTCCGGAATATCAACAAGGACACCTTTATTCAAAACATCCCGATCTTTGCTTGTAAAAAAATCAGCTTGCTCCTTCGGAAACAGATCATAATCGTTCTTACCCATAATTTCACTTGCAGAATAGCCCAGCAATTTTTCGCCCGCTTTATTGAAGCTTATGAAACGTAATTCCTTTACATCTTTGACGAAAACCATACTAGGGATGTTTTCCACGATTGAATTCAAAAACTGCTTTGATTCCTGAATCTCTTTTTCAAAAAGCTTTCTCTTAGTTATATCCCTGATGAAGCCAATAAAAATATACTTGTCTTTAATGATCACCGGAGCAATGCTTAATTCAATATCCAACTCAACTTGTTTCTTAGTCAGCGCCGAAAGCTCCACCATCTTATTGAAAATGTCTATGTCCTTGTCCGATAAGAACTGCTTTAGCTTTTCCTGATACTTTTCCTTGTATCGTTGCGGCATAATTGTTTCGTCAATTTTTTTCCCTATCACCTCATGCGCGGCCCAACCGAACAACTCTTCCGCCTTTCTATTCCATCGGTTGATCACACCTTCTTCATTTACAACGATTACCGCATCCGGGGCGGCATCCAGGCCAACCCGAAGCTCCTCTTCACTTTCTTTCAGTAATGTCCCCAGTTTCGATCGTTCAGTAATGTCCGTAGCGATGGCGCCAATGGCATATATTTTTCCAAAAATATCCCAGAGTGGAAATTTGACAACAATATAATTATGCAGGCCCCCTGGCTGAGGAAATACCTCTTCAACCTTTATTTCCTTTCCGGCTTTAATTACATCCAGATCACTCGCCCTTAAGACGTCCGCGATTTCACCCGGAAAAATATCCTGATCGGACTTCCCTCTCAGCTCTTCATTTGAATAACCAAACAATCGCTCGAACTCCTTATTCACCAATAGATACACACCATTGATCTGTTTAATAAAAATCGGATTGCTCGTATTATCAATGATCGACCTTACTAATTGATTGTTAGCTTGCAACAGCATCTCTGCACGCTTTTTCGCCTTCAATTGCATCCGGATGATATAATAAACCACCACCAGCAGGCAGAGTAAGCAAATCAGCAAACTTGTAAAAATTACCGAGTAGCGATTATCGACGAGAAGCCGCTCATTTTTTCTTTTTAAGTACAACTTGTTCTCTTCTGCCTGGATTTCAGCAATTGATTTATTCAATCGATCGGATGTTTGGATATTTTCGGCATTTTTAACAAGGTCCCTGGCCGTTTCGAAATCCCTATATCTGCGCAATTCGACAAACCGGCTGATGTTAACCGTCTTTTCCGTCAAGATATTTTCGAGATTAACTAACCTGTTTTTTTGCTCAGGCTCATTTTCAAGCAGCACAGACAACTGTTCCAATTGCCGTTCGATCGAGTACAGGTTTTTGTTGAACGTTGTTAAATAAGTACTGTCTCCAGTAATCACATAACTTTTCGAAACATTATCGATGCTGTTAATGATGGAAGAGATCTTTTCTGAGGCATAAATTTTCTGATGGTGATCGCTCTCCAGGAGATCCAGGCTTTTCAGGTTTCGTAATTGAACATGCGAAACCCAGGCGAAGATCAAAACAAGAATAAGGTTGCCTATAAATCCAAATAATACTTTTTTTTCAAGAGAAAGCTTCATATTATTTAATTTATGGAACTATTTCAAAAAAATGAGGCGGATGAGATTAAAACCCGAATAACAAGTCCTTAACTAAACAATTATGCCATGTCAGACTTATTATCAAAGGAATGCAAGGGGTTCTGAAAACGCTTGACAAATGAGTTTTTAAGCTTAACTTTACGAATACTTAAATTAATTCAATGAGAAAAATATATTCATTATACCTCTTTTTGTTTTTAGCGGGCATTTCTCCCGCGCAAGAAAAAAACAAGCCTTTGAATGGAAATTTCGCATTAGCGGTCCATGGAGGAGCAGGAACTTTATTAAAACAAAACATGCCGCCCGAACTCGAAAAGCAATACACCGAAAAACTTGCTGAAGCCTTAAATGCGGGCTATGATACCCTGCGAAAAGGCGGAACCAGTCTGGATGCTGTAGTTACCGGTATAAAGATCCTTGAGGATTCTCCTTTGTTTAATGCAGGAAAAGGCGCAGTGTTCACCGCAGATGGAAAGAATGAAATGGATGCATCCATCATGGATGGTAAAACAGGAATGGCAGGGGCGGTTGCCGGCGTGAGAACCATTAAGAACCCTATTACAGCTGCAAAATGTGTGATGACCAATTCTCCGCATGTAATGATGGTTGGGAAAGGTGCCGAAGAATTTGCAAAACAATGCCGTTGTGAATTTGCCGACAGCGCTTACTTCTTTGATCAGAAGCGTTGGAACCAACTTCAAAAGATAAAAAAAACCGAACAGCAGCAATTGGATCATTCTGATACCACGGGATTGTTAGATGTTGATGAGAAAGATAAAAAATTCGGAACAGTTGGAATCGTTGCCCTGGATCAATATGGCAACCTCGCAGCGGGAACATCTACGGGAGGGATGACCAATAAAAAATACGGTCGTGTAGGCGATTCACCCATCATTGGCGCTGGCACCTATGCCAATAATAAAACCTGCGCAGTTTCCTGTACCGGTCATGGAGAATTTTTTATCCGTTCCGTTGTTGCCTATGACGTTTCTGCACTCATGGAGTATAAAGGACTCTCAATTGCGAAAGCGGCCGATGAAGTTGTGATGAAAAAATTAAAGGATATTGGTGCAGAAGGCGGACTCATTGCTATTGATGCAAAAGGTAATATAACAATGCCTTTCAACACAACAGGTATGTACCGAGGGTATATGAAAAGTGACGGAACGAAAGAAATATCGATCTATAAATAACCTTCGGTTTAAAGCTTCACCAGCTTCCTTACACTTCTGTTATTTTCTGAAAGTATAACAATGGAATAAACACCTTTTGCAAGAGAAGAAACATCCATCTGTTTTTGCTGTGTCTGCATCACTACTTTCCCCTGCATATCAAGAATTGTTATCCAAGCAATAGCAGCACCTTCAATATTAATAAGATTTGTGGCAGGGTTCGGAAAAATAATAAGCTTCCCGTCATTCTGCATTTCATTCAAGCCTACAAACTGGTTCAGCTTGTATTTCCGGAAGAACAGCCAGATTTTTTCCGATGCCTTAAAGTCCTGGTTGGTAACACCAATTGTATATGGAGAGCCCGGCCAGGTATGCCCACCCCCGATAATTTTATATTTCTCCACGGTAGATCCCATATCGCCGCCATTATAAAGGTAATGCTCTGCAGTGCAACCGTCGGACGTACTGGTATTCGGTACGTTTGAAAAAACTGCTGAAGCATTGCAATTATTATTGCTTACCCAGTAACTTACCAGCGCATCAATCCCCATTGAACCGGCACTTCCTGTATATGCAACAGTTCCGTCGGCATCACCGCTTATTTGCATCACCGGCACCGGGCGGTTTGGCGTACAGATAGATTGCTGATAACTAGACATGCTTCCCGTTACGGATGCAATTGCTGCAATTCTTGTATTCAGCTCACAAGCGAGCGTATGGCTCATGTATCCGCCATTACTCATTCCACAGGAATAAACCATATCAGGATCAATGTTATATTGCGTTAAAAGTGTATCGATCAAATCAGAAATAAAACCAATATCATTCACAGCCCCGCCAAATCCTGCATTCCAATATGGTTGTCCGCCCGACAACGTACCGTTCGGATATACCATAATGATGTTGGCGGTATCAGCAATCGGCATAAAATTGGAATAGGCTTGTTCTGCCGATGCGCTGGACGTGTATCCGTGCAGATCAAAGACCAGTGGGCGGGCAGTTGTTCCGGTATAAACAGCCGGAATATAAATACGGTAGTTGCGGTAAATGCCACCGGAAAGAATGCTGTCAATAACGGTTGTTTGGGCCAGTGAAGTTAAAGAGCATGCACATAACAGAATCAGGGAGAGTAGTTTTATTTTCATATTTCAAATTTACTGAAATTTAATTAAATAAAAAAGCCGCTTCCTTTTCGGGAAACGGCCTTCTATATTGATTTGCATCACTAGCTATTCAACATAACCGGCATTACCAGCATCAGAATATCTTCCGCTGCATTTTCTTTTTCTGTTGGCAATAGGATTCCCGCACGATTCGGTGCGCTCATCTCAAGGTTTACATTTTCACAATTCAAGTTGCTCAACATTTCGGCAAGGAATTTAGAATTGAAGCCGATTTCCATGTCTTCACCTGCATACTGGCAAGTAAGTCTTTCACTTGCTTCATTCGCAAAATCAAGATCTTCCGCAGAAATGCTCAATTCGCTGCCTGCAATTTTCAAACGAACCTGGTGGGTCGTTTTGTTGGAGAAAATAGAAACACGTTTAATAGAGCTCAGGAAGGAAACACGATCAACCGTTAGTTTATTAGGATTCTCTTTTGGAATTACAGCCTCATAGTTTGGATATTTTCCATCAATCAAGCGGCAGATCAGGTTGGTATTCTCGAAAGAAAAGAATGCATTCGTATTGTTGTATTCGATCTTTACATTTCCGCTCACGCTGGACAATGTATTCTTCAATAAGTTCAACGGTTTTTTAGGGATAATGAAAGAAGATGCAGCTTGCGCTTTTGCATCGCTTCTGCGGTAACGCACCAATTTATGAGCATCAGTAGCAACAAAAGTAATGCTGTCGGTAGCCAGTTGGCAAAAAACACCTGACATTACCGGACGAAGCTCGTCATTTCCGGTTGCAAAAATTGTTTTATTGATCGCAGAAGCCAAAACGCTGGCATCAATGTCAAGCGCAGAGCCTGATTCAATGTTCGGAAGCTTTGGAAATTCTTCACCGTTGTGACCGGTAAGCTTGTATTTACCATAATCAGAAATGATCTCAATTCCGTATTTTTTATCATCGATGGTAAAAGTCAAAGGCTGATCAGCAAATGTTTTCAAGGTATCCAACAGCAACTTTGCAGGAACGGCTATGCTGCCAGTATCTTTGGATTCAATGTTGATCATCGTTGTCATGGTCGTTTCCAGATCAGAAGCTGAAATCTTCAATTGACTTTTATCGATCTCGAACAGGAAGTTATCCAGGATAGGCAATGCGTTGTTTGAATTTAATACACCGCTAATGGCTTGTAATTGTTTTAATAATGAGGTGCTGGAAACAATGAATTTCATATCTGACTATTTTTATATTTAAAGATCTTTAAAACTTCTTGAAGCAAATATAAATATTTAAACAAAAAAAAGGGAGGTCCAACATTTTAATTTCAAGGAACTTTTTAACAAAAAAAAACCCTGTTTCCAGGGGTTTTATGCGATTTTGGTTAATCAGTTAGGCTTTGGGCTTATTTACAGGGAGGTTTGCAGGTTTTGCCTGTTGAGTTCCTCCTTTTTGAAAGTAATCCTGTGTCGGCATCACTTTGCCAAACATATAAAACTGCACCATTACAAAGTCGACACCGTTGTTCATTAATGCATCCATGCGTTCTTCATCAAATTTCAACAACTCGCCTTTAGCATCGTATGATTCCTTTTTGGGTTTCCTGGCAAAAAATTTCACTTTATTCACCTGCCCGTTTTTATCAGTTACGGTAAGGATATTGATTGGCTGAGATTTCATCACCGAATCAATCTCATTTTGGTTCAGGTCAATTTCAAAACTTTCGAAGCTCAACTCCTGGAAATACGACAAATATTGCTTCACCGCCAGAGGATCCACGTTTTCAACATTTTTATTGTCAGAAAGCCTTTTAATCACATAATCGTTATTTCCTTTCACAGTAAGCTCATATCCGAAAGAAGGATTGTAAGGGATTTCCATTCGTACCGTTTTAATGTCGTTCGGATTGTATTGGAACATGGTTCGGTTTCTCCAGCCGCGCTCTTCCGTAAAATAACGTGTAGTGAGGTAGCCTTCAAACCCGGGGATATATGTAACAAAGGGCCTTGCCGCAGTTTCCATTGTTTCCGGATCGATCATGATCATGTATGTTCCTTTCAGATCATTTGTTTCCGTTCCAACATAATATGCTTTAGTAAGCTTTCCTTTCTGATAAATTTCACACTTCACAGCCTTTGTCGCCAGCCTTTTGATCACGTTGTCCTGCGCCTTTTTACCAACAGGCTCTTTCACGTCTACTCTCCTGATCGTGGTGAGCAGTGTTTGCAAAGCATCCATTCTTACCCCATATTTGCCATTCAGCTGCCAGCGTCCGTCTTCCAATCGCTCAAGCGTTACATTACGACCGTTTTTATCGGCCATAAATATTTTTGTAACGGATGCGGTATCTTCCACTGCAAAATCCTTCATTTCGGCACTGATTGTGCCCTTTCTGTTGTTGATGATGTACCAGAAACTTAGTGAGCTCAAAAGGACCACCAGGATGGCTGCAATTCTGTTCTTTTTCATTTTAAGAGGAATATTTTCGTTTACGCCGGATGGTATAAATGACACCAAACAGCACCAAAGCCAGCAAAGGCAACACCGTATTGATGATCTGCCATTTCAGACGTTCATTCTTTAATTTTTTCTTATCCAGCAAACGCAATGTCAGCTCCCGTGCTCGCACGCTGATCAAACCGGAATCATCACAAAGATAATTCATACAGTTGAGGATAAAATTTTTATTGCCATAAGTTTGATTGGTATATTTATCATAACCCAGCGGCAGTTTTTTTTGTGAGCGATAATCGATATCGTTGCGGATAACGTCCCCATCAGAAATCACAATCATTTTAGTTGCCACCCCTTTTTCCTTAAAACCGATAGCACTGTCCTTTGCTATCTTAGGATCCAGGTGATTTCTGAATACAGATTCAAATTCTCCCTCCAAAAGCACCGCAAGATTTCTGTAAGGATTATTGAAACGCTTTTCATCCAACGGCATATTCACCATACGAAGATCAACCCGAACAGGCGAGAGCTGGGTACGGGAATAACGCGATGATTGCAGCAGTATTGTTTTTCTAATTCCTTTTACAGCAATCGTATCGATGCTTGATACAAAATCCATTTTGATGACATCCAGGTTCTTGACAATCGGATGCTCATTTACCGGCATGATCAATGGTGAAAAGATCCAGGGCTTCATCTGAATATTGGCGGGCTGCCCGCGCATTGCTGCATTTACAGGAATCACAGAGGATTGAATATCTTCCACCAGGTCGGTATTTATGCGAACTCCGTATTTGAAAAACAGATCATCCAATCTTAATTCATACGGCAGGGCAAGCGTTCCTCCATTCATCCGAAGGCTATCCGGGCTTGTATACATCGGATCGATCAGCCAAAGCGCTTTTCCACCTTTCATGATGAACTGATCGAGAATAAATTTTTCCTTATCGGTAAAGGCCGTATCCGGTTTTGCAACGATGATCGCGTCCAACCCTTTCAGCGCCGTTAACTGAGAATCAAGCTTCACGCGTTTCACTGCATAAAATTCTGATAACTCATCGGCTATGTCCTGAACTCCCAGAGTATCCAGTTCACCATGCCCGTCAATGAATCCCACAACCGGGCGATCACTGACGCTTAAATTGCGAATACAGCTTGCAAATTCATATTCCAGCGACTGGATCGAATTGTTCAGCTGGGCTTCCGGCGATCTTCCCATTTGGGTTTTTAGTAGCTGCCAAGGCAATTCATGCCCCCGGAAAGAAACAATAGCTCCCGGAAAAATGATCTGCTGGGAAGTACCGCCTTCTTCTTTCACTTCCAGATTGGTAGGCTGCAATCCTTTTTCAAACAACTGTTTGAACACTTCATTCTGTTGTTTTTTATCTGTATTTGCTGAAGGATTAATGAACTCATATTCAATGTTATTGTCGGAATAGGCCCTGAACTCATCCAGCATTTCCTTTGTTTCATTCCTCAATCGTTTAAAGCCGGCAGGGAAATCACCCTCCAGATAAACTTTCACATAAATAACATCATCTAAGTTCGCAAGAAGACTTTTGGTTGCATCCGAAAGCGTATATCGCTTTTCAGAAGTCAGATCAAAGCGATGAAATACAAAGGAACCCACAAAGTTCAGCATCACAAGGATGGCAAGAACCAGGATGAGTGAAATTAAATCCCTTTTTTTATTTCTTTTATTGCTCATTTAAAAATATCAAACCAATTAAAAAATCAAATGCTTACCATTTTCTGCTTTCAAGAACAGTGCGTGTACCGTAAATAAACAGCGCTATTAAACTCAGGAAATAAATAACATCCCGGGTGTCGACCACTCCTCTGCTCATCGATACATAATGATTGTTGATTCCTAAGGCATAAATAACATTATCTATTTTTGAGAATACCTCAAAGGAACCGATGAAATCAAACCCTGTATAAATAAAGAAACAAAGGAACAATGCCAATATGAAAGAGACTACCTGGTTGTCAGTAATTGCCGATGCAAAAATACCAATGGCAACAAAAGCCGCTCCTAAGAACAACAATCCGATGTAGGAACCCCACATTCCACCTGTATCAATATTTCCAACAGGGCTTCCTAATTTATGAACGGAATAATAATAGATCAGCGTTGGGATCAACGAGAAGAGCACAAGAATAAATCCGGCCAGGTATTTAGCAAGAATGATCTGAAGATCGGTAAGCGGACGCGTTAACAGTAGCTCGATCGTACCAGCCTTTTTCTCATCAGCGAAGGAACGCATGGTAATGGCGGGAATCAGAAATAAAAAGACCCAAGGGCCAATGATAAATAAAGAATCGATATTCGCATAGCCGCTATCGAGAACGTTCAGATTATTACTGGAGTTCGCATCGGACTTCACCCACCACATAAAGATACTGATGAGGAATAAGAATACACCAATAGCAATGTAGCCAATGAGTGAACTTAAAAAACTGCGGATTTCCTTTTTTAACAATGTAAACATAAGCAGGAGCAAAAATACTATTTTAAACAGTATGGCGGGGATGTTTTACAGACACGAAGATACATTTTTTAAACAATCAATTTTCAGTAAAATGAATGAAATTGTTAATTTGTGTTAAAGCCGGATATGCAGAGCACAGCGGGTATCGGCTCCTATTTCCATCCCATGAAGCCTTAAAATTTAAAATCTACCCCTGAATAACTCAATTTATTATAAATTTGCTTCCCTTATCAATCAAAGTTAAAATGAAAGTTCTAAAATTTGGCGGAACATCAGTAGGCTCCGCAGAACGCATGCATGCTTTGGCGAAACTTATCCATGATGGTTCGCCGAAAATTGTTGTACTATCCGCCATGAGCGGAACGACCAATAACCTGCTAGAGATTGCAACGGCTTTGTATGCAAAAGAAAATGAGAAAGCGAAATCGCTGATTGATGCTTTGGATAACAAATACCGCGATGTTATCAAGCAACTCTATAAAACAGAAGCTTCTTTAACCAAAGGAAAAGAACTGCTTGATTCCCACTTTGATTATCTGCGTGCCTTTACCATGGATATGTTCACGATCAATGAAGAGCGCGCGATTCTTGCACAAGGGGAATTGCTTTCAACGGCGATGTTCCATTTTTACCTGGAAGAGATCGGAATGGATTCCGTTCTGTTGCCTGCCTTGAATTTCATGCGCATTGATGAGAATGAAGAGCCCGATATGAAATACATTGAGGTCAATATAAAATCCGAATTGGCAAAATATCAGAAAGCAAATTTATTTATCACCCAAGGCTATATCTGCAGAAATTCTTTTGGTGAGATCGATAATTTAAAGCGAGGAGGAAGCGATTATACGGGTACGATTGTAGGCGCGGCTATTCATTCGGAAGAAATTCAGATCTGGACAGATATTGACGGGATGCATAACAATGATCCGAGGATCGTTGACAAGACACATCCTATTGCCGAGCTATCGTTTGATGAAGCAGCTGAGTTGGCCTATTTCGGAGCCAAGATTCTGCATCCCACCTGCATACTTCCTGCTCAAATGCGTAATATTCCCGTGCGTTTGTTGAATACCATGCAGCCGGAAGCAAAAGGAACGGTAATCAGCTCAAAAACAAGCGGAGACAACATTAAAGCTGTTGCCGCAAAAGACGGCATTACAGCGATTAATATCAAATCGGAGCGAATGCTGTTAGCCTATGGTTTTTTACGTGCCGTGTTTGAAATCTTCGAACGGTATAAAACACCAATCGATATGATCACCACTTCGGAAGTTGCTGTATCCTTAACGATCGACAACACCAAAAATTTAGAAGCGATTACCAAAGAGCTAAAAGAATTTTGCACCATAAAAATAGATACGGATCTTACCATTGTTTGCATTGTAGGAAACTTCACGGCTGAGAAACAAGGCTACGCATTGAAGATTTTCCAGGCATTGAAGGATATTCCTTTGCGAATGATCTCCTATGGAGGAAGCGAACACAACATATCCATTCTCGTGGATACCAAATTAAAGAAAGATACTCTGGTAGCATTAAACAATGGATTATTCTAGTGCTTTCGGGAACAAAAAAACAAACTATGTTCAAACAAGACCTGATCAATAAATTTCAAAACCTTCCTACACCCTTCTACTATTATGATGTAGAAGTGCTGAAAGAAACGTTGCAGCGGCTGAAAGCCGAAAGTGATAAGTATGGCTTTATCGTTCATTATGCAACAAAAGCAAATGCCAACAACAAAATTCTGAACATTATCCGATCCTACGGATTAGGCGCAGACTGTGTGAGCGGAAATGAAATAAAAAAAGCTGTCGAGTGCCAATTTGATCCTAAGCACATTGTGTTTGCGGGTGTTGGCAAAAGCGATGCAGAAATCAATATTGCTCTTGATAACGATATTTTCTGTTTCAATTGCGAAAGCCTGCAGGAGATGGAAGTGATCAATGAACTCGCAAAACGGAAGAATAAAACAGCCAGCATTGCTTTGCGTATCAACCCAAACGTAAATGCCAACACGCATAAATACATCACTACTGGTCTTGAAGAAAATAAATTCGGAATTAATTTATGGGAGCTGGACAATGTAATCATCGCATTGAAGAGCCTGAGCAATTTAAAGCTGATCGGATTGCATTTTCACATCGGATCACAGATCACTGATATGAGCTCATTCAAAAGCTTGTGCATGCGGGTGAACGAAATTCAATCCTGGTTTGTGAGCCATAAAATCACCATTGAAAACATTAATGTAGGCGGCGGATGGGGCGTGGATTACCATGAGCCGGATAAAAACCGTTTTGTTGATTTTGCCGCTTACTTTAAAATGTATCACGAATTCCTTGAGCTTCGTCCGAACCAAAAAGTGCATTTCGAATTAGGAAGAGCTGTAGTGGCGCAGTGCGGAACCCTTATATCCAAAGTATTGTATATCAAAAAGGGCGTAAATACCAACTTCGCCATCCTGGATGCAGGCATGACAGAATTAATACGCCCTGCTTTGTATCAGGCATATCATAAAATTGAAAATCTTACCCGGACTACAGACGCAGCATTAAAAACACAAGACTTAAAGTATGATGTAGTTGGCCCAATCTGCGAAAGCTCGGATTGTTTCGGCAAAGCTGTCAGCATGCCTGAAACCTTCAGGGGCGACATTATAGCCTTGCGCACTGCTGGTGCATATGGAGAAGTTATGTCGAACGGATATAACTTAAGAGAGAAAGTCAAGGCGCTTTATTCGGATGAACTGTAACCTGCATATTTATAAAACAAAACGTCCGGTAAAAATACCGGACGTTTTGTTTTATAGAAATTTATTTTTTTAGAACAATCCGTTAATTTCCGCATTGATCTTGTTAACGATAGCACCAAGATCTTCAGCGCTTTCATTAAAATTATTATTATCTACATCAATGATCAACAGCTTAGCGCCGGGGTGTTCTTGTTCGTAGGAAGTAATGAATGCTTCATAACGCTCATTTAATCGTTTCAAATAATCCAAACGAATGGCATTTTCATAATCACGGCCGCGTTTCTGAATCTGGTTCACCAATGTTGGAACAGAAGCACGAAGATAGATCAACAGGTCAGGAGGAGAAATAAAAGACTCCATCAATTTAAATAAAGCAAAATAGTTTTCAAAATCGCGGGTGGTCATCAGGCCCATTGCGTGAAGGTTGGGCGCAAAGATATATGCATCCTCGTATATGGTTCTGTCCTGGATCACTGTTTTACCGCTGTTACGGATATCCTGTACTTGTCCGAAACGGCTGTTTAAGAAATATACCTGGAGGTTAAACGACCAGCGTTGCATGTCGTCATAAAAATCGTTCAGGTAAGGATTGTCATCTGCATCTTCGAAATGGGGCTGCCATTTAAATTGTTTCGCTAAAAGGGTAGTAAGAGTAGTTTTACCGGCGCCGATATTTCCTGCGATTGCTATATGCATATGAATAAAATAAAAATAATTTAATTTAAAACCGAAAACGAAAATACAAAAACTAAGAGGCTAAGCAAGGAAAAAAATGCAAATTGTGAATAAGTTTTTAAAGGCTCGAGGATAGTGGCTTATTGCGCAGAATATAAGGAAATGAATTTCTCATCCTGAAGCAGCAAAACGTCCATTTCCAATCGGAATCTGGTAAAATCAGCAGGCATTACAAATTCTTTCTCTTCGGTTGTTTTGGTATTGTATGCTTTCACCTTTTTATCGAACATATAATAAACCCAATCACCTATCGGCTGAAAAACCAATGCATTTTTTACCGGAATCGTTTTATAATAGGTTCCATAAATATCAAAAATCATAATCCCTGATTGCGGATTATTGAGGTATACTTTATTATCATACTCGACCAAACAATTGGGCTGAAGACTATCATTCAACAAAGCATTTAGATTGCTGGTTTGCTGAATATTTTCCATGTTCTTATCCAACCGCACCAAAGCGAAATTCTGCTGATCATACACCCACATGGAATTATTATTGGACGAACAAACCAACTGAACCTGCTGAAAGCCAATCTTGTCGAGGCTCACCGGATCACCATTCTGGCTAAGGGTGTTGTCGAGAAAAACCACCTGTAGAAAATCTTTGTAATAAAGCAGGATTCTTAACATGTTGGAAGCATCCACGGAAGTAATATTTCCTAAATTTTTATTGCTATACTTATAAAGCAACTTGCCTGCCTTGTTATACTTGGTCAACTCATCTTTCTTTACCGAATAAACATTGCATTGATTATCCGTTGTAAAAAAATCGCATTCTGTTTCGATGGTTTTTAATAAAGAATAGTTGCCTTGTGCATAACAAGTGAAATTGAATAATAAAAAAAGCAGCACAATCTTTTTCATCTTTGTAGCAAGATTCAGGCAAATAATGGTGCTAAATTAGCAATTATTATTCCAATGCTCATTTCGCTTCATTTAAGCAGTGTTTTACCTGCTAAATCCAAGAATTTCTTCCAGGTGCTTTCTTTCATTGCTTAAACGCGGGACTTTATGCTGCCCACCCAGCTTATTCTTCGATTCCAGCCATCTATAGAATGTACCGGCAGGCAAAACCTTCACAATCGGCTGCTTCAGAGCGAGGTTCTGATAACGTTTCGCTTCATAATCGGAATTGATCGATTTGAGTGCATTGTCCAGTACTTCGGTAAAATAAGCGATGTTGGAAGGAAGGGTATCAAATTCTATCAGCCATTCATGTGCGCCATTCTCATTGCCGTTCATGTATACAGGAGCGGCAGTATACTCTGCGATCCTGGCGCCCGTTTTTTCACAAGCAATGGCCAGTGCTTTATCTGCATTGTCGACAATAATCTCCTCACCAAATGCATTGATAAAATGTTTGGTTCGCCCGGTGATCTTGAAACGGAAAGGATAAAGACTGGTAAATTTAATAGTATCTCCAATCTTATATCGCCACAGTCCTGCATTGGTGGAAATCACCAACGCGTAATTAGCATCCAGCTCTACTTCTTCCAGGGAAAGCGTTTTAGGATGTTCTTTTTCAAAATCGCTGGCTGGAATAAATTCATAATAAATTCCATAATCAAGCATCAGCAATAATTCATCTGAGTTCCGCTGATCCTGTATGCCGAAAAAACCTTCCGTTGCATTGTAGAGCTCCAGGTAATTAAGATCCGGCTTATTAAAAACCGCTTTAAATTGTTCACGGTAAGGACTAAAGTTTACACCGCCATGAAAATAAACTTCCAGGTTGGGCCAAACTTCAGCAATGGATTTCTTGCCTGTTTCCTGCAGCACACGTTTCATTATGAGCAGCATCCAGGAAGGCACTCCGGCAAGACTTACAATATTTTCATTGGCGGTCGCTTTCGCTATTTTCTCCAGCTTCTCATCCCATTTATCCATCAAGGCAATGGAAAGCTCGGGAGCACGGAAAAATTCCGCCCATCCGGGTAAATTATTAAGAACGATTGCGGAAAGGTCGCCATTCTGTGATTCATGATTTCCAAAATGATCTGTTACTAAACTGCCTGCAAGCGCGAGATTTTTTCCGGTAAACAAATGCGTTTCAGGGTGAAGCGAACAATGAATCGCAATCATATCACGACCGCCGTTGTAGTGGCAATTATCTAAGGATTCTTCGCTGACAGGAATAAACTTACTTTTATCGTTAGTCGTGCCGGAAGATTTTGCGAACCATTTTATATCCGTATTCCATAATACATTTTGTTCACCCTTTCTGATTCTATCGATATAAGGCTTGAGTGAATCATAATCCTGAACAGGAACATTACTTTTAAATTCGCCGACATTAAATATATTACGATAATCGTGCAATTTCCCCCATTCGGTATCCTTTGCAGAATTTATTAATTTACGCAACCATTCATGTTGAACATCCTCAGGATATTTCATAAACAGTTCAATCTGATGAATCCGCTTTTTCATCCACCAGCTTGCTATGGAATTTATTAGGGGCATATAATTAAGTTTAAAGTTAAAAGTTAAAAGCTGAGGAATTTAAACTTCTCATCAATTAGCTTTTCGTTTTGCAAAATGATCTTCTATTTCCATTAAAGAAAGTGTATTAAAACACATTTCTTTTGTAAGCATTCCTTTTCGTGCGGCATAGGTTCCGTAATTCATATCATGATAACCTGACTTCTCGTGTGCATCCGGATTAATTGAAATTTTCACGCCACATTCCAAACAATACTGAATCCATCTCCAATCTATATCCAGGCGATAAGGATGAGCATTCAATTCAATTACCACACCATTAGCCGCACAAGCATCAATTATTTTTTTATGATCGATCGGATAGCCGGGCCTGGACAATAACAATCGTCCTGTCGGATGCCCTAAGATCGTTGTATATGGATTCTCAATCGCTTTTAATAAACGGGCTGTCGCCTTTTCCTCCGTCATCTTTAAATTTGAATGCACGGAAGCAACAATAAAATCAAATGATTTAAGTACTTCTTCGGCATAATCCAAGGAGCCGTCGTTCAAAATATCACTTTCAATTCCCTTAAAGATCTTAAAAGGAAATAATTCCCCATTCAACTCATCTATTTCAGCATGTTGTTGCAGCACACGGTCCGGCTTTAATCCTTCGGCATAAAAGGCCGATTGTGAGTGATCACACATTCCTAAATATTCATACCCCAGCTCTTTGCAGTATTCGGCCATTTCTTTCAGCGTATTCATACCATCACTATATGTACTGTGATTATGCAGAATCCCACGCAGATCAGCAACTTCAATCAGCCTGGGGATTCTATTTCCTTTAGCCAGTGTAACTTCATTCAGTCCTTCCCTCAGTTCAGGCTCAATGTATTGCAGCTTACAATGATTATAGATCTCCTGTTCGGATGATGCATTTTTTATTTCAAAAGCAGTTTCCGGCAATTGTTTCAAATGCTCATCCGACCCAGTTGTTTCAAACAGTTTTACGTAAAAATCATCTGGTGAGCAGGTGATAAGCTCAATTTTTATTGGTGCCTTGATTTCCAGTGCATCCATTGATGGTGCTGCATCTGTAGCGATCAAAATCTCAACTTTCGTGATGATCTCACATTTTCTTCTCATCTCACCTGTTAGGGAGATCAATTCTGTTTTATATTTCTTCTTCAGATCTTCAATAAGCCCAAGCGCATATTTCTCAACTGATGCATAGTGGAACTTTCCTATGTTTGATTGAAAGAACTCCACCTGCTTCTTCACTTGCTCCTGCGTTTTTTCTCCGAAGCCTTTCAACGCGATCAATCTGTTTTCATTACAGGCATACAACAGCTCTCCGGTACTTTCAATCTCCAATTGCCGCCATAGCAGCCCCACCTTTTTCGGGCCGATGCCTTTTATTTTTAGCATATCCACTACACCGGAAGGAGTCCGGGCCACCATTTCCAGCAGCTCTTTCAAATTCCCAGAGGTCTGCAGTTCATTAATTTTTGCTGCAATGCCCTTCCCTATCCCCTCTATTTGCTCAAGCTCCGGCAAGGATTTACCTTGCAGATCAATATCTGTCTTATCCAGCTTATATGCTGCATTTGCAATCGATTTTATTTTAAAAGGATTTTCCTCATGCAGCTCCATCAATTGTGCTGTCAATTTTAGTGCCTGAGCTATTTCTTCCGTTGTCATTTCATTTTAGGCTTACATCCTGATCATTCAAGGATAATTCAGTACGAATTTACTGATTTAAGCATAAAGAGTTAAGAGTTTTTTAGCAGATCCTCCAAAGAAATAGTTATTATATTTACAACTAAATAAAAACATACATGCAATTAAGAAAGCTAATACTCTTTTTATTCTTTATTACCCTTCTGCCTATTGGAAAGAGTTTTGCCCAATTTGGGCAAATGCCGCCATTTACAGTTCAAATAGAAGCTATTATCGGAACCACGGTCCCGGGAATTCATTCATACGCATTTGCACAATCGGGTGACAAATGGCTTTTTATCGGCGGAAGGACCAACGGGTTGCATGGCCTGAACAGCAGCGGCGGCTTCCCCCCGGAATATAAAAATGATGCTGTTATTGTGATCGATACAACTGCCTGGACATTTTATTCGGCAGACCTCAACCAGGTACCCTTAGCCATTGCGGATCCGATGCGTTCCAGTAATATGCAATACATACAGGATGGAAATTATTTATACATGATTGGTGGATATGGATACGACAGCATAGCGAGCATTTTTGCATCCTTTCCTAAACTAACAGCAATACATGTTGATAATATGATCAGTGCTGTAATCAATGCACAACCAATCGCTCCAAGTATTCGCCAGGTCACTGATACTAATTTTTCCATTTGCGGCGGCGAGCTCGGGAAAATCGGAAGTGATTTTTATTTGATGTTCGGACACAATTTTGGCGGAAGGTATACCGATCCTCCTACACCCTTGTTTACCCAAACGTACAGTGATCAAATTAAGAAATTCAGCCTGAATGATGATGGAACAACCATTACATTATCAGGGTTTACCTACCAAACCGATACAAACAATTTTCATCGCAGGGATTTAAACATTGCTCCTATCGTTAAACCAGATGGCTCATATGGAATCGGAGCTTATGGAGGAGTGTTCCGAAAAGACTCGAATTTACCTTTCCGTGAACCAATCAGGGTAAGCGCGGGAGGAGCGATGGTCGACATGGCTTATCAGCAGGTCATGAACCATTATACCTGTGCGGTAATGCCCATTTATGATTCAGCCACACAAATTATGTACACCACTTTTTTCGGAGGGATCAGCCTGTATGATTATAATGACACCACCAATCTGCTCATTCGTGATGCAGATGTTCCTTTTATAAATGACATTACCACAATGAGTGTTCACGCTGACGGTACAACGGAAGAAACCATATTGCCTGTTAAGTTTTCCGGATTGTTGGGATCGAATGCAAAATTTATTCCTACCCAGCTTCTACCAACATATTCAAATGAGGTGATAAAAATAAGAGATCTTTCCAATACCAAGATCCTGGCAGGCTATATCTATGGCGGAATCAGGGCCCAGGAAGGAAACTTCGGAAGCAGCAGCGCAAATGACAGTATTTACAGAGTATATATTACTCCTAACAACAATGTAGGAATTGAGGAAGAGTCGAACGTTATTTCGAATGCTCAGTTATTTCCGAACCCATCAAGCAGCAGCACCACATTACTATTTTCATTGAAGAAAGCAGCATACCTGCGTATTTCTTTACAAGATATCACCGGCAAAGAAGTCATGAAAATTACTCAGGAAGAAATGCAAAAAGGGAATCAGAAAGTAACAATCAATACCTCTGCATTATCACCGGGAATATATATCTGCCGGATCAGAAGCATTGAAGGGGAAAAGTCGATCAAACTAATCGCAAAATAAATTAAACGCCAACAATATCTTAAGCGTTTTTTTTCTCTTTTTTAGATTGATTTAGCTGAGCTTTTGCAGATCAAACTAATTTTCAGTCATGATTTGCAGAAACTCGTCCTTTTTTCTTCTGGCAATCTCTACCACTGACCCATCCTCCATCTCAACGAAATAGCCATCTGTCCTCACATATTTCTTCACCTTCTTAATATTTATCAAATGAGATTTATGGCTCCTGAAAAATTCTTTTGCAGGCAGCAAATCTTCAAACTCTTTAAGATTTCTGGATATCACATATTTTTTAGCATCCGTGGTATAAAATGTAGAATAGCTTCCGTCGGATTCTACTCTTATAATATCAGATACAGGGAGATATACAATTCCGTCTTTGATTGGCAATCCTAGTCTGCCTGTAAGATCCAACTTCCGGCTGCGAATCGATTCCAGTTCTTTTTTTGCTATCGCTTTCCGGTCTGTATTAGCTAAATTTTCTACCGCCTGTCTGAGCTCATCAATATCAATCGGCTTTAAAATATAATCGAATGCATGGCACTTCAGTGCTTTAATGGCATAATGGTCATAAGCGGTAGTGAAGATGACCTGAAATTCAATTTCTTCAAACTTCTCCAGGAGGTCGAAGCCATTCCCGTTCGGCATTTCAATGTCCAGAAAAACAACATCGGGATGGTGCAGTTTGATCTGCTCATGAGCTTCCGTAATATTAGCAGCCGTTGCTACCACCTCTACTTCCTTGCAATAGCTATTAATTAACGCGCAGAGCGTTTCCCTGCCTTTTTTTTCATCATCAACAATAATTGCTTTCATCTTGTTTTTATATCTTAATTAAAGGAATGTAAATTTCAACCAACGTTCCTGTTGCGTTGCCGTGTTCATCGTATAGATCGATGATTTTTTCCGACAAGGAACTATTATAAAGCTCATTGATAACAGCCAGTCGCTCTTGGGTGATGGCCGTTCCAAAAGACTTATGCGCATCGTTAGCTTTCTTTTGAGAAGCCATAACTCTGCCGATGCCATTGTCTTTCACAGTACATTTAAGCAATGCACCTTGTTTTTCAATCTTGACTTTTATTTCGCCCGGCTTCCCTGAAGGTAAAACTCCATGTTTTACGGCATTTTCAATATAAGGCTGAATCAACATTGAAGGGATTTCCACCGCAGCAGTATCAATGGATGGATCAACATCTATCTCATATTCAAACCGCTGTTCAAAGCGCATTGATTCAAGATCAAGATAGAGCTTCAATACTTTTATTTCTTCAGCAATGGGAACGGTATTATTTTCAGAATTATTTAAGATCGAACGAATCAATTTTGAAAACTTAGATAAATAGCGATTTGCCGATTCCTCATCCTTATTGATGATAAAATGCTGGATGGAATTCATCACGTTGAAAGTAAAATGCGGGTTCATTTGCGCCCTCAATGCTTTTAACTTAAGGTTCATCAGCATTTTGTACAAGGCGAGATTCTTTTCATCTTCTCTATGCGCTTTTCTAATGCGATATTTGAATATTTGCAGTGCCAGATAACTTAACAACAACAGGCTAATAATATAAAACCACCATTTTTGCCAAAAAGGCGTGTTGATTAAAAAGCTTGCTTTTATTTTACCTATACTCCATTCGCCGCTGGAATTATACACCGATAAAATAAAAGAATACTTGTTGGCCGGAAGCGTAGTAAATTGAATCTCGCGGCTACTGGTATATTTCCACTCATCATCCAGTCCCAACATTTTGTACCGATATTTTAATTTACCGGCATTCTTATATCCCAAAGCAAGAAAGCGAATCTTAATGTTATTCTGATCATACGCTAATTCATATTGATCACTCAATGCAGTATCCTTATCATTGATGAAAACGTTTGTTATATATACAGGAAGCGACACTTCTCTACTGACAGCATGATTAGGGTCAAATACCGACAATCCTTTATTGGTTGCAACCCACACCTTCCCATTTAAGATCGACACATCATTTACTTCGTTTGAAGCAAGTCCGTCTGAAGTCGTGTAACCGGTAACTGCATAGGTCAAGGGTTTGTTCGTAGAAATCGAAATCCGGTTCAGCCCCCGATTGGTAGCCGCCCACATTACAGCGCCCTGACTGCTTATTCGGTAAACATTGTCGCCGCATAATCCTTTGGCAACATTTATCTGGTATACATTTACCTGATCATAGATGAGCAATCCGGCGCCTTTGGTGGCAATAAGCAATGAGCTGTCGGGAGTAAGTGCAAGATCCAAAATGCGGTTTTTCAGCAAAGGATCCTTGCTACCTAAATAGTTGCATGTACCATTCACTGCATCATAGCTCCAGAGACCATCCATGGCACCGATGTAAAAAAAGTTTTTTTTAAATTCAATGATTGCGTTAGTCCTATTTATCTTTTCCCCATTGGGCAAAGCAGGCAGCATTTTTTGATCCTCTGCTAATTTGTATACGCCATTGGAACAGGCAAACCAATATTTTTTCTCGGAATCCAAGAGCATCCGGCTAAATATCCTTTGAATACCCTTCGCGGAGAATTTCTCATTGGCAACAATTCCCGGATGCAAATTGGCAGACACCCAGAGCTGTTTTTTAAAATCATCATAGAACAGCGCAGAGACTCCATTTGAACTTTCGCCTTCGTTATTACAATTATAGACAGCGTTTACCTGCGAAGAAATTTTATGAATGCATCCGTTTTGCAAACCCACGAACATATCAGTGCCATCCGATGCCAGACAGTTCGCTCTGCTATCGGAAAGGCCTGCAAATTTGTCGAAAGTCATTACATATTTTGAAGGACTGTAGTAAACAGCATTTCCTTCAGTGGCAAACCAAAAAGCACCTTCCTTATCCTGCAAAATACCATTGACAGAAATATCCTTAAGGTAATTTTTTTTATTTTTAAAATCCGAATTTGAAATATGATAAATGCCGCCCAGATAAATCCCTACCCAGATATCACCATCACTATCTTCATAAAAACAGTTGATTCGTCCCGGAAAGGTTTCTACGCTAAAGTCATTTAACCCTTTAATAATATACAACTGATCAAAATACGACAACAGAACGCTTTTGTTTTTAAGTAATTGAATGCGGCCGGAAGCAGGCATAGCGCCCATATTTGCAGGAAGTTTCATCATACCTTTCCATTTCTCTGTTTCAAACTTCAACGTGTACAGATCAATAAAAGAATTATTGGAATATATAAAATTTACTCCATCAGGCTGAATAACGTTCAGGCCATTTTCAGAACCCGGCTTGTCGAAATGATGAGTAATGATACCATTGGAAGAAATCTCATAAATTCCGTCGTGAGAGATTCCCAAAAAAACTGTTCCATTTTTTGTAACACAAAACGACGTCTTCAAGGGGTTTTTAATAAGCTTTTGTAAAGCATCATTGTATTTAAAAACGTGAATTTCCCCTTTATAATAGTAAGATAATTTACAAGAAATGGGAACAAACCAGATGCGTTCGAAGGGATCCTCGAAAATCTCGAAAACAGTATTGTCGGGCAAGCCGTTGCTCATCGAAAAATTCTCGAATTCATAGCCGTTGAACCGACTTACGCCATTTCCAGTGGCAAACCAGATATATCCTTTAGAGTCTTGTTTCACCTGGTATACTTCCGAACTGGATAATCCGTCCTCGATAGTATATTGCTTAAATGCAGGATGTGCATTTTGCGCGAACGCCTTCATAAACAAGGTTGCCAAAATAAGCTGGCAGGCAAAGAGAGAGAGTTTACTCATAATCATTTTAAATACACATAAAAAGACGGATGCCTTTGGGGCAACCGCTTTTTATATTAAAAATCAAAGAAGTGGAGTAGACTTATTTGAATAAGCATTCGTTTTATCCGAATGAACAACCTTGTTGTTTGTTTAAATTATCACAGAAGCGACTTTGGGGACAATCGCTTTATCAAATTAAAATTGATCTATTTAACAATAAGCATTCGTTTTGTTTCCGAGTGAACAATTTTATTATTTTGTTTTACTATCATTTTATAGAAATAGCTTCCATTGGAATAGGCGCTCAATCCGTTCACTTCAACAGTATGCTTTCCTGCTGGAACGTCCATATTCAAAACTGTTTTCACTTTTCTGCCTGTTACATCAAACAGCTCGATGGAAACTGAGGATGATTGCGCAACAGTATAATCGATCTGTGAATTTCCGGTAGTAGGGTTAGGATAATTCTGTCCAAGTTCATTTCCAATTGCTTCGTTAGCCGATACACCTAATCCGGCAGGGCAGATTCTCATAATGTAACCTGAAGTGGTATAGCCTCCTCTCAAGACATAGATACAGCCATCTGCGCCTTGCTTCATAGCCAATAATCCGCCGCCGGTTCCTGAAGGAGCATTATCAAACCAAGTTACTTTGCTTGTAATAATATCGTAAGCAGGAGCATTTCCCAAAGTACAATCGTATACTCTTCCATAATCGTTATCAGAAATAAGCATGTGATTATTGAATTCCGGCATTACTGTTCCTGAATAATACAGACAACCTGTTACAGCAGGCAATGGAGTTCCCCAGGTCGCCAATGGAGCCACATCGCCCGGCAGAGTACAAAGAGTTGTTGTTGATCCATTCATGTGATTTCCCTCACAGGTAGCCCATCCGTAATTTCCTCCTTTGTGTATAATATTGAATTCATCCCAGGCATTCAGGCCATTTTCGCTGGAATACATAGAATCTGTAACCGGGCTGAAGCACATGCCGAACATATTCCTGTTCCCGTAGGTCCAGATACGATCATCATTTCCTGTGGCGGGATTCCCATCATCATAAAAGGGATTATCTGTTGGAATGGTTCCGTCTGAATTGATCCGTAAGATCTTTCCGTAAGGATTGGTTAGCTTGTTTGCAAAATTCAAAGTAGGATTTGTTTGCTGATATGCAAGATCACCTGTTTGAATATATAATTTAGTTGGTTCTGTAGGACGGAAACGAATAATGCCTCCAAAATGGTTTCCACCATAAGTGGTTGGTGAAGTAGCGTATACTATATTGAGAATAAGTGTAGGGTTAGTTCCCACATTTCCTACTGTTGTAAAACGTACCACGCGCATCGCTAATTTCGTTTGTGCCGGGTTACGGTAGTTATAATAAGTGTATACATAGCCGTTGGTTGCAAAATTCGGATCAACAGCAATTCCAAGCAAACCGCGTTCAAAATCAGAATCCACCGAATCGGTAAGATCATAATATGTTCCTAATGCTGTACCCGAAGCACTATATATTTTGATAAGTGCATTTGCAGCTGGAAATGTATTATCCCCCTTCTGAGTAACAATATAACGTCCGTCGGGCATCCAGTCAAAATCAGCAGGATAGCGAATACCGGTAACAATATTTGTAGATGTATAGGTTGAAGGCAGAACCTGGGCATTCAGATTTGTAAATAAAACTGCACTCAATAAAAGTGTAAGAGAACGTAATGTTTTTTTCATTGCATATTTTTTTGAGTTACAAATGTAGTAAAATCGAACAACCCATAAAATTAAAATTCGGGCCAGGATCTTTTCCTATATTTGACCAGATGAATAGAGCTTATCTTTTATTAGGGGGGAATATCGGGGATAAAGAGCAAAACTTGCAAAAGGCTGGTGATCTTATCAGTCAAAGGGCTGGCCCGGTATTGGAAGAATCGTCTATTTTTGTGACCAAGGCCTGGGGAAAAGAAGACCAGCCTGATTTTTATAACAAAGCAATTTCAATAGAGACGGCTTTGCCGGCGACAGCATTGTTAACGGTTCTGCTAAACATTGAATCGGAACTGGGAAGAACGCGAACGGGCGACAAATGGCAGGAAAGGATCATAGACATTGACATTTTATTATACAACCAGGAAATTATTGACCTTCCTGAGTTAAAAATTCCGCACCCCTATCTGCAAGATCGAAAATTTGTACTGGCACCTTTATTTCAGATTGCTCCGGAGCTGGTGCATCCTGTTTTAAAAAAAAGTGTGGAAGAATTGCTGAATGAATGCAAAGACCCATTGGAAGTTACTGAAAAACCTTAACAAAAAAGGACGCTGAGCACAGAAACACCATATAATTTCATTGTCATAGAAGGCAATATAGGAGCAGGAAAAACAACATTGGCCACTAAAATGTCGAATGATCTGAATACCCGTTTAATATTGGAGCAGTTTGATGACAATCCTTTTCTTCCGAAATTTTATGAAGATCCGGAAAAGCACGCATTCCCCCTTGAGTTGTCGTTTTTAGCCGAACGTTACCATCAGCTTAAAAGAGAACTTACCGCTCAGGACATTTTCAGGCCCTGCCTTATTTCGGACTATTATTTTGTAAAATCGCTGATTTTTGCCAAATCGAATCTGAAGCAAGATGAGTTCAACCTGTACTCCAAGCTTTTTCATATCATTAATGACTCCCTCCCGAAGCCAGACCTGTTTGTATACTTATATCACAACGTGTCGCAATTACAGCAGAACATCCGAAAGAGAGGGCGAAGCTACGAGCAGCATATTACCGATGATTACCTGTTGAAGATCCAAAACACTTACTTCGACTTTTTCAAACAGATGCCAGAACTGAAGATCCTGATAATAGAGATGAACAATGTGGATTTCGCCAATAATCAGGATGATTATGAATTAATGCTCAATATTATCAAAAAGCCTTATAATCAAGGAATAACAAACGTAAGGGCTAAAATGGACGATTAAATGCTCATTAAAATTGACGAAAACCTTTCATTATATAAAAATTTAATTATTTTTGCACCTAGTATAGCAAATAGTGAGAAAATCAAAAATTCTTAAAATAAAGAACTAAAAACAATAAAATGAAAAATCAATCTTTACAAACATTAAGTTTAGCTCTAATCACAGCAGTTGCGTTGACTTCTTGTAGCGGATTAGGTAAATTGGTAAAAAACGCCGATAAAATCACCTATAAAGTTACTCCGGATCCAATGGAAATGCATGGTGATAGTATGACTGTAAGCATTACAGGTACATACCCGGCAAAGGTATTCCCTAAAAAGGCTACCGTTACTACTATCCCTGTAATTAAATACAATGGTGGCGAGAAAGCACTTAAGCCGGTTGTATTGGTTGGTGAAAAAGTAGAAGGAGCTCCAAAAGGCTCAACTATGATATCAAACAGCAAAGGTGGAAATTTCTCCTATACTGATAAAGTTGCTTATGCACCTGAAATGAAAGTAGCTACCTTAGAATTGAGAGCTGCCGGACAGGTAAAGAAAAAAGTAAAAGATCTTCCGGTTAAAAAAGTGGCTGACGGAACTGTAATTACTCCTTTATTGGTAAAGGCTGACGACAAAGCAATCATAGGGAAAGATAATTTCCAGAAAGTGATTCCTCAATCACAAACAGCTGAGATTTTCTTCGTGATCAACCAATCACAGGTTCGTGGATCTGAATTGAACAGCAAAGAATTTAAAACATTCAAAGATTATGTTGCCGGAGCTGTTACTAACCCTAATATCGCTTTCAAAAACATGAATGTATCCGCGTACGCATCTCCGGACGGAGAATTAACGCGCAATGCTGATCTTGCTGAGAATCGTGCTAAAGAATCTACAAAAGCAATGATGGCAATGTTCAAAGACAAAAAAACCAAAGTTGAAGCTGCTACTAAAGAAGAATTTTACAATAAGGTAACTACTGCTGAAGATTGGGATGGTTTCAAAAAAGCAATGGAAGCTTCTTCTATCGCTGATAAAGAACTTATCTTACGCGTATTGACAATGTATCCTGATGGCGAAACACGTGAGAAAGAAATCAAGAACCTTTCTAAGACATATACTGAAGTTGCTGACAAGATCCTACCGAAATTGCGCAGATCAGTTCTTACTTTGAATGTGGATGTAAACAGCCGCACAGATGAGCAAATCACTAAATTAGCTGCATCAGCTCCTGATAGCTTATCCGTAGAGGAGATCCTTTACGCTGCAACATTGACTACTGATCTTAACACAAAATTGGATATCTACAAAAAAGCAGAAACAAAATATCCTTCTGACTGGAGAACATCTAACAACGTTGGAATGATCTACCTTATGCAAAATAAATTGAATGATGCAGAAGCACAATTCAAAAAAGCAGATGGTCTTTCAGCAAACAATCCTGTTGTTAAAAACAACATGGGAATTGTAGCTCGTTGGAAAGGTGACCGCAAAGGAGCAATGGAGCTTTACAAAGCTGCAGGTTCTGCTGGTTCTGAAGTATCTTACAACATGGGTATCATTGAAATCCAAAACGGAAACTACGCTGCTGCAGTTAGTAATTTCGGCAGTGCTAATTCTTTCAATGCTGCTTTAGCTAAATTACTGAATGGCAATCCTGATGCTGCAATGTCTACTATCGACAATTCAACTGATAAAGATGCTGCATTGTCTTTCTATTTAAAAGCAGTTGCTGGTGCTCGCACAAACAAAGCAGATGTATTAACCAACAACTTAAAAGTAGCAATCCAAAAAGATGCTTCTTTCAAAGCAATGGCTAAAGATGATGCTGAATTCATTAAATTCCGTGAAAATGCTGACTTCAAAGCATTGGTTAACTAAGGAATAAATTTTACTAAAATGTCCCGTTCTGGTATTATCCTGAACGGGACATTTTTTTTAACACAGGCCTCTTGTCGGAGACAAGGCTATTTGTTATAAGTTTGTACCAGAGAAAAATGAATTGTATTGCCCATGAAACAATTTCCTTTTATTTCCCTATTGATAATTTCTGTATTGCTTTTGTCGATGACGAAAAGCTACGGACAAACGCAAACACCTCCTAAAAAGGCTGTTGCGAAACCAACAACCACCGAAAAGATAGATTCCAGCAAAGCAAAGGATTACTATCTGGAATTGAAGGCAACCGTTCGCCAATCCCGAGGAGATGAGAAAGAGGCTGAATCCAAATCCCTTGACAGTGTTCTCATTACTATTTATAATGGCGAAGTGCCCTATTCGGAAATTTGGACCAACAAAAAAGGGAAATGTTCCTTTAAGCTGCCATTGGATAAAAACCTGAAGATACAAGTAGCAAAGAAAGGCTTTGTGACCAAATCAATTGCAGTTAATACAAAGATCCCTGCGGCACAAAGAGATGTATTCAGCTTCAATTGTGATGTGGACATTTTCGAGGAAGTGAAAGATCTGGATGTTACTATCTTAAATTCACCTATCGCAAGAATTACCTATAGTCCGGGTTCCAACCAGTTTCAGTATGATGTTTCCTATACCAATAAAGTGAACATTGAATTGAAGAAAATGTATAAAAAGTATTATGCTCTTCAACAGACACTGGCAGATACCACCGCTCAGGACTCATTAAAAACGCATAAAAAAGGGGTTTCAAAAGGTGGCAAATAGCTTAACGGCCTAGCTTGAGAAACAGGTCCCACATTACAATACCAACGCTTACTGATATATTGAGTGAATGTTTCGTTCCGATCTGCGGAATTTCAATCACATCAACACTCGCATCGATCACTTCCTGCTCCACTCCCTTCACCTCATTTCCGAAAACAATCGCGATTTTTTGTTTTTTACTGGGCATGAAATTATTGAGCATGATGGCAGATTCTGTCTGCTCGATCGCGTAAACAGTATATTTGTTTTGTTTTAATTCTTCAATGGCTTCCAGGGTTGTTTTAAAGTGCTTCCAGGCAACACTTTCGGTTGCGCCCAGCGCAGTTTTCTGAATTTCCTTATTAGGAGGTGTTCCCGTTATACCACATAGATAAACGGCTTCTACCAAAAAAGCATCTGCAGTACGAAATACGGAACCGACGTTATTAAGACTCCGAACATTGTCAAGAACAATGATAACAGGCGTTTTGGAAGACATTTTAAATTCTTCCACTGTTTTACGTTCTAATTCTTCGTTCAAAAGCTTTCTCATTCTGTATTAATTCATAGTGAATATACAATAAAATTCTCATCCGAGTATACTATTGGATAATGCAAGCCTTGTTCATTTCCCTGTAACAGATGCTTATTAATAAAGATAAATCTGCAGCCTTTATCCCGCAACTCCTTTACATATGCCGCATCATTAGCCTGCTCTGTTGTGATCGTCCAACCTTTACGGTGCAAAAAATACATCTGCTGAGGATTATCGCCTCCGTTGATCGCCACCAGGTCGCTGTTTGAAGTAAACTTATCCGCAATTGTTTCAAGAGATAATTTATATTTTTCAGAATCCTTTATTCTAAAATCGTGCTGCTGGTTAGCTATACTTTCGATGGTGATAAAAAATACTGCCAGGATCTGCAGCCAGGGCTTTTTTATTTGCACGATGGCGTATGCTCCGAGGAGACACATAACCGGGACAAAAGGAACGATGTAATAAGAATGATGATAAAAGTTGCGCCCGGCTTTTAACATGAAAACCATAAAAACAAGGCTGCACAGAAACATGATCCACAGAAGTCTTCTTTCTTTGTTCTTAAGGGCGAAATACAGGCCAAATAAAGATGCAGCAAACCCGGTAAATTTCATCGCATCGAAATAAAATTTTTCAAGTGTTGGCGAGAGATTATTTAAAAGCTCAGAAAGGCCTTGACTGAAAGAAGTCCCCATGTAATAATGAGAAAAGCCATAATGCTGTACAAGGTAAGGAACCCAATAAAAATACCACCATGCAACAGGAATCAGCATACAAAAACTGAACAGCAGTACCCAGACTTTTTGTTTCCATCCAATGGCAGGATCCAACAGAGGAAACGCAATTACAATCAACAGATAGGCCGCAGGTATTTTACTTAAAACGCCCGCTGTGATAAATAAAAAATAGAGGAAGGCATGAAACAAACGGGCATTCCCGAAATAACGGAAAACATGATACAAGCCAATGATCACCAAAGAAACACTAAAAGTATCGGGCATTACTTTACGGGAAAACATCAGCCACATAGAGCTGAGCAATAAAAAAGCGGCATAAAAAGAAAAGCGCTCATCAAATTTCAACTTCAATAATTTATAAAAATAAAGCACACCTATCGATGAGATGATCAGGTTAATGAGCCGCCCAAACCAATCATGGAAGCCGATCAGCAGCGACAGGAGATACATGAGATAATTCAGCACTGAAAATTCGGTTCCGGTGATTCCTGTTTTTTCACCTGCAATATCCAGACGTGGATACAGGATATTACTGTCAATTTCAAAGAAATTTCGCGCCACCATGTTTCCGGTTACCTGCCGCCAATTATGTGCGATTTCCAATGGAGGATCGGTAATGCCTATCAAACGCAGAACAAAGAACAGCATGATCCAAAAACGGATATCTCCGAAATACTTTTCTTTCAATACAGCGAATGTGGGATTAACAGCGGCCATCTGCCGGCAAATTTATGAAAAGAATGCTCAAAAAGTGTTAAAAACTTTGCATTTGAGGTGTGTATAGGTTTTGTATTTTTACCCTGATGGCAAAGAAAGCAATTAGCGCAAAAGAAGGAAAAGCGGAGGAAACTCCCTTAATGAAACAATACAATACCATCAAGGCGAAATATCCGGATGCCTTACTGCTTTTCAGAGTAGGGGACTTTTATGAAACCTTCGGAAGCGATGCAGTGCGGGCGGCAAATGTATTGGGGATTGTGCTTACCAAACGTGCCAACGGTTATGCTTCCTTTATTGAATTGGCAGGATTCCCGCACCATTCCCTTGATACTTATCTTCCAAAACTTGTACGTGCAGGAATGCGCGTTGCGATCTGTGATCAGCTGGAAGACCCTAAACTGACAAAAACAATTGTTAAGCGTGGCGTTACTGAATTAGTGACTCCCGGCGTTTCATACAACGACAAGGTACTGGATCACAAAAACAATAATTTCTTAGCAAGCGTTTATCTCGGCGAAAAAATTTCAGGCGTTTCTTTTTTGGATGCCTCCACCGGTGAATTTCTGGTAGCCCAGGGAAATACCGAATACATCGACAAGCTGCTTCAGAGCTTTCGCCCAAGCGAAGTATTGTACCAGAAGAATAAGAAAAAATTATTCATGGAATTGTTCGGGGATAAATTTTACACTTACGGACTGGACGACTGGGCATTTACATCTGAATTCGGAACGGAAATCCTGCTCAAGCATTTTGGCACGAAATCATTGAAAGGTTTCGGCATTGAAGCTCTTCAGGAAGGAATTGTGGCGGCAGGCGCTGTGATGCATTACCTGGCGGATACGGCCCATGATAAAGTAAAACACATCAGCACGATTTCACGCATCGAAGAAGAAAAATATGTCTGGCTTGACCGGTTTACGATCCGCAATTTAGAATTGTTCGGATCTCATAACGACAATGCGAAAACATTGATTGACGTGATTGACCAAACGATTTCACCAATGGGATCAAGAATGCTGAAACGATGGCTGGCATTGCCTTTAAAAGACAAAGCACCCATTGATGAACGATTGGATGTTGTGGCTCATTTTCTTTCACTACCTGAAATGATAATTGGTCTTTCAGAACAAATTGAACTGATCGGCGACCTGGAACGCATTATTTCAAAAGTCGCAACAGCAAGAATATCACCCAAAGAAGTAGTACAGCTCAAAAGGGCACTCAGCGCCATTGCGCCGATAAAAATGGCTTGCGAACAATCAAAAAACAAATCACTGAACAGAATCGGCGAACAGCTCAATCCTTGCAAGAGTGTTGTTGAACGAATCGAAAAAGAGATCACTGCCGACCCTCCCTACCTGATTGTGAAAGGAAACGTAATTGCGGAAGGCGTGAATGCAGAGCTGGATGATCTTCGAAAAATTTCTTATTCAGGAAAAGATTATTTATTACAAATTCAGCAGCGTGAAGGAGAACGTACCGGAATCAGCTCGCTGAAAGTTGCTTTCAACAATGTATTCGGCTATTACCTGGAAGTAACCAATACGCATAAAGACAAAGTGCCTGCCGACTGGATGCGCAAGCAAACACTGACCAATGCCGAGCGTTACATCACACCTGAATTAAAAGAATACGAAGAAAAGATATTGGGTGCTGAAGAAAAGATTCTTGCGCTGGAAGTAAAGCTATTCAATGCGCTGGTACTGGAATTAATGGAATATATCCCGATCATACAGTCGAACGCATCATTGATTGGCCGCATCGATTGTTTATTGTCCTTTGCTAACATTGCACAAAAAAACAATTATGTTCGTCCACATATTTTTGAGAACGACGTGCTCGATATAAAAGACGGTCGCCATCCTGTAATTGAAAAACAATTACCTATTGGTGAGGCATACATTGCGAATGATGTGTATTTGGATAATACCAAGCAGCAGATCATCATGATCACCGGACCAAACATGAGTGGTAAATCGGCCTTACTGAGGCAAACAGCCCTGATTGTACTGATGGCGCAGATGGGCAGTTTCGTTCCGGCAAAGCATGCTAACCTTGGACTGGTGGATAAGCTGTTTACCCGTGTAGGCGCCTCCGATAATATTTCTTCGGGAGAATCCACTTTTATGGTGGAGATGAACGAAACCGCCAGCATCCTGAACAATCTGTCCGACCGAAGCCTGATCCTGCTGGATGAGATCGGGCGCGGAACAAGCACTTACGATGGGATTTCGATTGCATGGGCAATTGCTGAATATATTCATGAAAACACTTCCGCGAAAGCGAAAACGTTGTTTGCAACGCACTATCATGAGCTGAATGAAATGACGAATACCATGCCCCGCATTAAAAACTATAATGTGTCGGTGAAGGAAACGGGCAATAAAATATTATTTATGCGCAAGCTCGTTCCCGGGGGAAGTGAGCACAGTTTCGGGATCCATGTAGCAAAGATGGCTGGAATGCCTAAAAAGGTGCTGGACAGGGCAAATGAAGTGCTGGCGCAACTCGAGAGCGAACGGGAAACGAATGGAACAAACGCAACACCAAAAAGCCGTAAAAAGGAAGAGGCTATTTCTGGCTTTAAACCAATGTTAAAAAGTACCGCAGCATCAACTAATTCGGATATGCAATTAAGTTTTTTCCAGTTGAACGATCCTGTTTTGGAAAATATAAAGGATGAACTTCAGAAAACCGATATCAATACATTAACGCCAGTAGAAGCCCTGATGAAATTAAATGAGATCAAGAAAATGATTGGAGGGTAGTTTTAAGTTCAAAGGTTAAAGTTGGAAGGTTGGGAGTTTAAAGCGCATAAATAATTTTGTGGAAGGATCAAGTCTAAACCCTTAACGTTAAATTTCCGACTTTTAAGCTTCTTCTATTCATGTTCCGAATCCCAGGCAAAAAACAATTCTTTTAAATATTTATTTTCTTCCGGAGTGATCTTTTTGTCGGCTTTTACCATTTTAACGGCAAATTTCAAAAAATCTACTCTTTCCTGTTCATCTGAATCTTCGTAAAAGTCGTTCATCGCATTGTTGAAATGGAGAAAGTAATCTTCCGAAGGCAATGCGCTGAGAATGGCCATTTCGCCATCAAGGTTTACGCGAAAAGGAAATGCGTCTTTGAGATACTTAACAATCACTTTCCCTTCAGAGCGGTCAAAATCGCCGTCAATCTGCGACAGGATCATCAGCATGTGATAACCTGCCATTACTTTATTCATTTTCACCATTGTTTGTAAGTGTTTTCAGCATAAATATACATTTTATGAGGATATGGGCGGTATTTTAGAATTAAAATTAAATTCTGCGAATTATGGACAAAAATTTTGCAGAATTAAAAAAATACTTACTTTTGCAGACCGAAATTAATGCGAAAGTAGCTCAGTTGGTAGAGCGCGACCTTGCCAAGGTCGAGGTCGCGGGTTCGAACCCCGTCTTTCGCTCAAAGGAATCCCTCTCCTTTATATGAGAGGGTATTTTTTTAATTAAACGTACCAAATGCTGCTATAATACCTCCTACTCAGGAAAAAATAGTGGTAGAGAATGCCCAGGTGGTGGAATTGGTAGACACGCAGGACTTAAAATCCTGTGACCATTGCGGTCGTGCGGGTTCAAGTCCCGCCCCGGGTACCATTGAGAAAGGGAGCCTACTTCGCTCCCTTTCTATTTACTCCCATTTATGTCCGTTTTGCAATTTTGCAGAAAAAGGTTAAAAATGACCAAGCTTTGGCGTGGCCATGATCGGGGGCACGAAATTTATACTGAGTTATTTTATTCTATAAATATTTAAAATTCTATAACGATGAGTTCACCGATCAATATCGTACTGGCAGATGATGACAAAGACGATCATTTCTTATTCGCAAAAGCCTTGCAGGAAATGCCTGTTTCAACCTGTCTGACGCCCATTAGTGACGGTGAAAAGCTAATGCGCTACCTTTCAGAGAACCTGAAACAACTACCGGATGTAATATTTCTCGATTTGAACATGCCGCGGAAAAATGGTTCAGAATGCCTCACGGAAATAAAACTAAACAGGCGATTACAACATCTTCCCATTATTATCTATTCCACCTCATTTCATAAGGACATCCTGGATTTGCTCTATAAATATGGAGCTTC
>DASWNK010000134.1:0-17343 GCA_036399275.1 Bacteroidia bacterium | reverse complement strand
CCAAAGTTGATCCTTCAGCAAGTATCAAGCTGACCAATTATAAATCCAATCACCTGACGTATGAATCGAATGCTGCCACAGAGCAATTGGCTGTATTCTCGGAGATCTACTACAAGGATGGCTGGAATACGTATGTGGACGGAGAGCTGAAACCGCATTTCAGTGCGAATTGGATCTTAAGGGCAATGCGCGTGCCAGCTGGTAAGCATACCATCGAATTTAAATTTGAGCCGACCAAGTTTTATATCGGGGAAAAGATCTCTTTGGTTTCTTGTATCGTTCTGTTTGTGGCGATCGCAGTAGCCTTGTTCCTGGCATGGAAGCAAAAGGATAAAGCATAGGAGACTTCGTGGTTTTTATAAATTGATGGAGAAGCGTTTTAGGTTTTTTCGGATCTTCACATTGAGCTCCGGAGCGGCTTCCAGTTTTAGGATCAATAGTATAAACACTCCTCCAACAATTCCGCTTCGGATAATAATATCGAGGTAGAGGTCGTGCATAAAAGGAATGAAGTATCCCGGTAAAAAGGCGACAGCAGCGATTAAAATGGTTTTCAAATTGTTGAGATCATAAGGCTGCATATCAAACTTCAGATAAAGAAAAAGCCAGCGCATGACGTTGTATAAGGAAATGGTCAGCGCTGTAGCAATGGCCGATCCGGTAATCCCATAAACTGGTATCAGGAAATGGTTGGCAAGCACCGTGAGCAATAAGATCAGGATCATAAAATACCCGTCATAGCGGTAATACTTTGAAGTGATCATAATAATATAATTCATTCCCGTACTCATATCAACGAGATAACCTGCACTCACAAATAAGATCACCAACTTTCCTTCGGCATACTCTTCCGGCAAAATAGCCATGATATTATCAATATTACTCCAGATGCCAATAAACAAAAGAATTCCTATGGCCAGTTGGGTGTTGCATGATTTCTGGTAAAGCTCTTTGATCTTCGCCAGATCGTTTGTTTTGAAGGCTTCAGAAACAATGCTCATTGCAATGCGCTGCAAGGAACGCGCTGGAATACTGATGATCGTGCCGAAATAAAAGGCGATGGCGTAAATACCGGTTTGTTTTAAGCCCAGCTTCTGATTCACCATAATGATATCAATGTTGGAGATCAGGAGGCCGGCGCTTCCTGCCAGGATGGAAAATAAGCTGAGCTTGATCATTTCTGCCCGCAACTCTTTGCTGACAAAACCCCGCACAGGCTTTATATGCCATTCATCCAGCTTGATGATATAAAAAAGCAATATCAATGTGGGGATACACAGAGCAGCAACATAAAGAAAAATAAAGAGATTGAAATCGATTGTTTTTGTGAAATACAGAAACAATGTAAGAAGGATCAGCATGCGTTGAATAAAATCTTTTGATGAAGATCCGATCACAGAGCTGTAGCAGGCGCGCAGGTAATAATCAAATAAATTAAAGAACAGTGTGAACAGCGTAAGTGGCATTAAATAAAACAGGTAGTCGACAAATAACTTGGACTTCTCTATATTGTTTTCAACCACTTTGTCTTTAAGGAAATAAAAGGTGATCCAGCAAAGGAAAAAGCCGAGAAGCGTTACAATGATCCCATAAAATAAATAGCCATGATGGCCTTTGTCTTTGTTGCGGAAATAAGGGAAAAATCGAACAGTGCTGGCATTAAAGCCCAGTCCGGCAAATTGCGAGAATAGCGCCGAAATGGAAATAAGAATGCGGGTCAATCCGTTTTCATCAGGACTTAAAAGGTGTGATGACCAGATAAGGGTCAGAAAGCCCAGCCCCGCCCCGAAATAGGAATAGATGGCATTTTTGGTGGCTTGTTTTTCTATTATTCCCACTAATCTCTTACATTGTTATTGTTAAAACAGAAATTCGGATTTTAGAAAATCTCTTTTCAAAAGTAACAAAATTTCGAGCTGTTTTATCGTGAACGGGATAATAAAGGGGGAATTCAGATGCTTTTTATTGTTATTTTTGTTTGAGAAAAAAATTATAATGGGTTTTATCTTAAATATAGATCTGTGAAAACAGCAACAATCGACATAGATGGTGTTTTGAATAATTATCCGGCATGCTGGCTTGATTATATCAGCATGCATAAAAAGGAGGTTTATGCTACTTTGGCAGAAGCAAAGATGAAGCTTGATCCTGAAGAATATAAAAGCATTAAACATAGCTACAGAACTTCTGGTTATAAAGGTACTATCCCAATTAATTCTCATGCCATTGCATTTACAAAATCGCTGAAAGATATGGGCTATACTATTGTAATAGCAACATCCCGCCCATTTCATTTATATCCTGGCTTAAAAGATTTGACATATAAATGGCTAAAAGAAGGCGGAATTGTTTTTGACCATCTGGAAAAGAAGAGCCCTGAATTACTGGAAAAATATCCGCAAATTAAATTCCATATTGACGATGAACTGGACCATACCCATTTCCTGCTCAATGCCGCGATAGATGTTTTTATTATAAGAAATAAAGATGTTGATTACGGCAATCATCTGCAATACAAATCATTAAAATTTGTTGATAGTTTAGGAGACGTATTGACACTTATTGAAAGAAATGAAGTTAATCTCTGAATCCGGCTCTAAAACAGCCAGCCCTTTTTTCAGTGTTTGTATTGAAACACATAACAGAGGCGGAACAATATACAGAGCGTTGGAATCCCTTCTTCAGCAGGGAATTGATAATTTCGAATGTGTTCTTGTCGATGACTGCAGCAATGATGAAACGCTGAATGAAGTAAAAAGATTTATTGCTTCCTCTTCCTATTCAGCTCATCCGTTTTTATTGAAAGTTTATCAAAATGAAAACCATCTTGGTGGTGTGCTCAATTGGAACAGTCCTCTGGAATTCGCAACAGGGAAATATATTGCTGTTTTAGAAGGAGATGATTATTTTCAGGCGGAACATTTAAAGAAAGCACAGGCGTTATTATTCAAGATGCCCAATGTTGGGATTTATGCGACAGGCAGCCAGCGTGCACTGAGGCCACTCAAGGGCTTAATTCCCGCCAAGGAATATTTTCAATACACTTATCAGATCATTAACGTAAGTCCCCCATCTGAAACTATTTTTATCCGGTTGGATAAGAGCGGTGTTCCCTGGAAATACGATGTTACAAATAATAGTTACGCTCCGGAGCTTCAATTGCTCTTAGCAATTTCTTCAGATGGCTGGGACGCTTTTCACACAACCGGCGCCGATGTTTACAGGGAGCCCAGTACATCCAATACAAATATGTCCTGGAAATATTTTGATGATAAGTTCAAGATCATCAAGAAGTATAAAAATCATTCTTATATAAGTGACGGGGAGTTTCGGCAATCCTTTAAAAGGCAATTTGTATTGTCGGTAAGAAGATACCTAGTCAGTGATTTTCAGAAAAAAGGAAAGCCGGAAAGTATAAGAATAGGAATAGAGAAGGTGTTGGTTGATAAGGATTTCGAGGGGGTAGGCAAATATAGATTGATATTCAGTTTGATTATATTCCTCAAGAAAATTAAATTCTTCGCCTTTTACTTTAGTATCAAAAAGAAAACTGCCTAAGATTTTAGTTTGCCTATCCATATTAGCTTATCGCTGAATAAGAAATCCCAACCAAACAATTTCGCTAAAGGAGATAATGTTTTCTGAAAGAGCTTTTCTGAGGCGCTCTGCTGGTAAATGTCCTTATCCTTACTTAATTTATAGCTGCTAAATATGGCAGCGATACTTCCGGCATGTCTTAATTCGATGGTTTGGAAATCCTTCATTAAATATTGAAAAGTTTTAATGCTGTACAAAATGCTATGTCGAGGTAAATCCCAGTGTACCCAATTTTTGCCATATTTTTTAGCAGAATATGAATCACTGGCAGGAACATCGATCATGATAATGGTTGCAGCGGTTGATAAGGATTTAATTTTGTCCAGAAACTCGTACGGTTTATTTAAATGTTCCAGAACTTGTGAGGAAGAAATGTAATCAAATTTTTTGTCCGTTTCGAAATTGTATAAGCTGTCGCAAATGCCTTCAATGCCTGCCTTTTTAAGGTTCTGGATAGCTGCGTCGGAAACATCTACTCCCATCAGCTGTGCATTTGGAAAGTGTTTCTTTACACTCATTAAAAATGTCCCACCACCGCATCCTATATCGATTAATGAAAATGTTTCATTGGGTTTATATCGACTGATTAAATTGCGTAAATAAATACTTTGAGGGTTGTACTTTAAATTTAAGGGAATAACTGTGTCGCCTAATTGAAAAGGGTGGTAAGAAGTAGGGTAATATTTGCCAACTACATTTTCCGGAATAAAAGGGTGTTGAAATTTGGCACTGCAATCAGCACAATTGTAAACATTGAATTCTTCAGTAGTTGTTTTAAAGGTAACATCCTTAATTCCTTCAATGAAAATTGACGTGTTGTTGTTTGAACATACCGGACAAGTTGCTGAAGCCATTTTAAAGTAGTGCGTTTGTAGCTATTTAATAATTAGTCCCTGGCCTGTCGGCAGAGAAAGAATTTGAAATCCTTTTTCTTTGGCAAATTTATCCCATTCCAGACGTTGATTGATATATTTGTCGGAATAACAATAATCATCTAGGATAACAACTGCTCCTGGTACCAGCCGGTCCCAATAAAAGCGAATTGCTGCAATTTCAGGTTGATAGTTATTCAGATCAATTGATAAATAAGCAATCGAATCCGATTCAACTTCAGGCAAGGTTTCAGGAATTTTACCCTTTATTAAAAGAACATTTTTAAAGAGTTTGAATGTTTCTTTTACCTGGCCGTAGGTATCGGTATAAAGCTCATTGCGCTTCTCGGGATCGATAAGCTTAAGTTCCGCGTCAGAAACATATTCCAAAGGTATGCCTTCGAAAGTGTCCAGTAGATAAAATTTCTTGTCCAGGTTACCGAAATCAATATAATTGATTACTGCTCTTGAAATTCCGCCTTTAAACACACCGCATTCAACAAAATCGCCTTTCAATGTTTTTGCTCTTTCCGCTGCCCAGCAACAGGTATGAACACGCCATTGAATGTCGATGGAAGGCCAGGCGCCGGTTTGCTTGCCAAGCTGATAGGATTTGTTAAACAAAGGGTCGTTTAAAAAGCCGGGGATATGAAAGGTGGCAAGACCATCTTCATTGTAAGTAGTTTTATACCTTAAAATCGTGTAATGTTTGCCCAGAAGGGCATTCAAAAGGTTGTATAAAAAAGTGGTAATTCGTTTCATTGGCTTTAATAATGCTTTCAAAAATACTAGATTTATTCAATTAAAGGTCATTTAATGCAATTTAAATTGATGAATCCGGTAAGCGGAATTCCATGTGGTAGTTTTTCTTAATTTTGTAAACTAATCCAGGAATGCAAATGACGAATATAGCATTAATTGGAGCTGGTCAGCTCGGTAGCAGGCATCTTCAGGCACTAGCCTTATTAAAACAACAAGTATCGATTCAAGTGATCGATCCTTCTGCAGATTCTTTAAAGACCGCAGAGCTTCGCTTCAAAGAGGTGAGCAATAATTTTAAAGGCAAAATTTCTTTTCATACAGAAATTGCCGCGCTTGAAAAGAATATTGAAATTGCCGTTGTTGCTACCAATTCAAAAGTTCGCCGGATTGTAACGGAGCATCTTGTTGCACATTCAACAGTCAAAAATTTGATTCTTGAGAAATTCTTGTTCACAAAAGAATCTGATTATGATGCAATGGCGGAATTGCTGGCAACGAAGAATATTAATGCCTGGGTCAATTGCCCGCGTCGGATGATGCCATTCTATCAGCAACTTCAGCAGGAGCTTAAGGGAGCAATGCATTTTACTGCTGTTGGAAACAACTGGGGATTGGGTTGCAATGGGATTCATTTGTTAGATTTATTCGCTTATTTAAGCAGACCCTCTTCCATTGAGCTTTCAAATAATTTGATAAATAAGCCCAGCATAGAAAGTAAGCGTGAAGGATATGTGGAATTTACCGGGACCATTACGGGGCATGCTTATCCGCATTCATTGCACATTACCTCTTTTGCGGGCGAGCCATCTCCTTTGCAAATTATCATCAATACACCTACAGCAAAATACAGCATACAGGAAGGACCGACTGCTAAAGTGTGGATCTCGCGATTGGCGAACAAATGGGAATGGGAGGAACAGCTATTCACGATGCCTTTTCAAAGCCAGCTGACCAACCTTGTTGTGGAGCAAATTTTAAATTCAGGAACATGCTCCCTTACCACGTATGAAGAATCGTCGAGGCTGCACGTTTTATTTCTGAATAATTTATTGATACATTTAAGGAAAATAAATAATGATAATTCGATACTTGAATGTCCGATCACTTAAATAAAAAAGTTTTACTTGTTGGTGCCGGTCAAATGGCCGTGGATTATTATAAGGTGCTGAAAGCTTTGGGCACTGATGTAACGGTCATAGGAAGAAGCGAATCATCCGCGGCAGCCTTTCAGGAGAAAGCCGGCCTGAAAATTATTACAGGTGGTCTAGAGAATTTTCTTTTGACAAACAAAATTGCTTTTGAGGCTGCAATTGTAGCCGTGGGAATGGAAGAACTAGCACCAACGACCCTGTCTTTATTAAAAAACGGATTCAGAAATATTTTGGTGGAAAAGCCGGGTGGATTAAATACCTCTGAAATAAATGAAGTAGCATTAGTTGCAAACCAGGTTCAAGCGAAAGTATATGTTGCTTATAATCGTCGGTTCTTTGCTTCCGTGCTAAAAGCAAAAGAAATAATTGCAAAAGATGGTGGAATCACTTCCTTTAATTTTGAATTTACAGAATGGTCGCATACCATTGAACCTTTGGTAAAGAAGCCCGGAGTAAAAGAAAATTGGCTCCTGGCGAATTCTTCACACGTAATTGATCTAGCATTTTTTGTTGGTGGAAAACCATCAGCGATCAATTGTTATACTGCAGGGAAGCTTTCCTGGCATGATAAAGCAGTTTTTTCAGGTGCTGGAAAAACAGAGAATGAAGTGCTTTTTTCCTACCAGGCCAACTGGGCCGCGCCAGGCCGCTGGGGTGTTGAGTTTCTGACAGCGAACTCCAGATTGATTCTCCGACCATTAGAAGATCTCCACATACAATTAAAAGGTTCCGTAGCGATCAACAAAATAGAATTGGATCAAAGTGATGAAAAACAGTTTAAGCCGGGACTATACTTGCAAACCAGCTGTTTTCTTTCAGGGGACACTGTCGATTTTAAAACCATTCAGGAGCAGGGTGAAATGGCTCAGATATATGGAAAAATGGGAAGAGGGGATTATTTTCAAAAATAACTATCACAAAAAAAGGAGGCAATCGCCTCCTTTTTTCATTTTACCTATGTTCAAGCTATTAAAATGAACTGAAAGGAGAGTTGAAATCGTTAGCATTGCTCTTGTTATTAGAGTTATCGTCAATTGACGCCGCTTTTGTTTTTGCTTTGCGATTCAATTTGTATGATAAAGTAATCTCATGTGCGTTTACGCCTGTAGTAACTTTGTTTAAATCAGAATTGACAATGTCATAGCTATAGCCTATGACGTAGTTCTTGTGCTCGAAACCTAATAAAACCGAGAATGCATCATGTGTTCTGTACCAGCTTCCAATTACCAGCTTGGCCTTCGCATTGAAGTTGTAATCAACGTACACTCCTGCAGCGCTTTCAATGTTTCCGTTTTGCATGAAGATCCGAACATTAGGGCTTATATCAATCTTATTATCCCCAAGAAACTTTATACCGCCCTGATATGAAAATCGCATAGGCAGTTTTCCATCACCTCCTATCAAGGTTTGATTCGGGCGGTTTAAATGGAAGCCGGCTAGTCCTACATAAGCGTTCAATTTTGATTTTTCCCGACTTGGATTTAAATACCACATAAACCCAAATCCTAAGTCAGCATGGCTTACTTTATTCTTTAATGTTAATTCGTTAGTTGAATTTGTTGCGCTATATGAACCCAGGACATATTGATCATCGAACGATTGATTAGCAGCATCAAAAGACTTTTGAACAAAGCCTCCGATCAACGATAAGCATAGATTATTATTCGGCGCAAGCTCTTTATTATAATCAGCAGCGATTGCAGCATCAAATGTTTTAAATGCGCCAGCCTTGTCGCTCATAACGGAGAGGCCAATATCAAGCTTGTTTGTGCTTTTTTCAAAAAAAATCGGATATAGCCCTGTTAACGAAACGGTAGTATATCCCTTATCTATTGAAGCCCACTGGCTTCGATAATTAACAATGAATTTGAGATCATTATTAGCTCCCATGATTGCCGGATTGAGACGAAGCGGATTTGCATATGATTGAGAAACCCTTGCATCCTGCGCTAAAGCAGATGTCGGATAATAAAAAAAGTTTGTCGCTATCGCGATTAGTATAATGAATATCTTTTTCATGTCTTTTGAATAAAAATGTGAATAAATTATCGAACCAGATTTACTAAGCCTTTTGCGGTAAAAGGTTCGGCATTGCTCAGGGTGCCTTTAACAAAAAATACATATGAGCCTTCTGGTAACTCTTCGCCTCCTATCTGCCTTTTACCATTCCAACCAATATTCATGTCCGTTGAAAGAAAGATCCGTTCACCCCAACGATTGAAAATTGAAAATTCAAAATCTTGTATACCTTCTCCTCTGACAAATAATATATCATTGGAGCCATTCCCATCAGGTGTAAACGCGGAAGGTAGCCACACAGCCGGTGTAATCACTGTTATTGTAACCGTGTCGGAATTTACACATTGATGAGCATCGGTGACAATAACAATGTATGACATTGTATTTTCAGGACTGGCTAGTGGATTGTAAATGCCTGAATTGCTTAGACCTGAGCTGGGGGTCCAGTTATATTGTATTCCCCCACTGGCGTTGAGAAGAATGCTTGAGCCAACGGTGATAGTGTCGTCAACTCCTGCATTTGCAACAGGTAAAGGATTTACAATGATTGTTACTTCATCGGTGATAGCTTGACACCCATATCCAGACACTGATAATGTATACGTAATAGTAGTATCCGAGCTAGTTAAGGGGTTGGATAGTGTTGAATCATTTAATCCGGTAGCGGGGCTCCAGGAATAGGTTTGACCCTCAATAAGTCCTACTCCTAGCTGAATGCTATCGTTCATGCACATTTCACCATCAATTCCCGCGTTTGCCAACAAGGAGGAAAGCATCGAAATAGCTGTTGTATCATGCTCAATACATCCTGTGGAAGTATTTATTACTGTCAGAATATACTGGGTAGTTGGACCGATCGGACTTGCAACGGGATTCGAGATTCCGTTATTACTCAAGGTAGAGAAAGGAGTCCAGCTGTAGGTGTTTCCGGCAACAGCGGAACTTCCGATCTGTATGCTCGTATTAGCACAGATCGTTAAATCACTTCCGGCATTGGCTACTGGTAACGCATTAATAATAATGGACTGAGTAGTTGTAGTCATGCAACCGTATTGGTTGGTGATTGAGAATATAATTATTTTTGTGCCCGGAGAATTGAATGTTATTCCTGTTGGATTCTGTGCAGCAGAAGTTGTCGGCGATGCTCCCGCTCCAAAATCCCAGTAGTACGATACACCACCCGTACTTGAAGTTCCTGTATTAGTTAAATTGATGGAGTTCCCAACACAAACAGGTGCTGTAGAAGTAAAAGAAGTCACAGGCGAGGGATTGATTGTTACAATGTTGATTACTGTATCGGCAGAAATACCGTCGGATACAATATGTGTTACTAATTTTGCTCCCGCGGTTGAGTACACAATTCCTGTTGGGTTAACCAAAGTAGAAGTAGTGGGCGTTGCACCTGATCCAAAACTCCAGGAGTGAGTAACACCCGTGGTGGCAGGCATTACGCTGTAAAAATTTTCTAGCTGACCCAAGCAGCCTGGCTCTGATGAAGTAAAACGGGCATCTAGCTCGACTGAAACAGGGCTCGAATACTTTAAAATTGTCCCGTTTAAACCACAACTATAGCCTGCACTGAAGCTTGGAAATGAAATGCCAAATTGACGACTCGAACTAGACGTTTCAGTCAGCCACGTAGCTCCCGCATCAGTTGTTTTCAGGATTGTACTAGTATTGGCTGTAATACTGCCTCCCGATACATAGCCAATGCTCGGACTCAAGAATCGAATATTTCCAAAGAAGTTACTCGTCACAGTTTGGGATGTCCAGCTGACACCTGCATTTGTTGTTTTCAATATAACACCAGTATTTGATGAAGCGTCGCCTCCTGTCATGTAACCGTTATTTGCATCAGTAAAATAAACGCTGAATAATTGTGAGCTTGTACCGCTAGTTAACGGTGTCCAGCTTGTACCTGCATTTGTTGTTTTTAAAATCACTCCGGCATTTCCAGCGACATATCCAGTATTTGCATCAGTAAAGAAAGTGCCGTACAAATATTGCGATGTGCCTGTCGTTAAGCTCAGCCAAGTTGCTCCGCCATCCGAGGATTTTAGCATCAGGCCGTTATAGCCTGAAACATAAATATCGCTACCATTTAAAGTAATGCGCGTAAGGTCAATTGTTGTCCCGGTGGTCAGAAGACTCCATAGCGTGCCTCCATTGATCGTTTTTAAAATTTTCCCTGACATCGCAACAATATAACCTGTATTTGCGTCAGCAAAAACAACTTCGTTTAGGTTATCTGAAATGCCGGAAGTTTGCGGCACCCAAGTCGTTCCGCCATTTGTTGTTTTTCGAATGGTCCCGGAAGGCCCGACTACAAATCCCAAATTGTCATTGACAAAATAAACCGACGGAAACGCAACCGTTGAACCACTTGTTTGTGGTGTCCAGACTTGAGCTGTAATTGGAAGGATTGAAATAATTGCAAAGAGAATAAAAAGGAGAGATCTTTTCATATTTTTAGTTTTAGTGTTAAGTAAATGTAGGCTATTTCGGGAAGCGATCAGTAATTCCTTGGAAATTGGCAAAAACACATCAAAAATCATTAGATTTGCATGCTAACAGCCTAGATTTATGAAAACAGTCTTAGTTACCGGAGCCGATGGTTTTATCGGAAGCCACTTGGTAGAAAAATTAATAGAGGAAGGACATAAAGTAAAAGCTTTTGTTTGTTACAATTCCTTCAATTCCTGGGGCTGGTTGGATAGCTTTCCAAAAGAAAAATTAGATAAAATTGAGATTTTTGCTGGTGATATCCGTGACCCGAATGGAGTGCGGACAGCCATGAAAGGGATAGACGTAGTTTATCACCTGGCGGCTTTAATCGCTATTCCATACAGTTACCATTCTCCCGACAGTTATGTAGACACGAATGTAAAAGGGACTCTGAACATTTTACAGGCGGCACGTGATTTCAATACTGAAAGAGTTTTGGTTACTTCTACTTCTGAAGTATACGGTACAGCCATGTATGTGCCCATTGATGAAAAGCATCCCAAGCAAGGCCAGTCGCCTTATTCTGCATCTAAGATCGGAGCAGATGCAATGGCCGATTCTTTTTACAGAAGCTTTAATCTGCCTGTAACGATTGTTCGCCCATTCAATACATTCGGTCCACGCCAAAGTGCCCGTGCCGTTATTCCAACCATCATCACTCAATTGCTTGCCGGTAAAACGGAGATCAAATTAGGATCTTTGCATCCGACAAGAGATTTATTATTTGTAAAAGATACGGTGAAAGGTTTTGTTGATATTGCAAATTCCAAAAAAACAATCGGCGAGGAAATTAATATTGCAACTCAAAACGAAATATCCATCATGGATTTAGCTCAGACGATCATTGAGCTGATCAATCCGAAGGCAAAGATCATTTCGGATGATGTGCGTTTGCGACCTGAAAAAAGCGAGGTGGAACGTTTGTTGGGTTCTGCTGAAAAGATCAAATCCTTAACAAGCTGGGAACCAAAATTTACTTTCGAAGAAGGCTTGAAGCAGACAATTGAATGGTTCAGAAATCCGGAGAATTTAAAGAACTACAAAGCTGATATTTACAATGTATAAGCCGGTTGTTGATTTTATAAAAGAGCAGTTCCCTTCACAGGATTTTATTCCTTTGCACGAGCCCCGTTTTGCAGGTAACGAAAAAAAATACCTCATCGATTGTGTTGATTCTACTTTTGTTTCCTCCGTTGGGAAATATGTGGATGATTTTGAAAAGCGACTGGCGGAATACACCGGGGCGAAATATGCTGTTGCCTGTGTAAACGGGACAGCCGCTTTGCATATGGCTATGCTGGTGGCCGGCGTTAAACGTAATGATATTGTGATCACGCAAGCCTTAAGCTTCATCGCTACTTGTAATGCAATTGCCTATATTGGAGCGTCCCATCTTTTTATTGATGTGGAAATGGAAACGATGGGGCTTGATCCCGATAAGCTGAAAAGCTATTTGCAAACGAATGCGGTTAAGAAAGCGGATGGCTTTTCCTATCATAAAACAACCAATCAGAAAATTGCGGCTTGTGTTCCCATGCACACCTTTGGTCATCCCTGCCGAATAGAGGAAATGGCAGCGGTTTGCAAAGAATACAATATCGCTTTGGTAGAGGATGCTGCAGAATCAATCGGCAGTTTTTATAAAGACAAGCATACCGGAACTACGGGATTACTGGGGACTTTTAGCTTCAATGGCAATAAAACAATTACCTGTGGCGGCGGTGGAGCCATTGTTACCAATGATGAAGCATTGGCGAAAAGAGCGAAATACCTGACCACACAAGCGAAAGTGCCGCATCGTTGGGAATTTGTTCATGATGCGATCGGATACAATTACCGTATGCCGAACATTAATGCTGCATTAATGTGCGCGCAAATGGAGGAACTTGACGGTTTCTTGCAAAATAAACGCGAGCTGGCGGAGATCTATAAAAACTATTTTTCCGGAACCGAGATAAAATTTATGCAGGAGCCGAAACAATCCCGTTCGAACTATTGGCTGTGCGCGATATTATTAAAAGACAAAACTACAAGAGATGAATTCTTGCAGTTTGCCAATGATAACGGCGTAATGACACGACCGGTATGGCGCCTGATGAACAAATTGGAAATGTTTAAAGACGCGATGTGTGGTGATTTATCGGTGTCGGAAGAAATTGAAAACCGCCTGGTGAATATACCGAGCAGTGTAAGAATTAAAATTTAAAATGAAAAAAGTCCTCATCATAGCAGAAGCCGGAGTCAATCACAATGGAAACATGAAGATGGCAAAGCAGCTTATTGACGCAGCCGCTGCAGCAGGTGTGGATTATGTGAAATTCCAGACATTTAAAACAGAACAGCTGGTAAGCGCGATTGCAAAAAAAGCAGAATACCAGGTGGAGAATACAAAAGGCGAAGCTTCTGATTCCCAGTTCCAGATGCTTAAAAAGTTGGAGTTGAGTCTTGATCAGCACCATGATTTGATAGCTTATTGCCAATTAAAGAATATCCGTTTTCTGTCCACAGCTTTTGATCTTGATAGTATTGACCTGCTAAATTCATTAGGGATAGATTTATTCAAGATACCTTCCGGTGAAATTACCAATCTGCCTTATCTACGAAAGATCGGTGGATTCAATAAACAGGTGATCATATCCACCGGTATGTGTGTGATGAGCGAAATTTCTGAGGCCATTCACGAGCTTGTAAAAGCTGGAACAGCGAAAGAAAAAATATCGGTATTGCATTGCACTACCGACTATCCCACCGCAATGCAGGATGTAAATCTTAAAGCGATGTTGAGCATCGGGCAACAGTTGAATGTGCCTGTAGGATATTCTGATCATACGCTGGGCATAGAAGTGCCGGTTGCGGCCGTTGCATTGGGTGCCACTATCATTGAAAAACATTTTACGCTTGATAAAGCCTTGCCCGGACCGGATCATAAAGCATCCTTGGAGCCGGAGGAATTAAAAGCAATGGTAAGCGCGATTCGTAATATTGAAAAAGCTTTGGGTACAGGCGATAAACAGCCGACAGAAGCCGAAAATAAAAATATGCTGGTTGCAAGAAAAAGCATTCATCTTTCTCATTCGCTTTCTAAAGGAAGTGTTATCATGGAGAAAGACCTGAGCATGAAACGACCCGGTGATGGAATTTCGCCAATGCTTTTAGAGCAAGTGATAGGTAAAAAAATAACGGCTGATTTGCCGGCAGAGCATAAATTGATGTGGGAGGATTTCGAATGAATATAGCTGTTCTTACAAGCTCCCGAGCTGATTATGGAATCTATCTGCCTTTATTAAAAAAACTTCAAAAGGATAACTTTTTTGATTTACATCTGATCGCATTTGGAACTCATTTGTCGGAAAAATTTGGTCATACCATTGATCAAATTGCGGCAGACGGATTCACAGTAAAGCATAGAATTGAAACCTTGCCAGAAGGCGATAGACCCGAGGATATTTCTAAAGCAATGGGGAAAACGATTGAGAAATTTTCCCGGCTTTGGGCTACAGAAAAATCACACTTTGATTTAATACTTTGTCTTGGCGACCGGTATGAAATGTTTGCGGCGGTGAGTGCGTCTGTTCCGTTTGCAATTCCTGTAGCCCATTTGCATGGTGGTGAAACGACGCTCGGTGCCATAGATAATGCTTTTCGTCATTCCATTACATGCATGTCAAAAATTCATTTTGCATCAACGGCCTTACACGCTGCTCGTGTTGAACAAATCACCGCTTCTGCAGCGGCTGTTTATAATGTGGGTGCACTGAGTTTGGATAATTTACACGAAATAGAATTATTGGATGTTAAAGGATTTCAGGAGAAATTTGGAATTCATTTGGAGAACCCTGTCTTGGTAACCTTTCATCCTGAAACTGTTGAATATGAAAAGAATCAATACTATGTTACTGAGTTAATTGCAGCCTTAGATACGCTCGATCAGCAAATTATTATCACCATGCCGAATGCTGATACAATGGGCGATGTAATACGCAATGAATTTATAACTTTTGCCGGCAGGAAATCAAATGTTTTTACTGTTGAGTCATTGGGTACTCAAGGTTATTTTTTCTGTTTATTACATTGTGCTTTTGTGCTTGGGAATTCATCCAGTGGCATTATTGAGGCCGCGTCCTTTGGTAAATATGTTGTAGATTTGGGTAAGAGGCAAGCCGGAAGGGAAGCAGGTGAAAATATTATTCACACGGAAATAAAAAAAGAAAAAATTCTTGACGCGATTAACCAGATAAAAACACTTCCAGCCTTGACTAAAAAAAATATATATGGAGATGGAAAAACGGCCGATAGAATAATTGAACTATTAAAGAAAGCTTAAGTGAAAAACATCGCATTAATTGGTTATTCCGGACATGCTTACGTGGCTTTTGAGATCTTCTTTTCTCAGGGCTTAACCGTTAGCGCATATGCTGAAAAGGAAGAGAAGAAGTTAAATCCTTATTCCTTAAAATGGTTGGGAGATGAGCAGGATGAAAAAGTGCTGGAAGCCCTCAGACAATACACTTATTTTGTAAGCATTGGCAATAATGATCTGCGCCGAAAAGTTTCGGGAGCATTGATTCCTCTGCTGGGCACCCCTGAAAATGCTTTGCACAAAACGGCCATCATCAGTAGAAGCATGAATGCCGGAACGGGAAACATGTTTGGTCCGGGAGTAATTATTAATCCTTTAGTGAAGATCGGTAATGGGGTGATTTGCAATACGGGCAGCATTATTGAACATGAATGTGTGATCGACGATTATGCGCACATTGCACCAAATGCCGTTCTTTGTGGAAATGTAAGCGTGGGTGAAGGTAGTTTTGTAGGTGCGGGGTCGGTTGTGAGAGAAGGAATTAAAATTGGAAAAAATGTGATGATCGGCGCTGGCACGGTAGTGGTGAAAGACATTCCGGACGGGCAACGAATTTTTGGTAATCCTCAACGAATAATATGATTGATTTTAATAAATATACTTTTTCTGAAAAAGGTTCCGCCCGTGAAGCTTTGCAGCTGATCAACGAATTGGCGATTCCTAATATTGCGGTATTCATAGTAAATGAAAAGAAGCAATTGACAGGATCGCTTACTGACGGAGATATCCGAAGAGGCTTGTTAAATGGCTTAACGATTGATGCGCCGGTTGTTGATTTTATGAATACGAATAGCAAATGCTTTGTGGTTGGGGAAGATAATTTCGGGAAAGTAAAACAGTATAAAGATTCCGGAATTCGCTTTATTCCTGAAATAAATGCCAGCCGCATTATTTTGCGTGTGGTTGATCTGGAAAAGGTTCGCTCCATTATTCCCGCTGATGCTGTGTTGATGGCGGGAGGGAAAGGTGAACGATTAAAGCCGCTCACCGATGACATTCCTAAGCCGATGTTGAAAGTTGGCGATAAGCCCATCATTTTTCGCAACATCGAACGACTTGCAAGCTTCGGTGTGACCAACTTTCATGTTTCCGTTGGTTATAAAGCCGACCAGATCATTGATGGTTTGAAGCAACAAGCCCTGGAAGATATTAGCTTAAACTTTGTGAAAGAAGAAAAACCGCTGGGGACAATTGGTTCTGTGAAGCTGGTGAAAGAGTTTAAAAACAATACGATCCTGCTTATGAACTCTGATCTGTTGACCAACATCGACTTTCATGATTTCTATGCAAAATTTATTGAATCCAATGCCGACATGCAGGTTGCTACAATTCCTTATCATATCGATGTCCCTTATGCTGTAATGGATATTAACGATGCAAACGAAGTGCTTTCTTTTCATGAGAAGCCGCGTTATACTTATTACTCTAATGCAGGAATCTATTTGTTCAAAAAGGAGCTGATAGATTTAATTCCGTTGAACGATGCTTTTGATGCGACTCATTTTATGGAAGCTGTTATTGCAAAAAAGAAAAAGCTTTCTTCTTATCCGATTCTTGGATATTGGCTGGACATAGGCCGTGTAGAAGATTTCTACAAAGCGCAGGAAGATGTTAAACACATTTATTTTTAATGAAAATTCTATACATCATACCTGCCCGTGGTGGGAGCAAAGGTTTGCCGGGTAAGAATACCCGCTTGCTTGGAAAAGATCCTATGATAGCTCATACCATCCTTGCTGCTCAAAATTCCGCATTTAAAGGAACCGTATTGGTGACGACCGATGATGAAGCGATTGCTGCCATTGCTATAAAATACAAGGCGGAAGTTCCATTTGTGCGGCCGGATAACTTAGCAACGGATACGGCAGGAACAATGGATGTTATTTTTCATGCTATCAATTTTTATAAAGAAAAAAATATTCTGTTTGATTTAATTGTGTTGTTGCAGCCCACTTCTCCTCTAAGAACCGCAGAAGATATCGATAATGCAATGCGATTAATGACTGAAAAGAATGCCGGTGCGGTCGTTTCTGTGTGCGAAGCGGAACATCACCCGCTTTGGTCGAATACCTTGCCA
>DASWNK010000133.1:0-2763 GCA_036399275.1 Bacteroidia bacterium | reverse complement strand
ACCTTTCTCATTTAAGAAGCTGCTGATCCTGCTTTCAATCATCGCATTGCTTTCAGGCTTGTAAATAGTGGAAATTCCTCTGAGCTTCGCATAATTCTTTTCATCTTTTTCTGAGCTCAGCATGAAAAAAGCGGCACCTTCACCGGCAATGCTTCCGTTGGTTTTACTGTTGATCAATTCCATGGTAGGAACTGTCTCCTTTTTCCAATAGCCGATGCGATCGCATACGCGATAGTATTTATCGGTCATTTCATCATGTCCGCCCACCAATACATTTTTCGCTTCTCCCTCTGCTAAAGTCATCAATCCGTCCAGCACCGCGCTTTCGAAAGAGAATCCTTTGTGAACATACGTGAAGTTATAATTCATGCACTTCAGCTGCAAGGCTATTTGTGCACTTACTGTATTATGGGTAGACTGGATAAATGCAGTAGGAGTAAGGAACTGCTCATCATTCTCTATAATTGCCAATAAAAATTTTTCTGTGTCTTCCAGGGAACCTAATGCAGTTCCTGTCATGATTGCATCCGGCATGGCTACATTCGAATCTTTAAAACAAACGCTGGATGCAGCGATACTCATTTTAATGATACGGGCCATTCTGCGGGCCAGCGTAGGATTTAAGAATTCTTTGTAGGACGGCTCGATGCAAGCCAGGCAGTTGGTGCTGTATTCTGTTATTTCCGATAAGAAATCACTGGTATCAAATGTTTTTTGAGGAGAGATAATGCCAATGCCTTTGATGTAAGCTTCCATATACTACTGATGTCTTGAAAAAATTAATGCAGAAGTATTGCCCCCAAATCCAAATGAGTTCGACAGCACATGATCTATCTTCTTGTTTTTTTCTAAGGTGGTTGTCGGTCTGAAACTCAGCTCTGACATTTGATTCGTGTAATTCAAATTCGGGAAGATCATGTTATGATTGATCGCCAGAATAGAAAAAACGGCTTCAATTCCTGCACATGCTCCCAGTGTATGTCCTGTGAAAGCCTTTGTAGAACTGATACTTGGAACCTTTCTGTCAAACAGTCTGTCAATTGCTGTTCCTTCCGAAAGATCATTGATTGCGGTACCTGTTCCATGTGCATTGATGTAATCAATGTCGCCTGGCTTAAGGCCGCTTATTTTAAATGCTTTTTCCATTGCCATGTAAGCGCCTGCTCCATCAGGGGAAGAAGCGGTTTGATGGTAGGCGTCGTTCGAATTCCCGTAGCCCGAAAGCTCGGCATAAATGGTTTTTCCTTTGGCTGCTTTTTCTGATTCGATTACAATGAATCCTGCGCCTTCACCCAGGTTTAATCCTTTACGTTCAGCATCAAATGGCTTGCATGGTTCTTTGTCCAAAATCATCAACGTCATAAAGCCATTGATTGTAAAGCGCGACATGGAATCTGTTCCGCCAACAACTACGCGATCTAGAATTCCGTGTTTGATTAATCGTGCGCCCAGCATAATGGCGTTAGCAGAAGAGGAGCAGGCTGTAGAGATCGTTGATAAATAATCTTTGATTCCCAAGGCATCTGCAATAAATTCTGTACTGTCGCCGCATTCGTGTGCTTCAATGTATTTAAGCCATGGACCGCTTTTTTCTGTATCCAGATAATCAAACCAGAGATCCTCGGTCATTCCCATTCCACCAACACTGGTAGCGGAAATGATTCCGGTTCGGTATTCTTTCATATCTGTAATTCCGGAATGCGTAACAGCTTCACGCGCAGCAACCAGGCCCAATAAAGCGGTACGGGTGCTTTGTTGTTCCGGCTCTAGACCAGCCATCAGCGTGAGCTGCTCATTGCTGGCTTTTACTTCACCAACAGGAACATTGTCTTTATGGCGGCTGCGGATATTTTTCAGCTCACCAATTCCCGACTGCAAATTTTCAAATGCAGCAAGGCTTTCCTGCACATTGTTTCCAATGGCGGAAATGAGGCCCATTCCGGTTATGTAAATTTTTGAAGACATCTGGTTTCGTTAGTCTATAGTCATTAGTTTTAGTCATAGCTCAGCGGAATTTCTTCTTCCAGATGAAGCGACCAAGCCAATGAACTACTTTTTATTTGCCTGAATAAATTCGGCCATCGTACGAACAGATTCAAAGATCTTTTTGCCATCTGCCGGATTAGCGATTTTTATTCCATGGTTTTTTTCCAACAATACGATCAGCTCCAACGCATCAATAGAATCTAAGCCAAGGCCTGATCCGAAAAGAGGTGCATCATTATCGATGTCTTCTTTCTTAAGATCTTCCAGATTCAATTGTTCAATGATCTCTCCTTTTAGTTGGTCAATTAATGCGTCCATAGTTTGTTTTTTTATTTGTGTAAGTGTTTTATTTGTTCAGTTGTGTGTTCTATCGTTAATACGCCCGGCTTCTTTTCTACGGTGTATAAAAATGCTTCATAGTTGTTCTCATAAAAATCCACCCATCCGGTAATGCAGCATTCCGCTTTACCGCTGTTCAAAAGTGAATCAATGTAGGAAGCCATGAAATCAGCATCAAATTTATCAAAAATAAAGAAAGTATTCTCTCCTTTTATACTATTTCTGATGGCAATCTCACCGATCAGAATATTTGGCAAGGTATAAACAAATACAGCCGGACTAGGGAAATAATTGTTTTTATCTGATATCGTGTTCTGGTGCTCGGTATCAATCTCCAGTGAAGAAGCACTGTTAGCGATGATTATAGCGATATCTTCCTTGTTATATTCAGCCAGCGAATTGTTTCTGAGCAACAGTTCAGAGGCGGCAAAGGCCAGC
>DASWNK010000132.1:0-2568 GCA_036399275.1 Bacteroidia bacterium | reverse complement strand
CACCTTCCTGACATAAACCAACACCATGTCCATAGCCACGTCCATTAAAAACGATTGTTTCGCCTTGCTGCTCCACCGAAAAATAAGTAGACTTCAATTTAAAATCGGCACGAATCGTCTTTAGAGGAATCTTCAGATCTTTGTCAGAAAAATAAACCGCCCGGCCATTGAACTGATTGAAATTCGTTGCGCCATTGAATTTTAAACTGTCCTCGATCGGATATTTATGCTTCAACTGAAGATAAGCTGTCCAGTCTTCCAGCGGAATAGAACGTTTCCAATGCGAATGTGTTTTACTGAGACAAAAGGTATCTTTAACAGATTTCAAATATGAAGTGGAAACAGCCCACACATCCTGAGAAGCCACAGTTTGTCCCCCGCAATTGGAATGAAAAGCTGCAGTGATCAGATTGAGGTCATCATCTACCACCACAAGGCCTTTTGTATCATACACGCTTTTCTGAATATCCGCATCAATGGTTCTGTTAAGGTATGCCTGGCAATGCACATCATCACAAACCTGGAAACCTTCCAGCACATGCCGGTTGATATGAGCAAGCAAATAGGTTCGGCACAGAATAGCCTGAAGCTTATAATATTCGGAACTGCTTCTGGAGCCGGACTCCGATTCAACCACTCCACCGATGTATTTTTCTATTTCCACTTTGTTGATCAGCAGAAATTGTTTCTTATCTGCTGTCAAACCCACTACCAGATTATCTTCGTAGGTGCGGACCTTACTTTCAGGAATAACCGACTTTATTTTAAAGACGCCATCCGGTTGTTTGGAGATCATTTTTAATCCGGCATATTTTCCGATCGTTTTTTCGAATGTTTTCAAAACAATGGAATCACCGTCCATGATCAACTGAAAAATACCCGAAGCATCCGAATCAGTCAGCAGCTGACCATCGCCATATACATTATAACTACCGGCGATGGGAGAAAAAATAAAAGAGGTGATTACTTTAGTAGTGAGAATACGCACATTGATGGATGAAGCATGCAGATTGTTACCGATGAGCACTAAAACAACTAATACTATGGAGTAGATTCTTTTCATCAGGTTTTAGCTTTCAGGTATTCGATCATCAGTCCGGCAGTTTTTCTGGAAGCGCCGGCTCCACCGAGTTTCTGCTTCAATTCGGCATAATCCGTCAACATTTTACTACGAGTTTCTGTTTTTAATAATTTATCCAGTTCCAGCTTCAGGTTTGTTTCATTCAATTCGTTCTGAATAAGTTCCTTTACAATTTCTTTGTCCATAATCAAATTCACCAGCGAAATATATTTCACTTTGATCAGTTGCTTGGCAATTACATAAGAGATCCTGCCGCCTTTGTAGCAAACCACTTCCGGAATGCCAAACAAGGCGGTTTCCAAGGTAGCAGTACCAGATGTCACCAATGCCGCTTCAGCTCTTTTTAATAGATGGTAGGTTTCTCCGAAAACAATCTGAATATCCGCATGGTCAATAAATTCCTGGTAGTATTCCTTCGTTTGAGAAGGTGCTCCTGCAACAACAAATTGATATTTAGGATAATGTTTGCGCATCGAAAGCATTAAAGGGAGCATTGTTGCAATCTCCTGCTTTCTGCTTCCAGGCAACAACGCGATCAGTGGCTTTTCCACTTCCAGGGACAATGCATCCGGCTCGGCAGCATAATTGGCCACAGCATCCAACAATGGATGGCCGACGAAATCAACATTGTATTCAAAGCGTTCATAGAACTCCTTTTCAAAAGGGAGGATCACAAACATTTTATCAACGATCTTCTTGATCTTATGAACGCGCGATTGCTTCCAGGCCCACACCTGCGGTGAAATATAGTAGAACACTTTTATTCCATTCAGCTTTGCAAACTCGGCAATGCGTAAGTTGAAGCCGGGATAATCCACTAAGATCAAAACATCGGGCTTGTTATCCAGCAGGTCTTTTTTGCAAAAATCAATGTTTTTAAAAATGGTACGAAGGTTCATGATCACTTCCGTAAAACCCATGAATGCAAGATCACGATAATGCTTCACCAGTTCTGCGCCTTGCGCTTTCATCAGATCGCCACCCCAGCAACGGAAATGCGCCAACGGATCCAACACCTTCAACTCCCTCATCAGGTTGGAGGCGTGCAAATCACCGGAAGCTTCTCCTGCTATGATGTAATACTTCATTTAGCCGATGCGTAAATAATTGGTAAAAAAACTCAGAAAAACGAGAACGCCTGCCCAGATAAGCGTGGAAATCAAAACACCTTTCAAACCGTTGTTTTTTTCTTTTTTCTGATAGATATAAAAAGGGATCAGGTTGGCCGCAATGCACAAGCTCACATTTAATTTCTGCAAACCTGTGTCATAAACCAAAAAATAATACAAGGAATAAACGACAATTGGGGTTGCTATTCCAATCGCCAGTCCCACCCACGTTCTATCCCAATTAAAATTTTTCATGTTGTTAAATTAAAGTTTCCATTTTGCAATTGCCTTGATCGAATCATGCGAAGTCATATCAAATTGTGTGGGGACAATAGAAACATAATTATTTTACAATGCCCACACATCCGTATCTTTTTT
>DASWNK010000131.1:0-7683 GCA_036399275.1 Bacteroidia bacterium | reverse complement strand
GAACCAGCCTCTCCAGAACCAGTCAAGATCGACCCCGGATGCATCTTCCATCGTGCGATAAAAATCAGCTGGTGTTGGATGTTTAAATGCCCAACGCGTAGCATATTGTTTAAAGGCGAAGTCGAACAACTCTCTTCCCATAACTGTTTCACGCAAAATGTTTAAAGCAGTCGCTGGTTTTCCATAAGCATTCGCTCCAAAATTATTGATGTTCTCACTGTTAGTCATGATCGGCTCCAGCTGATCTTTGCTCAATTTCATGTAATCTACAATTTTATGGGCCGGCCCTCTTGCAGATGGATAGTTATTATCGAATTCCTGTTCGGTAAGGAATTGTACAAACGTATTCAGTCCTTCATCCATCCAGCTCCACTGGCGCTCATCGCTGTTAATGATCATCGGAAAAAAGTTATGACCGACCTCGTGAATGATCACACCCAATACTCCGTACTTCAGTCGCTCGGTATAGGTTCCGTCTTTTTCGGCTCTTCCGTAGTTAAAGCAGATCATCGGGTATTCCATTCCGTTGGCAGCTTCCACGCTGATGGCAGTAGGGTACGGATAATCGATCGTGTATTTTGAATACGTTTTTATGGTGTGCGCAATTGTTTTGGTGGAATAACGGTTATAGATAGGATAAGCTTCCTTTGCATAGTAGCTCATACACATCACCGTTTTCTGGTTTTGCTTAATGCCCATGGCATCCCATACAAACTTGCGGGAGCTTCCCCAGGCAAAGTCACGTACATTTTCTGCGGTATAATGCCATGTTTTTAGTTTTGTTTTGTCCGGGTTCTTTTCTTTTTGTTTCGCTTCTTCCAGTGTTACAATTTCAATGGGTTTGTCGGAAGTTTGTGCCTGCTTCCATTTTACCAACTGTTCCGGGCTTAATATTTCCGGATAATTGATACAGGTTCCTGTGGAGGCAATCACGTGATCGGCAGGAACTGTCATGTTTACTTTGTAATCGCCGAAAGCCAGTGCAAATTCTCCACGACCAGTGAATTGTTTGTTGTTCCATCCGCCATAATCATTATAAACACACATGCGTGGATACCACTGTGTGATGGTAAACAATGAGTTGCCATCTTCTTCAAAATATTCGTATCCTCCTCGTCCTCCAACCTTCATGCGTTCCGGGATCTTATAATTCCATTTTATCTTGAAAATGTATTTTTGTCCGGACTTTAAAACCTGTGGCAGATCGATGCGCATCATGGTGAAATTGATGGTATGAGGAAGTTCTTTTCCTGCAGCATCCGTAACCGAAAGAATATTTACGCCATGTCCCTGCAATTGTTTTTTTACATCCAATCCTTCCAGCTGAACATCCGTTACAGGCTGATTCACCTTGCTGCCGTCGAAATAGTTGGATTCATTCGTTGGGTTATGTTGGTTTTCATCCAACTGTAACCAGAGGTAAGAAAGCGCATCGGGGGAATTGTTGGTATAGGTGATTTGCTCGCTGCCTTCAAGACTAAGTGTTTTTTCATTTAAGAACGCATCGATTTCGTAATCTGCTTTTTGTTGCCAGTACTGACTTCCTGGCGCGCCGGAAGCGGAACGGAAATTGTTAGCGCCGGGAAGTATGGTTCCCAGCTGCTCGAATTTATTGCCGTGATTCGACTTAGGGTTGTTTTGGATGTTTTGCGAAGCGATTACATTTACTAAAGAAAATGCAAAAAGGCAAAGGGTAATTTTTTTCATACGAAAGCAATTGATATAATTTCAATAAAGCTACAGAAAAAACTCCTATTTGTGCCAGCAAAATATGATGAATGGTCAGGATCGCTTATGGTATTTCATTAAATTTGTCAAATGCAGATGTTCAACGATAAAAAAACACGCTTCATCTTTATAACCGGAATTCTTTTCCTGGTATTTTGTTCGTTTATGCCGTTGCACCGTTATTATCTCGGTCTTACGGAAGTGCATATAAATACTAAAGAACATACGCTGGATGTGAGCATCAAACTATTTATTGATGATCTTGAAACAGAGTTAAAAAAGAATAGCGGAAAAAAAACGGACTTGCTCAGCTCTCAAAAAAATAAAGAAGCAGAGCAATTACTTTATGCTTACCTAGAGAAGAATTTTCGAATCAATGTTGGTGGGAAATTGCAGAAGCTTCAATTTGTTGGGTTTGAAGTGGAGAGCGATGTGGTATGGTGTTATCTTGAAGTGAAGGATTTTAAGGACAAAGGAACAGTTGCCATTTATAACGCATTGCTTTATGAAAGCTTTCCCGAGCAGTCGAATCTGATAAATGTATATTGGAATGATGTGAGTAAAAGTGCAAAGTTGAGTAATCCGGAAAAAATGGTTGATTTTGTGTTCGGCGAATAATGGTGTTCAGCGAATAACGAATTGACGAATAACGAATCTGTGAGGGTTACAAAATACCGTTACGAATAATAAAAAACGAATTTTACGAATCTGTGTAGGTTGGAACTTTAAACTTTAAAACCTTCCAAGCCTACAACTTTAAACTTTCCAACTTTGAACTTAAGCCTACCTCGCAATCACAAAGCGGCTAAAGGTGTTTCCGCTTTTTACAAGATACATTCCGTTGCTGAGTGAACTGATATCAATATTGTTGTTTCCCTGCGCAATTCTGCTTTTCAATACCACTTTTCCATCAAGAGAAAAGATAATCAATTCCCGGGTTCCCGGATTTTCATTGAGCACAGAAATCAGCTCATTGGCTGGATTCGGATAGATCTTTAATCCGTTAGCGGAATTGTTTTCCTGCATTCCAACGGAGTATGTATAGACATTTACCCCGATGTAATTGGTTCCCATGTATGTTTCATTAATGGAGTTGTGATAATTCACTGTAATAAAATCAACGATCATCGTAGTTGGTTTTAATACCACTTCGTAGCGCTCGCCTGGATAAATGCGTAAGGTATCAGTACTGAAAGCCACAGGGAGCTCACGCCCATCGGACATAACTACTTTAGCATTTAGTCCGGCCGGAAAAGAATAGTTGACAAATCCATAACCCATATTGGCCAATCGCAATACGATAGAATCGTTCGGCTGTGCATTGATCACATTTACAGAATCAAGAAATAGCTGCGATCCCGAAAAGCCATTGATCATAAAATAGTCAGCCACATATAAATTGAATGGACCAGGTGAAACTGCATTGTTATTCCAGGCTCTGTTCATTTCGGAAGCCAGGAATAAATATTCCTTATTAAAGCCCGGACCCGAGTCAAAGACCTGGTTAGGGTTTGGTTTGTTTCTCACCACGATCATTCCATACATTCCCATTGCAAGGTGCAGCGTGGTAGCAACATGGCAATGGTATAAATAGCTGCCGGTATGAGTGGCGACAAATGTATAGGTAGTTGAATCGTTAAAGGAAACGGAAAAAGAAGTTTGCGGCACGCCGTCGTTGGCCTGATCCACATCCAAACCATGTAAGTGAATGGTGTGCTCTTCCGGGGAAAGGTTTCTGAAATGGATGCTTACGGTATCGCCTTCGTCAACAACAAGAGTTGGGCCCGGGAGTGAAGGACGGTTAGGAGAGGCGGGCACATAAAAGCCGTAGCCCCAGAAATCGGTAGTTGAGCCATCTTCCAGCGTAACCGTTCCATTCATCTTGGAAAACATGTAAAAATGTTTTTGCTGTGCTTTGAGAGCGACAGCATACAAAATGATCACGAAGGAAAGGACAAGCTTTTTCATGGATCTATCATTAAGTGAGTCATCATGCCGCCCGGGTAAATGCCATAATTTGTATTCGAGATCAGGTTGTGATTGTGCACAGGATATTCTCCCGGCTTATCGGGAACCACCAGGATGGTCATCGCTTCATAAGGAACGAGTGGCGCGGAATCCTTTACCCAATTGAGCTTTTGAAGGTCCTTGGTTGTTTGAATGATTTTAAAATGGTAACCATGCATATGCAGGGTGCTGATCATGTGCCCGGAATTTACAATGGAAATAATAATGCTGTCGCCCACGTTAGCCATCACGTTTCCGAACTTATCCATGGATGTTTGCGGATAGCTGAAACTGTTGATGGTAAAGATACCTGGCTTGTAAGTGGAAGAAAAGCCCGTTTGCAAACCAAGGGAAACGTTTTTAGAATAGAGGGAATCCTGATCAAATAAATTCCAGAAAAAATGTTTCTTGCCAGGATAGCCAACCAGGATCATCCCGGAAGCGCCTTGCAATTGCCCGTAAGCGTAAGAAGAGTAAAAACGATAAGTGCCTTCGCTGTTGAAGCTGAGTGAAAAAATTGCTGTATCGGAAGGTGCGATTGTATTTCCGGATGTTAGTTGATTGTCGACCGTGAGATCATGAATCAGCGTATCGTTATTGACGATGGTAAGATCCAGGGTATCTCCGGTCTGAACATAAAGCTTCGCATTGATCTCGCTGAAAACCGGGGAATTATTAAAGCCACAGAAGTGAATAAATTGAAAGCCTTTGGTAAGAGTGTCGCTATTAATATATAAGGTGTCCGCAACTCTGTTTGCACGGACGTTGGTAAACATCAATACAAAGAAAGCACAGAGGAAAAGTGATATGTGTTTAGTCTTCTTCATTTACTACGCCCATTGCACAGAACTTGTCGATGCGCAAAGCCACTCTTTTTTTAGGATCCAGCTTTTCGAGGGAACTTAATTGTTTCAGGATTTCCGCTTTCACGGTTTTAAAAGTTGTTTCATGATCAGTATGAGCGCCACCCAATGGTTCAGGAACAATGCCATCGATCAGCTTATTGCCAAGCATGTCTTCCGGCGTAAGCTTTAATGCCTCAGCAGCACGTTCTTTATTGTTCCAGTTTCTCCAGAGAATCGAAGAGCAGGATTCAGGGGAAATTACGGAGTACCAGGTATTCTCCAGCATCATTACTTTATCGCCTATACCAATTCCCAGTGCTCCGCCGGATGCTCCTTCACCAATAACGATACAGATCACCGGCACTTTTAGCTGGGCCATTTCTAATAAGTTACGTGCGATGGCTTCCCCTTGTCCGCGTTCTTCGGCTTCTAAACCTGGAAAAGCACCAGGAGTGTCAATTAATGTAACGATGGGCTTATTGAATTTTTCCGCAAGCTTCATCAACCGTAACGCTTTTCGGTATCCTTCAGGGTTGGGCATTCCGAAGTTACGGATCTGGCGCATTTTGGTATTGATTCCTTTTTGCTGCCCGATGAACATAACGGTTTTGCCATCAATGCTTCCGAAACCGCCTACCATGGCTTTGTCGTCCTTAACTGTGCGGTCGCCGTGCAGCTCCATAAAGGTGCCGTCGGTAATGTAATCAATATACGCTAAGGTATAAGGCCTGTCGGGATGACGGGAAACCTGCACGCGCTGCCAGGGTGTAAGCTTGCTGTATATATCGGCACGGGCCTGTTTGATCTTTTCTCCAATCTCTGCTTTGTTCTTAGAAACATCCACACCACTCTTTTCAGCTACTTGTTCCAGCTTTTCTAATTGCTCATATAATTCGGCAATCGGTTTTTCAAAATCTAAATAGTTCATTCTTTTATTGTTTGAGAGGGCTAAAATACGAAAAAAGCCTGAATTGTGATTTTTGTTGCTTTTTGCTTCATCAGAGGAGCTTTTCAAAGCAATCCAATGATCATATTTCGGATTTTAATTCAACTAAAGATCAAGCCTAATCCTGTCATTAATACAATTGCTCCTATTGTAGTAAGCCCATACAAAGCAAAGCCCGTAACGTTGCTGTTGGCATGCATAACAAACAACTGATGCATCCAATGCCTAACAATATTACGCCAATGAGCACCAGGCGGCTCCCTGTCCGGGTTCGCTTAGCGTTTCGAATGTGTTTTACCTGCTTCATGATTTCTTCAATAACCGCTGCATCAATACCTTTCTGAGCGAGCAGGTTTTCTATAAAAGCATTGTTATGCCCTTGCTCAATAAGGATTTTTTCGGTGCTAAGGGATTGGCTGAAAGGAAGATCAAATTCCATAATATTGCTATTTGTACTAGCAAATTAAGAAAAGCAGGATCCTGGAAAAATGAGAATCGTCATGTTTTGATTTCTTTCTAATTTGAGTGCTCTCCTTCGGAAGGATGCAATGGCTGAGATGGAGGGCTCTGTTGTTTTTGTTTGTATTCTATGAGGTTGACAATGAAACGACTGTTGAATACCAAATACAAGCCAAACAATACTTTTACACCCGAAAGAATAATGAATTGAAAGCCGCCGATCGAACTATTGTCGCTGTAGTCGTTGGTTTCCAGTTTGTAAACGTAAATGTGTTTGATCAGGTTAGGGATCTGTTCCACCAGCGTGAGACCTCCGACCACAATAATGCAGATCATCAGACCGGTGGACCGGTGAATTTTAAACGAGCTGAACTCGCTTTCAAGATCGTCCTCCGTTGTTGTAATTTTGTTTACTAGAATATGTGTTCTGAACAACATTAGCCTAAGCACAAGAATATATAGTACCAGGGTTGCGAAAACAAAACCCACATACGTTACATTCACAAACATTCTATCCCTGTCGCCATTAAATACGCTCCAGGATTGTAGAAACTGGTTGGCAATGGAAAATATTTCCGGCAGCATAAATAATCCCAGCACTTTAATAACGATTGTAAACAGGCCTCGTACGTTCATTTGTTTTGTTTTTTCCAAATCTAAAATAAATCAGGCAGAGGAAGCTCTTTTTATTGAATTATTCACACCTTTGCAGCATGATCACATTTCCTAACGCTAAAATAAATATCGGGCTCAATATTATTGAAAAACGCGATGATGGTTTTCATAACCTCGAAAGTGTTTTTTATCCTGTGGGATTGTGTGATGCGTTGGAAGTAGTTGAAAATACAGATCCTTCTGCTGCTCCCATCACTTTCAGCTTTTCCGGGATTGATATTCCGGGTAATGCTAACGACAACCTCTGTTATTTTGCGTATCATCTGGTGGCAGAGCAATATCCTTTACCAAATGTGAAAGTGCATCTGCACAAGCATATTCCGATTGGCGCCGGCTTAGGTGGCGGTTCGGCCGATGCTGGATTTTTTATAAAGCTGCTGAATGATAAATTCGAGCTGGGGATTTCATGGGGAGAGATGCATCATTATGCCCGTCAGCTGGGCAGCGATTGTTCCTTCTTTATCAGTAACAAGCCCGCTTTTGCAGAAGGGAAAGGAGATCAGTACGAATCCATGCTGCTGGATCTCAGTAGTTATTACATTGTTTTGGTTTATCCCAACATTCATATTAATACGGCAAAGGCATACAGTGGTGTGAAACCGAAAGCTCCCTTGCGCTCACTCGAAAATGACATTTTGAATTTGCCTATAGAGCAATGGAAAGAATTTGTTCATAACGATTTTGAAGATTCTGTTTTTCGTCAGTTTCCGGAGATAAAAAACATTAAAGAAAAATTGTATGCACAAGGCGCTATATATGCAGCCATGAGTGGCAGCGGTTCAACAGTGTTTGGAATTTTTAAAAAGGAAACGGACCTGAAGGCACAATTCAATGGAATGTTTGTGTTTGAAGGGAAGCTGGGATAGGCTCCATGAAATCATCCCCCTGCCCCCTTCAAAGGGGATTTGCTCTCGTTACGAATTAATTCAATCTTCCAATTTTTAGTTTCGAGATCTCCTCATCCCATCTGTACATCTGCACATCGTACATCAACAATCGGTACATCATTTCTGCGCTTTCTTC